>DATLTA010000102.1:0-23025 GCA_035533775.1 Candidatus Dormiibacterota bacterium | reverse complement strand
CTGCGCGTCCTTGCCGTTGGCTCCTTGGCCCATGTTCATTCCGGGCACTTCAGAATCCATCCCGGGCATAGTTTGATTCTGGCCAGGATTTTCGCCGGGCATTTTCCGGTGTTCCTGCCGTGAAGTTTGCTGCTGCGCGGAAAGATCAGGCGCGGCTCCGGCCATCGCAAGGGAAAAGATCGCAAGCAAAGCAATGCGGCGGAGCCTTCGGGTATTCATGATGGGCGGCCTTCTGCTTGCTATTCTACGCGCCTGGGGCATGGAAATAGCAAGCCGCGAGCGATCTTTTTCGCGCAGGGAAGTGTAGGCGCCTGCCTGAGGCGGTTCCGCGGCCATTGACAGTGCCTAGTCTGCTTTCCATTTTTAATGTCGCGCGGTGTAATCGATCCGGGCGCACGAATCGCCGGAAGGGAGGCAAAAGCATCGGAGATTGAGAAATCACCTCAACGAATTTCAGCATAAAATTCAGTATAAGATTATGATGCGCACTTCATTCAGGGGGGGGGATCGGCACATGGGGCAGAAGAAACCTTCAATCGCGATCGTCGGAGCCGGAATCGGGGGAATGGCCGTGGCGGCCACGCTGCGCCAGATCGGCATGGACGTGAGGGTTTACGAGCAAGCCGCGCGCTTTGCGCGGATCGGCGCTGGCATTCAGATGATGCCCAACTCGATGAAAGTGCTGCGGCGCATTGGCGTCGAAGACATCGTGATCGCCAGATCTTTCAAGCCCTATTCTCACCTGAATCGGGAATGGGACACCGGCAAGATCATCAGGGAATTGCCCATGCCGGAAAGTCTTTTTGGGGCTCCTTATCTCTGCATGCACCGGGCGGAGCTGCATGAAGCCCTGGCCCAGGTGGTTCCCGCGGACATCATCCATCTCGGCAAGAAACTGGTGGGGCTGGAACAGGGCGCGGGGCAGGTGACGCTTGTGTTTGCCGACGGCACGCGCGCGCAGGCCGACGCCGTGATCGGCGCGGACGGCGTTCACTCCGTGGTGCGCGACATTATCATCGGTCCGGACGCGCCGATCCACAAAGGCCGCATCGCTTACCGCTCGATTTTTTCTTCCTCCCACCTCAACGGTTTTGACATCGGCTCCTCGCGCACCAAGTGGTGGGGGCCGGACCGTCATATCGTCATCTATTACACCAACGCCACGCGCACCGAGCTTTATTTCGTGACCAGCGTGCCGGAACCGGCCGAGTGGGTCACGCGCGAGTCATGGTCCGCTACGGGCGACGTAAACGAATTGCGAAAAGAGTACGAAGGGTTTCACCCGGATGTTCGCGCCGTTCTGCAAGCCTGCCCGGATTGCCATAAGTGGGCGATCCTGGAACGCGAACCGCTGCCGCGATGGAGTGACGGGCGTATCGTTCTGCTGGGCGATGCCTGCCATCCGATGACGCCCTACATGGCGCAGGGAGGAGCTACCGCAATCGAGGACGCCGCCATTCTGGCGCGGTGCCTGGGAGAAGTGGACGGGGAAGACCTCGAAAGCGCATTCCTTCGCTACGAGGCCCATCGCAAACCCCGCACCTCGCGCATTCAAGCGATTTCCAGCGCGAACACCTGGATGAAGGGCGGGAACGAGGACACCAGCTGGCTCTATGGTTATGACGCCTGGAACGTGCCCTTGCCCCCCGCGGAACCTCGCGTTAAGACGGGCGCATAGTTAGCCGGCAACGCCGGCGCAGGGTGCGCGGGCGCACACGGCTCACTGGTCACTCGAATCCGGGCGAATCCGGGCCGTTGTTCGATCCGATTCCGCCTCGGGACAGCAATTCTCGCAAAGCCTGCTCTCCGCTGGCCCCGCGCTGCGTCCCGACGATGTTTCCATCTTTGTCGATCACCACGTAGATGGGATAAACCGTCGCTTCGTACATGGCCGCGAGGTTGGTGTCATTGGTAAGGACGATGCGGGTTGCGCGCGGATATTTCTTCAGATATTTTTTGACCGTCTTCTTGGACTCGCCGACATCCACGCTCAGGACAATCAGCCCTTTGCTGCCGTACTCGCGGCTGATTTTATCCACGAGCGGGGCTTCCTGAAAGCAGTAGGGACACCACGTCGTCCAAAACTCCAGCAGGACGACTTTTCCCTTGATCGTCTGGTTTGTGAATTTTTCGCCACCCATCGTTTTGGCATTGAACCCTGGGGCGGGTTGGTTCGCATTGGGACCCGCCGACAAGGGTAGAGCCGCAAGAAGCAGGAGGCAGGGAACTGCTGCGCGAAGAGCTGTACGGGGCAGTTTCATGGGCGAAATGTACTCATATTGTACTGCCATGTCAATTAATTCTTGAGGGTAAGTCCACAGACCCGCGGAGTTGGTTCGGGGTTGGCATTTTTGGAGTTTTGGAGTGATCAACGGACGCGCACACTCGCCCCGGGTAATCACACACCGGCCTCTCCGTGCAACCTGTCACCGTAACCGGGCACAAAAAAGGCGGAGGGCCGATCTTTTCTGCATAGCTGCACGGCTCGGGATGGCGCACCGCCACTGGGTGCGCCAGGATGCGCTCTGTGCGGACGAACTTTGGCAGGGCCGGGAACTCGCCGCTTAATGTCGTGTTGCGCTGTGCTCGCTGGCCGTCCCGTTGGACTTCACTGCCGTGTGACGGCGCGCGGCTACCGCCCTGCTGATCTGCTCCTGGCCCCGATCCATGCTCTCTCTCAAATGGGTACGAGACTCTCGAACTTTTTCATTGGCGGTATCTACGGCGTCCAGGCATTTTTCCTCAAGCCATTCCCGAGTCTGCTGGCCCGCCTTGGGAGCCAAAAAAATGCCGAGTGCCGCGCCGATCCCCAGTCCGGCCGCCAAGTACCCGAACCCTGATCCCCGGCCCATGTTCTCAATGTTCTGTAGATGCGTAATTGGACTCTCACCTTGGTTGGTCATAAATCCCTCCTACGAGGTGGATGCTTCTTGCAGACCAAAGGTAGTCTTGTTGCAAATATTAGAATGTGACGGTTGGCGTTCCGCGCCGTGACGAGGGTCACCCCGTCCAAATTACGGGATGCGCAGGGAAAACAAAGCGCGAGCACGGAATGGGAATCGCCGCACGGCCTTTTGGACGGCGCCGGCACGCCGCCAGCTAATTCAACATCCGACGGACGTTTTCCAGTCCCTGGAGCGCCAGCGTATAGCGCGGCTCGATGGCCAGCGACTGCTGAAATAATTCGCGGGCGCGATTGAGTAACCCTTTGCCGAGGTAGATGCGGCCGAGGTTGAAGTAAGGGAAGTGCCGCGGTTCATAGCGTTTCGCCTGGATCGCCTGTTCGAGCCAAGGGATGGCTTCGTCCGGGCGTCCCAGGTCGATCAGGTAGACGCCGATATCGTTATACGGGTTTCCAAAGTCAGGATCGACTTCGATGGCGAGCCTGCATTCGGCGATGGCCTCTTCTATCTTTCCCTGAAAGTGATAGGTCCAGCCGAGAAATGTGTGCGCCTCGGCGGTGGCGTGAAGCGCCAGCGATCCCTGGTACAGTTCGACGGCGCGGTCGTAGTCGCCCTCCATCTGCGCCTCGAACGCTTCCGCGAATTGCTGCTGGGCCTGCGCTTTGCGGTCTTCTGAAGACATGCACCATATTGGGCGCAGCGCGGCGAGTGTGTCAAATATGTCCGCCAGGCAGTGTTCTGATCGGCTCGTTGCCGTGCGGTTTAATCCAGATGAATATGCCCCTTATGGATGATGGGCGGGGTCGCAGTGGGAAATGGCCGAACGTGCTATAGTTATTTTTGGCCCGGCCCTGGCCGGGAAATCGAAATTCAATTTCGAAATCGGAGTGTCCATGTACCCTGAAGAATTCGTCCGGCCCATGCGAGAGGAACTCACGAACATCGGCTTTCGAGAATTGTGCACCGCGGAGGAAGTGGATACCGCATTGCTGGAAGAGAAGCGCGCGGCACTGGTCGTGGTGAACTCCATTTGCGGGTGCGCTGCCGGCAAGGCCCGTCCGGCGGTGGCCCTGGCTCTGGCGAACCCGGCGCGTCCGGAAGTTCTGGTGACGGTTTTTGCCGGACAGGATAGCGAAGCGACGAACAGGGCACGCAGTTATTTCACCGAATATCCGCCATCTTCTCCGTCAATTGCTTTGCTGCGCGATGGGAAAGTCGTTTTCATGCTGCAGCGTAGCGATATCGAGGGCCGCGACTCCACCGCAATCGCCGCGGATCTTACCGGCGCCTTCGACCGCTTTTGCGCGCAGGCTCCGGCCTCAGCGGGCGAATAGGGAGTCAGAATGCTCGCGGGGCGCGAAGTTCAGCGCTAGCGGGAACGCGATTCCTTCCATTGCAGGGGAGGCAAATCCAGACTGGTGGCGCGCTTCAGATATGCCTGGGCATGTTTGGCGGCCCGGTCTTTTCCCTCTTCGATGTCGTCCACCGGTTCGGAGGGCGCAATCCAGGTCTTGGTCTTGACGTTGTAGACGGAGGCTTGAATTCCGATGGCGTTGTGCTCGGAAAACAGGCGCAGGTGCTCGCCGTTCACTTCCACTTCGGCCCAAACCCCATCGGTCAACATGGGGAAATTCCGCCCGCCACGAAGCCGCGGTTTCTGCTGGGGAGAAACGCTTTCATCGTCACTTCCGGTTTTTCCTGTCGATTTGAATTTGTTGATGGTAATCCGCAATCTGGTCGTCAATCACCTTGAGTTCCAGGGCCAGGTACGTATCGCCGGGATTTTTCTCGAATTGCTCGGACAAAGGCCTTCTTTTTCCAACCAGTTCGTTCACTCGTGTTCTTAGAGAATTTGGATCTACAACGGTCAACATAAGCTTCGTCCCTCGGGAACAAGTATGGGGCCAATCCGTCTTTTCCGGTAGCTTTTCTGTTTCGGAGTTTCTTCCGCCATGCACAAATCGTGACTTGGAAAGGCAAAAGACGATTTTTCTGCAAGCCGGCGGGGCGGCTGCGGCGGCGGGATCGCTCGTGTTAGAATTCCAGCGTGCCCAAACAGACGATTCGTCCTGCTCGAACGATCAGCGGCTCACTGGAAGTTCCCGGCGATAAATCCATTTCGCATCGCTACGCGATGCTCGCGGCGCTGGCCGAGGGCGCAAGCGACATCTCGCATTTTTCAGCGGCGGCCGACTGCCGCAGCACGCTCGATTGCGTGTCGCGCCTGGGCGCGAAAGTGACCGCGCAGGGCGATCGCGTCCGCATCGCGGGCGCGGGCCTAGCGGGCCTGCGAAAATCGCGCCGCAAGCTCGATGCCGGAAATTCCGGCACAACCATGCGCCTGCTAGCCGGAATCCTGGCGGGTCAGGAATTTCGCACGGTGATTGACGGAGACGCGTCCCTGCGGCGGCGCCCGATGCGGCGCATCATGGATCCGCTGGCAAAGATGGGGGCGCGGATTCATGCGCGCGAAGGAGGCTACGCACCCCTGGAGATCGAAGGCACGCGCCTGACTCCCATCGAGTACACCCTTCCGGTCCCAAGCGCACAGGTGAAGTCGACCATCCTGCTGGCCGGATTATTTGCGGACGGGGTAACGTCCGTGATTGAGCCGGTCCGCACCCGGGATCACACCGAGTTGGCCCTGGCCGAGTTTGGCGCGCACCTGGAGCATGAGGGCCGCGCGATTCGCATTCACGGGCGTCCGCGCCTGACCGGGCGCGCGCTCACCGTTCCCGGCGATCTTTCGTCCGCCGTCTTCTTTCTGGCGGCGGCGATGGTGCTGCCGGAATCGAACATCGTGATTCACAACGTGGGGCTGAATCCCACGCGTTCCGCCGTGCTCGACGTTTTGGGTTCGATGGGAGCGCCGATCAGCCTGGTGTCGGTTTCCAGCGCGCACGGAGAACTCGTCGGCGACATCTCGATTCGCCACGAGCCGCTGCAAGGCGGAGTCCTGGAAGGCGATGCGATCGCCCAGCTCATCGACGAGCTTCCTGCCATCGCCGTGCTGGGACCTTACACCGAGCAGGGAATTGAGATTCGCAACGCTGCCGAGTTGCGCGTGAAAGAGAGCGACCGCATTGCCGCGCTGGCGGAAAACCTGCGCCGCATGGGCGCGCAAGTCGAGGAACGTCCCGACGGCTTGCGTGTGGAGGGCCGCTCGGCGGGTCGTTTGCACGGAGCCGAGATCGAACCGCGCGGGGACCACCGCATGGCCATGGCATTCGCCATCGCCGCGCTGGGTGCCGAGGGCGACACGACGATTCGCGACGCGGAGTGTGCCGGCGTTTCCTTTCCGGACTTCTTCTCCACTTTGGACCGGCTGGTCGAGCGGTAGGCGCCCGCAAATCGGGGCAGCGCATGAAAAATGTGGGGAAAAACCCACAAAAATATACCAATCGAGCAATGCGCGTTGCGCGTTCGCTTAGAACGCGCGAGCACCTCCTTTCTTGACACTCAGTCACCGCAGCGGTTAACCTCGCGTGCGAATGCGTGCAACTCTCCGCAGGCTGTTCATCGCGCTGGTGATCTTGGCGGCTCTGGCCGCGATCGCCTATCAATCCCGTCATAAGATCAATTTGGCCGATTTTACCTGGAGCAAGTTCATTGCAAGTGTAAGCCAGGCAAACATTTGGCTGCTTTTGCTTTCGTTTTTTGGGATCTACGGATGCTACGTGATCCGCTCGATCCGCTGGCAGCGCTTCTGCCGGTATGTGGGGCCAACGACCTTTCTGAATACTTATACAGGCACGCTGATGGGTTTTACCTCGATTTTTGTTCTTGGACGCGCGGGAGAGCCTGTCCGGCCACTGCTGCTCGCGCGGAAGGATCGCCTACCTGTTTCGAGCCTGTTCGGTATTTTCTTTTTGGAGCGGTACTGCGACTTTGCGGCTGCTGCGGCCATGGCCTGCTTGAGCCTGCTTGTGTTTCCCAAACGGCTGTCCGAAGCGGGAGCGGACATGAACTGGGTGGCGAATGCGAGCCAGGGAGCATGGCTGTTGCTTGGGGCGTTGACCGTCGCGACGATGATCCTGGTCTACTACCGCGTGCATGGTGCAGGGGCGGTGGATCGGGGGCTCGAACATTGGCGGGCCGCTGGAGGGATGCGCATGCGTTTCGCCTCCGCCATTTCAGGGATGAGCGAAGGTTTGCAGGCCATTCGAACCCTCCCCGACCTGTGGGCCGCCATCGGCTATACGACCGCGCACTGGGTGCTCGCCGTGTTCGTTTATTTGTGGGTTTCCTGGGCTTTTCCAAGCGCGTTTGTTCATTTCGAGATGAATTTCTCAGGCGCCATGCTTTTGCTCGCCGTCACCCTGGTGGGGTCGGTGCTGCAGCTTCCGGGCATTGGCGGCGGCGCGCAGATCGCCAGCATCGTCGCCTTGACCGCGATTTTTGGGGTCGAGCAGGAGCCGGCCATCGCCATCGCCGTCGTCCTTTGGCTCGTCACATTCGCCAGTTGCACGGTGGCGGGGATTCCCCTGTTGATCCACGAGGGCATGTCCGTCGGGGAGTTGCGCCGGATGGCGCGCGACGAAGCCGCGGCGGAGGTTTCCGGGAAGCACATCGGGATTTCGGCCGCGAACGGGGTTCCAATCCCCGGCGAATTCAAGGAAAAACACCGAGGAGATTCAGCACCGTGAAGTGTCCATTCTGTTCGGCCGTCGAAGACAAGGTGATTGACTCGCGCGAGGGCCGCGCCGGAGATCTGATCCGCCGCCGGCGTGAGTGTCTGAAGTGCGGCCGCCGTTACACCACCTACGAGCGGATTGACGAAATCCCGTACATGGTCATCAAGAAGGATGGCCGGCGGGAACGATTCGACCGCCAAAAAATTCTGCAAGGCTTGCTGAAGTCGTGCGAAAAGCGTCCCGTTCCAACGGCGAAACTCGAAGCCCTGGTATACGAAGTCGAGCGATTCGTCCATGAAGCCCCCGAACGCGAGCGCAAAACCAGCGAAGTGGGCGAGCTGCTGATGAACCGCATCAAGAAACTCGACAAGGTCGCCTACGTCCGATTTGCCTCCGTCTACCTGGATTTTAAGGACGTGAAAGAATTCATGTCCGAACTGAAGGGCCTGCTGAAAGACCGCTCGAAGAAATAACGGTTCGCTTCTCCCGCTTCCAATCGGACCCCCCTAACCTAAGCCGCGGCATGCGCGCAGGCTAAAAAGGCAATCCCCCGGACGTAGTCCGTCCGGGGGCGCCGGGAAGCGAAAAGCAACGCGAGCTAGCCGATGTGCAGGTTATTGGTCACGGAGAATACTCCCGGGACGCTATTTGCGGCGATCCCGGCCACGTTTTTATCCATCTGGTTCATGACCGTACCTTCGAGGACCACGTGTCCGCCTTTTACCAGGATATGGACCTGTGGATAGGAGCCCATCGTGTACCGCCCCAAATCGGATTTTGAAAAGATGGTGCGGTATTCCGCGCGGCGGATTTGATTGTCGAACCTGGAGGGGGGCAGCACCTCGATGTTGTTGATGACTTTGGTCACGCCGGGGATGCGGCGCACCGCGCGGCCCGCGTCGTACTTGGTCACGTCATGCTCGCTGATCACTTGGCCGGTCAATGTCACTTCGGTGCCGTTCACCTGGTATCCCAGGTCATCGAACACGCCGTACCAGGGCAGCATGGCCATCTCGTGCTTCACCTGACCGGGGATCGCTGAAATATCCGGGGATTTGCTGGATTCCGCTCTGGCGACCGGCGTGCCGATGGCAATACCCGTCGTTAGGAACGTCAAAACCAATAAGCCCTTTAAAATGTGCATCTGATCTCGCATTTGCAATCTCTTCTGACGGCCTTGCAGCGCCGAGCTTTTTGTTTTCCCACACCTTTTAGATGCGCTGGCCGATCAAAAGGGGTCCTGAACACACACGCCCGCGAAGGCCGGTAAACCGGGTGAACAATTCTGCTAGGATGGCAAAGGAATCTGATTCTTAGCCGGTTCGTAATTTGTTGAAACTCCGGGCCGGAGGAGCCGCAGTATCCGTGTGGATTATCGCTCATCGAGGGGCTTCCGGGCACGCGCCTGAGAATACATTGGCGGCGTTTCGCATCGCCGCCGAAATGGGCGCGCAGTTTATCGAGACGGACCTGCAGATCACCCGGGATGCGCGGATCGTGGCCATCCACGATACCAAGCTGGACCGCACGACGAACGGCGATGGGCAGGTGCATTTACGAACGCTGGAGGAAATCCGGAAGCTGGATGCGGGAGCGTGGTTCGCCTCCCAGCCGTCCAATTCTTTTGCAGGGGAACGCGTGCCCACGCTGGATGAAATTCTTCAGTTCGCGAAGGAGCACGACGTCATTTTTTACCTCGAAATCAAATCCGGCGCGGCCTGGGGAATTGAACACGCCGTAGTTGCGGCGCTGCGCAATGTAAAAGCATCGGCGCGAACCGTAATTCTATCGTTTGATCCGTCCACGCTGGATACCGTGCACCGCCTCGACGCGACGATGTTGACGGCGTTTTTGTGCGAGCATCCGTCCAATGACCTGGTGGCGCGGGCCCTTCGTGCCGGAGCGCGGCAACTGGCCCCGCGCGGCGACCTGGTTACCTCCGCTCTGGTCACCAAGGCGCATCAAGCGGGCCTGCAGGTGGTCACCTGGACGATCAACGAGCCGGAACAAATGCGTCGCCTGATCGCCGCCGGCGTGGACGGTATCATGACGGACTATCCGGACCGCCTCGTCAGCGTCCTGCACGAAAAGTAGGCCGGGCGCAGGCAGGCGGGCACAGACAGGGCCGACGTCAGCGCGCTAAACGAAACAGCGCCGCAAACTCGGCCACGGAAAGCTGCTCGGCGCGAGCGTTCGACGGCAAGCCCGCTTCCCGCAAGACTTCCTCCGTCCGCGTTCTCAGCCGTGCGCGCAGATTATTCCGCAAAGTCTTTCTTTTCTGCGCGAAACACTCCTTCACGAAATCGAGGAACTCTGTTTCGTCATCCAGATGGATACGCGTGCGCTCTCCCGGCATGCGAAAACTTACCAGCGCCGAGGCGACCTTCGGTGGCGGCCGGAAAGCCCCGGGCGGAATCTGAAATGCGATTTCCGGCCGGCCGAACCATTGCGAAGCCACCGAGAGATAACCGTAATCGCGGCATCCCGGCTGCGCCACGATGCGCACGGCAACTTCATACTGAATCACGATGTGAATGGCCGCGATACGGTCCGCATGCTCGAACAGGCGGTGCAGAATGGGAGAAGTGATGTAGTAGGGCAGATTTCCGTAAACGGAAAAGCGCGCGCCGCCCGTCAATTTTTCAAAATCCACGGCGAGCACGTCGCTGTGGATGATTTCCACATTTTTGAGCGGCGCAACCACCTGGCCCAAATGCCGGGCAAGGCCGGGATCGAGTTCCACGGCGAACAATTTAGACGCGCGACGAGCCAGGCGCGTGGTCATCTCTCCATGCCCGGCGCCGATCTCCACCCACACGCCGTCGCCGATTCCCGCGGCCTGCGCGATGCGCTCCTGCCAGCTGACGTCGGAAAGGAAATGTTGTCCCAGCTTCTCGGGTGCCATGCCAGGGAAGTGTATCAAGAGACGGCTTTCCGCGCGCGTCACACCAGCCTTGCAGGGTTCTTGACGCCTGCGGCGGCTTTCAGTACGGTGGATACTTCAAACGCGATATGAAAATACTTTTCGTAGCATCCGAAGGGCTCCCATTTTCGAAGACGGGCGGTTTGGCGGACGTGATGGAAGCCCTGCCGAAATCGCTGGTGGCGCTCGGCCATGAAGTGGCCGTGTTGCTTCCGCGATACCGCAATATCCACGCGGTAGCCGTCGCCGTGCCCAGCTTGACGATTCCGATGGGCGATTCGCTGCGTTTCCCGGCAATCGTGGATGGCGGGATCCTGCGCGGGGTGCAGTACTTTTTTGTGGAAGATTCCGAATATTTCGATCGCGAGCAGCTCTACGGCGTGGCCGGGAAGGATTATCCGGACAATGCGGAGCGCTTTGCGGAGTTTTGCCGCGCGGCCATCGAATTCTGCAAGCGCGTGTGGATGCCCGAAGTAATCCATTGCCACGACTGGCAGGCGGGGTTGGTTCCCGTGCTGCTGCGAACGCAATACGAGAAGGACGGCTCGGTGCAGGATCTGCCCGTGGTCTTCACGGTGCACAATATGGGCTATCACGGCTCTTTCCCCCGCGAAACGATGAAGAAGATCGGTTTGCCGGAAGAACTGTTCGCGATCGACGCGATGGAATTCTATGGCCACGTTAATTTCCTGAAGGGCGCGCTCACCTTCGCCGACTACCTGACGACGGTGAGTCCCAAGTATGCGCAAGAGATTCAAACGCCCGAATACGGACACGGACTGGAGGGCGTGGTGCGCAATCGCGCGGCCCGATTGTCCGGCATCCTGAACGGCGTGGATTACGCGGCGTGGAGCCCGGAAAAGGACAAGGCCATCGCTTCGCGGTATTCCGCGAAAGACCTGTCGGGCAAACTGGCGTGCAAGAAGGATCTGCTCGACGTATTCGGGCTGCCGCCGGAAGCGGTGAACCATCCGGTCATCGGCATCGTCTCGCGATTTGTCAGCCAGAAAGGGTTTGACCTGATCGAACAGATTGCGCGGGAATTACTGAACGGGGATCTGGCGATTGTCGCTCTGGGCGCGGGGGAAGCCAAACATGAAAGGGTGTTCCGCGATCTGCAGGGCGCGTACCCGCGCAAAATCAGCGTGAAGGTGGCGTACGATAACGTTCTGGCCCACAAGATCGAAGCTGGCGCCGATATTTTCCTGATGCCATCCCGGTACGAGCCCTGCGGATTGAACCAGATCTACAGCCTGAAGTATGGAACAGTTCCTGTGGTGCGGGCCACGGGGGGCCTGGACGACACGGTTGAGGAATTCGATCCGGAGACATCGCGGGGCACGGGATTCAAATTTCAGGCGTATGATGGGGAGTCCCTGCTCGCCGCGCTTCAGAAGGCCCTGGCCGTTTTCAACAATGAGCTGGCCGTCTGGCGCCGCATTCAGGCCAATGGCATGGCCAAGGATTTTTCCTGGCGGGTATCCGCGATAGAATATGCAAGGTTGTACCAGGTAGCCTGGAAATCCAGAAACCGAAAGGCCGCAAGATCATCTAATCAAGCCGGGGCAAAGTCGGCTAAGATATCTCCGGCAGCCTCCACAGGAAAGGGTCCTCATGGCAGATAATGTAAGCAGTGTGACAGACAGCACGTTTCAGGCTGAAGTGATCGACGCAAGCAATACCCAGCCGGTAATGGTTGATTTCTGGGCGGAATGGTGCAGGCCTTGCCTGATGCTGGCGCCGACGGTGGCGGAGATCGCCACGGCCTATGCGGGCAAAATTAAGATCGTGAAATTGAACGTGGACGAAAACACCAATTCCGCCGGCAAGTTCAATATCCGCGGCATTCCGACGCTGCTCATCTTCAAGGGCGGACAGGTTGCCGAGCAGGTGGTCGGGGCGGTCCCGCGTGACGCGATTGAGAAAGCCATTCAGCGCCACCTCGCGTAAACTTCCATCCCACATCGCAACCTCGCCGGGACGCCGCAAACGTCCCGGCGCAGGCGATGGAGCGAATGCGGTGAAGTCCCAGTAGGACAGGCTTCAGCCTGTCTGCCTTTTCTGGGGTGTAGACTGTGGTTTCATGGGAACTGAAAAGCCAGACAGGCTGAAGCCTGTCCTACTCGGCCGCGTGGTATTAAGCGTTCCCGCCGAGCGGTCTTGCCTATTCCTCGAACCGAAGGTAGCATAGTGTTTCCGCGATTGGCTTCATCCCTCCTCATGAATCCGTAGTTATGGAGTGGCGCGGAGGCGTGTGAGAAATGGGGTTGTGAGGGGGTTTTGCCGGGGCTTTTGCTTGCACGAACCAAATCAGATTTGTGATGTAAACCACCAGGGCGAAAGCATAATGCCTTGGGCAGGAGAGGCTGGCCGATGAAGTCGATTGTAGTGGTAGGGGCGCAGTGGGGCGATGAAGGCAAGGGCAAGGTGGTGGACTACCTTGCGGCGTCGTTCGATTACATCGCGCGATGCGCGGGCGGGCACAATGCCGGGCACACGGTGATTTACAACGGGGCGCGCTTCATCCTACAACTGATCCCGTGCGGGATTCTGCGGCCCGGAAAGCATGCGGTGATCGGTTCGGGAGTGGTTGTCGATCCCGCGGCGCTGGTCGCGGAGCTGGACACGCTGGCAAAATCCGGCATCGACGTTTCCGGGCGCTTGCACCTTTCCAGCCGCGCGCATCTGATTTTCCCATATCACCGGCAGATGGAAAAAGCGGCCGAAGCGGCGCGTGGCGCGGCGAAAATCGGCACCACTTCGCGGGGTATTGGCCCGGCTTACGAAGATAAAATGGCGCGGCACGGAATTCGCGTGGGCGACCTGATGAATCCCGAGCGATTTCGCGAGAGGCTGGCGCGCGTCATTTCGGATAAAGACGCGGTGTGCCGCGCGACCTATGGCGTGCCGCTCGATACGGCGGGCATGGCGGAGCAATACCTTGCGCTCGGCGAGCGCATTCGACCGCTGATTTCCGATGCTTCGTTGCTGATCAATGACGCGCTGGATGCCGGGAAATCGGTGCTGTTTGAAGGCGCGCAGGGCACCATGCTGGACATCGATTTCGGAACCTATCCGTACGTCACCTCCTCCAACGCCATTGCCGGCGGCGCCTGCACGGGCCTGGGCGTGGGTCCCACGCGCATCAACGCGGTGGCCGGAGTGACCAAGGCCTACACCACACGCGTTGGCAGCGGCCCATTTCCGACGGAAATGCCCGACCTGGAAGCAACCGAATTGCGCGACCGCGGAAAAGAATACGGCGCGGTGACGGGGCGTCCCCGCCGTTGCGGATGGCTGGACCTGGCCGAATTGCGGTATGCCGTGCAGATCAACGGAATATCGTCGCTGGTCGTTACCAAGCTCGACGTGTTCGATACTCAAAAAGAAATTAAAATTTGCACCGGTTATCGTTACAAGGGCGCGCCGATCAAGGAAATGCCGGCTGCGGCGGAAGACCTGGCCGAAGTGACGCCCGAATATCGCACGCTTCCGGGCTGGCAGTCGGACACCTACGGCGTGCAAGATGCCGCCAAACTGCCGCGCGCAGCGACGGATTATCTGAAATTCATCGCTGACTTTCTGGGTATCGAAATTGGTATGATATCGACCGGGCCGGAGCGCGACGCCACCATTGTTTGCGCCGGCACCCAACTTGCATCCTGGATCTAGTCAGCGATCGAGTCAACGAATGGATCGAGTCAACGATCCATTCTGGCGGTCTGACCGGTGAATCCCATGCTCCCCTATACCGACGCGCGAAAAAAAGTGATCGAGGTTGCCGGGTCCCTCCGGCGGCCGCTGCTGCGCGAAACCATCGAAATTGAACTGGCATTTGGCCGGATTCTCGCCAGCCAGGTCGTCGCCGACCGCGATTACCCGCCCTTTCACCGCTCCACGCGGGATGGGTTTGCCGTGCGCGCCGCGGATGCTTCCGCTCCGGGAGCGCGGCTGGAATGCGTCGGCGAAATTCGCGCCGGGGGAAGTTTTGCTGACACGGTGGGGCCGGGGCAATGCGTGGAGATCATGACCGGCGCGAGCGTTCCGGCGGGCGCGGACGCCGTTGTGATGGTCGAACACATCCAGCGGGACGGCCAAAAGATCACTCTGGATCGCGCGATGCGCACCGGCGAACACATCGTGGCTCGCGGAAGCGAAGCTCGCGCGGGCGCGCTGCTGGTATCGGCAAAAACGCGCCTGGGTTACGCGGAAATGGCCCTTGCCGCGCAAGCGGGCGCGACGCGCCTGGAAGTGTTTTCCAGGCCGCGCCTGGCAATTCTGTCCAGCGGCGATGAAGTTGTGGATGCCCGTGCGACGCCGGGACCTCTTGAGGTGCGCAACAGCAACGGAATTTCCATAGAAATCCTGGCGCGCACCGCCGGCGCCGATACGATCCAACTGGGCAGCGTGCCCGATGAAATCGCTCCGATTCGAGCAGCCATTGAGCGCGGCCTGCAAGAAGATATTCTGGTGCTTTCCGGCGGGGTATCGATGGGAAAGTACGACCTGATTGAGCAGGTGCTCGCCGATCTGGGCGCGGAGTTTCATTTCACCGGCGTGGAGATTCGTCCGGGACGCCCTGCCGTGTTTGCCACCTGCCGCGGCAAACTTGTGTTCGGGTTGCCGGGGAATCCGGTATCGACGATGGTGACGTTCGAACTGTTCGTGTTGCCCGCGATCGATTTGCTGAGCGGTGCGGCTCCGCGTTCGGTGCCGATATTTCGAGCGAAACTGGCGACGCCGGTTCACGAGAAAGGCTCTATCGTCCATTTCCTGCCCGCGCGGATCGAGTGGGAAGGCAGCGAGGCCCGCGTGACGCAATTGAACTGGCAGGGCTCCGGCGATGTCGTGGCGCTGGCGCTGGCAAACGGTTATCTGGTGGTGCGTCCCGAGCGTCCCGACATTGCTCCCGGCGAGTGGGTGGATGTTTTGCCGCGGCGTGGAGCGATATGACCGTCTGATCGCGTGATCTTCGTCGAGCGACACAGCGGTAAATCTGGGCAAAATTCGTTTCGAGAGCGAACCAGCGTATACGCGCTGCGGAATTTCGGGAGCAGAGCTTGCCGGGAGGATGGCGCGTTATCTTCGGGCCGCTGATTCCCGCGCGCATCGTGGGGTTCGGATTTCGAGCAGAACACGTAAAATACTCGCTTCTGGGTAACGCAGCGTAGAATAAGCTATGAAAAAACTGACACATTTCAGCAAGCGTGGCGAAGTGGCCATGGTGGACGTGACGTCCAAGGCGTTCACCGAGCGCACGGCGGTGGCGCGCGGGTTCGTGCGCATGTCGCCGGCGGTGCTGCGCGCGCTTCGCCAGCAGAAGTTGCCGAAGGGGAACCCTCTGGAAATCGCGCGCATTGCCGGAATCTCGGCCGTGAAGCGCACCGCGGAGTGGATACCTCTTTGTCATCCGCTGCCCCTGACGCACATTGATGTGACTGCGCGGCTATGCAAAAATGGCGTAGAGCTGATGTCGCGCGTTACGGCCACGGCGCAGACGGGCGTGGAAATGGAAGCCCTGGTGGGGGTGTCGGCGGCGGCGCTGACCGTCTATGACATGTGCAAGGCCGTGGATAAGGGCATGGAAATCACCGACATCGTCCTGTTGGAAAAGGTTGGCGGCAAGAGCGGACATTATTTGCGCCGCAAGAAATAGCGGCTTTCGATGAAAACTTCCTCCCATGACGTACAGGTGCTGATCGTCGATGACAATCCTCTCATCCGCGACCTGATGTGCCGCGGGATGGAACCCCATTGCACCGTGATTCCCGCAACCGACGGCGCCGATGCACTGCTCAAGTCCATTGACAATCCTCCCGACCTGATCATCTCCGATTTCCGGATGCCCGGCCTGGATGGGCGGCAACTGTTTGAAAAATTGCGCGGGCGCGAAAATACGCGGGGCATCCCGTTTGTGTTTGTGGCGAGCCGCGGCGACATCGAAGAAAAGCTGCGCCCTTCGGTGGGCGGCGTGGTCGAGGATTTTATCTCCAAACCGTTTTTCATCGCCGACCTTGTGCGGCAGACGAAAAAAATAGTCGATCGCCTGCTCCTGGAAAAAATGCAGAAACACGCATCGCGGCCCGGCGTGATTCAGGGGCGCCTGGAAGAAATGAGCGTAACCGAGCTGATGCAGTCGCTGGAAATGGGGCAGAAATCCTGCCGGTTGACGCTGCTCCGCTCCGGGGAACAGGCGGAATTGTATTTCACGGCCGGGCAATGCAAGCACGCTCATCTGGGTTCGGAGGAAGGCGACAACGTCGTCTATCAGGCCATCCTTTGGGCCGATGGCGAATTTGAAATTGATTTCAGCGCAAACTCGGACCGTGAAACCACCACGCATTCCACCACCGGCCTGCTCATGGAAGCGATGAGACTGATGGACGAATCCAACCAGAGCGTGGGGAGCTAGCGCCCATGCGCGTTGCCATTGTCACCATCAGCGATTCGGCGGCGGGAGGGATTCGCGCGGATGCTTCCGGGCCCGCCGTGCGCGAACGTTGCCGCGCGCTCTGCTGGGAGGTCATTTCCGAAGCGATTTTGCCGGACGATCCCGCAGCCATTCACGAAGAACTTGTATCCCTGGCGGATGCGGGATCGGCGGAACTCATCCTGACCACAGGCGGCACGGGCATAGGCCCAAGGGACTCCACTCCCGAAGCCACCGCGCAAGCGTGCCAGAAACTGCTTCCCGGAATCCCTGAAATGATGCGCGAGTATGGCCGGAAAAAAACGCCGCGAGCGGCGCTTTCGCGCGGCGTGGCCGGAGTTCGAGGCCGGGCGCTCATCGTCAATTTGCCGGGGAGCCCGCGCGGGGCGGTGGAATCGCTCGACGCCGTGGCGGAACTTCTGCCGCACGCGCTCGACGTGCTACGCGGCGCGCGCCACGATTAGACGGTATTTATTCCCATTTCCAAATGGACAAAGGACGGTTGACGGACGGCGGATCGTCGTCAACAATGCCAACACTATGAAAACGACACGTGCAGGCAAGCTTTCCAATAAACGGCTGGCGGTGCTGGGAGCCGGGAAGATGGGCGGAATTCTGCTGCGCGCATTTCTCGAGCAGAAACTGGTCCAGCCGAAACGCGTTTACGCCACGGTGCGGCACGCGGAGAAAGCGCGCGCGCTTGCCAGGCAACTCGGCATCGCGGCGTCCACCGATAATCGCGCGGCCGTGCGCGACGCGGACATCGTGCTGCTGGCCGTGAAACCCCAGGCCGTGCGCGAGGTGCTCGCGGAAATCAAGCCCGAGATGAAAAAGGGAAAGCTGATCGTTTCCGTCGTGGCTTCGGTCTCCACGCAGCTTATCGAAAAGCAATTGGGCCTGGACGCTCCCGTAATACGCGCCATGCCCAATACGCCCTGCGCCATTGGTTGCGGGATGACGGGCCTCGCGAAGGGAGTGCACGCCTCCAGGGAGCATCTGGAAATTGCGCAGGCCCTATTCGAAGCCGTGGGGCGCGTCGTGGTGGTGGACGAAAAACAGATCGACGCCGTGACCGGACTATCGGCCAGCGGAACCGCATTCATCTACATTCTTCTGGAATCGCTTGCCGAGGGCGGGGTGAAGGTGGGACTGCCTCGCGATGTTTCCACGCTGCTGGCGGCGCAGACGATGATGGGCGCGGCCCGCATGGTCCTGGAAACCGGAAACCATCCCGCGCTGCTGAAGGACGCGGTCACCACTCCCGCAGGCTCCACGATGGACGGCATCTTGGAACTGGAGGATGGCAAAGTGCGTGTGACGCTGATCAAGGCCGTGATGAAGGCCACGCAGCGCGCAAAAGAACTGATACTGGATTCCTAGCGGATTTCTAGTGGAGTCCCGGAGGATTTCTCCAGGACTCCCTAAAGGATTTCAGGCGAATCCGAGCCGAGGCTTTCCGGCCGGCTAGCAAAGGCTAGGAGAGGAAGAACGAAAACCACCGGCCCAGGCCGACGACGCTAAACCAGATCAGGATCGAAAAGCATCCATACACTCTGGCGCCCAGCGGTGCAACGCGGGCTTCGTTCCATTCATCCACGCTCTTGTACATTACCGTGTGGAAGATCAGGGCATTCACGCCAGCCAGCACAATCATAATCATCTTCAGCCAGAACAGCAGATTCAGCGCAGCGCGCGTCGCTTCCGCCGCATACATCAGCGATCCGCTGATCAACTGAACTGTGAAACCCGCCCACACCCAGGGTAGGATCCAGCGCGCCAGTTTTTTGACCGGCTCATCCCGCATCGGGCCCACGCCGAAAAGGCGCAGATCAAGCAAAAATGCGGAGGAAAGCAAAAGAACGATGCCGAAAATATGCAACGTCTCCACAATCGGGAACGCATAGAGCGAGTCCCGCATATAAACGCCCAATTGTGATTGGTTCACCCACTGACTCAAATGAAAAACCCATGCTGGCAGCCATACAGGCATCCCAATACCCCTTATTCAAAATTCAAAATTTGGCAAAGAAAAAGCTGCACCATAATAACCGAATTTGCTCCGGCGATTGAAAAAAATCGATGGTGACTCCGCCTGGCTCTGAACAAAGCAGATTCCAAACGGAACCGCACCAAATTTTCCCCTGGCTCCTCATGTTTTTATTGAGGCAGCCGGACCGATAATTCGATCATGGAGGATACATCCCCTTAAGGCAAACGTCACGAAGTTTTCTTGTCTTAGCTCCTTACTGCTGTCACGAAATTTTCTGGTCGAGTGGGGGGGGGACTGGGGGTATAGCCGGGCGGCCAACGGCCTTTTGTCTGCCCAAGAACGGCAGGGCACGGCCAAACGCTCCTTTGCCGGGGTTGCACGTTGGGGGGGATGTTGCAGAGGGTGTTCGTTCCCTCCCTAGGCCTCCATTGTCCGTGCTGGTTGCCACTGGAATCCTGTGTTAGGATTTTCGCGAAACCCGTATGCCGAGCCATTACATTCCGATATTGATCTTTGGCGTGCTTGCGGCCGCCTTTCCGGTGGCAACCCTTGTGATCTTCCGGCGGATTCGCCCGGCGCCTGCGGCAGTTGGAGCGAAATTAAAGCCCTATGAATGCGGTGTGGAAGCCGAGGGCGATACGCGCGGCCGCTATTCGGTCCGGTTCTACATCGTGACGATTCTTTTTGTGATTTTCGAGGTGGAAACCACGTTTCTTTTTCCCTGGGCGGTATTGTTTTCCACTCGGGAGGCGGGCTATCGTTTGGGGCCGGCCTACGCTCTGGCGATCATGTTTGTGTTTCTGGGGATCCTGATCGTCGGGTATGTGTGGCTGCTCCGCAAGGGCGCACTCGAATGGGTGTGAGAGGCGCGCTGGTTTCTTCGTGACGCGTACGGACTCGATTTGCACCCGGAATGTCCCGGCTTCGCAGTGACCCGGCCCACATTGGACGAAAGGCATGCGGAGGCTTGCGATAGAGGAATTTGACTCTATTTTCCGCCGTGTGCTAAAAGCAGGAAACTGATTATGGCTGCGCGCTCCAGACGCGGCCTGCTCGACTCCTAATTCATGGGAAACGACCCGGAACACAAGCCGCCCTCCGCCGGTTCACCGTATGAGCCTTCCGCGGATAAACCGCCCGGCTCAGGCGAAAAAACCGCGCCTAAATCCGATGTAACTCCTATTCCTTCAGCAGTATACCCTCCAGAAGCCGCGGCAGCGTCCCGGCTGGCTGCACCTGTCCGGGAAGGCCCTGTTCCTCTCGATAACGACACGGTAAAGCGGTACAGGGAAAAATTTGGTCCGGCGATTCTGCAAGCATGGATGGACCGCAAGCAGGCCATTCTGGTGGTTGCGCGGGAACAGTTGGCGGAAATCTGCAGGCACAGCCGCGACGAAGAGAAATTCGATTTGCTGAGCAATCTTACGGCGCTCGACTGGCCCAGGCGCGAGAAGCGTTTCGACGTGGTTCTGGAACTGTACTCGTTCGAAAAGAACGAGCGGCTGCGCCTGAAGGCCAGCGCCGCGGCCGACGAACGCGTTCCCAGCGTGCAGGGAATCTGGACTGCGGCGAATTGGATGGAGCGCGAAGTCTACGACATGTTCGGAATAGTGTTTGAAGGCCACCCGGACTTAAAGCGGATTCTGCTGCCGGAAGAATGGCAGGGACACCCGCTGCGCAAGGATTACGGCATCCTGGCGCAGGACATGGCCTGGGTGCGGGAAAACCTGGGGATCGAGAGTGGACAATAGCGAATGGCGGACAAACGTAATCCGTTTGCCACTGGTGCCGAGTCAACCGTGCTCGGAGCGGACGAAATCGTCCTGAACATGGGGCCGCAGCACCCGTCGACGCACGGGGTTCTGCGCGTGAAACTTCGCCTGGACGGCGAAAAGGTGATCGGATCGGAGTGCGTGATCGGCTACCTGCACCGGGGGGTCGAGAAGATCGCCGAACACCGCACCTACCAGCAATTCGCGCCGTACGTGGACCGCATGGACTACGTCGCGGCGGTATCCAACGGCCTGGGCTACTGCGAAACCGTCGAAAAGCTGCTGGGCGTGGAAGCGCCGCTGCGCGCACGCGTGATTCGCGTGATTCTCACCGAGTTGCAGCGCATCGCCAGCCACCTGTTCTGGCTGGGCACGCACGCGCTGGATATCGGAGCGCTCACGCCGCTGTTCTATTGCCTGCGCGAGCGGGAAGAAATTTTAAAAATCTTTGAGAAATATTGCGGGGCGCGCCTGACCACGCACGCCTTTCGCATCGGCGGCCTGCAATACGAGGCCTACGACGAATTCGAAAAAGAGGTCGAACGATTCTGCAAGTCGTTTGACAAGCGCGTGGACGAATACGAATCCCTGCTCACGCAGAACCGCATCTGGATGGGCCGCACCAAAGGGATCGGCGTCCTGACCGCTAAAGAAGCCATCGATTATGGCGCCACCGGGCCCGTGCTTCGCGCCAGCGGCGTTCCGTGGGACATTCGCAAGGCCATGCCCTATGCCGCCTACGACCTGTACAAATTCGAAATTCCCACAGGACAAAATGGCGACACCTATGACCGCTACCTCGTGCGGCTGGAAGAAATGCGGCAGTCGCGCCTGATTTGCCTACAGGCCATCGAAAACATTCCTGCCGGGCGAATTATGGCCAGGGTCGGAAAAATTTTGAGGCCGCCGCCCGGAGAGGTGTATCACTCGATCGAATCGCCCAAGGGCGAACTCGGGTATTACATCGTGAGCGACGGCACCGTCCAGCCGTACCGCGTGCGGATTCGCCCGCCGTCGCTGATCAATCTGGGTGCTTTTGAGAAGATGATTCGCGGCCATCTGTTGGCGGACGTTGTGGCCATTATCGGAACGCTGGATATTGTCCTGGGAGAGGTCGACCGGTAACGCCGTGCATGCACTGTTCCAATTCGTTGCCTTCATGTGGGCGCCGCTGGTGTGCGTGGTGGTGATCCTGGCGGCCCTGCCCGTGGTTGCCGGGTACATCATTCTGATGGAACGCAAGATCATGGCGGACATGCAGGCGCGGCTGGGACCGATGCGCGTGGGGCCGCACGGCCTGCTGCAGCCCATTGCCGATACGGTAAAGCTTCTGCTGAAGGAAGACATCATCCCCGAGGAGGCCGACAAGGCCGTCTTCTGGATTGCCCCGGTAATTTCGGTGGCGGCGGCAATGCTGGCGATGGCGGCGCTGGCCATCGGACCGTGGTTTCAGGTTGCCGACCTGAATGTTGGATTGCTGTTCATCTTCGGAATCAGCGCGTTGGGAATTTTCGGCATTGTGCTGGGAGGCTGGTCCTCGCACAGCCATTATTCGCTGCTCGGGGCGCTGCGCAGCGCCGCGCAACTGGTGAGCTACGAAACCGCGGCCGGGATGGCGATAGTGGGCGGGTTGCTGCTGGCTGGAACGCTTTCGACGCGTGAAATTATTCAGGCCCAGAGCGATTATGGCGTGTGGTTTGTCTTTGCCGCGCCTGTGGGATTTTTTATTTACGTGGTGGCGTCCATTGCGGAAACCAATCGCGCGCCGTTTGACCTGCCGGAAGCGGGTTCGGAACTGGTCGCGGGCTACATGACCGAATACAGCGGATTTCGCTGGGCGCTGTACTTCCTGGCCGAGTATACGAACATGATTGTCGTGGCGTCGATCGCGACGACGCTGTTTCTGGGTGGCTGGCTGCGGCCGTTTGCCGGCACGCCGGCATTCCATTTCCTGGATTACGCGCCGCCGCTGGTGATGCTTGGCATCAGCGGCTATTGCGTGTATCGCACGCCGAAGCAGCCGATGAGGATGCAGCAGGGGTTCATGGCCGGGGTGGGGCTGCTCATGCTCCTGTTTGCGGGGATTCTTGCCGCGCCGCTATTTCCGGGCGTGGCTGCCATGTTTCCCGGCTGGAAGGCCGGGATGTACGGGGCATTCTGGTTTCTGCTCAAGGTCGGGCTGTATATTTATTTTTTCATGTGGCTGCGATTCACGTTTCCGCGCTACCGGTTTGACCAGTTGATGCGCCTGGGGTGGCAGTTCCTGATCCCGCTGTCGATTGTGAACGTAATGGGCATCGGCCTGGCGCTGGCGCTGCACCGGCAATGGGGATGGAGCCACTGGACGGCGTTTCCGCTGACGACGATTCTGAC
>DATLTA010000101.1:0-6173 GCA_035533775.1 Candidatus Dormiibacterota bacterium | reverse complement strand
GCCAAATGAAGTTTTGCCAAAAAATCTTCTTTGTCGAAACGGTGCAGCATCGAAGTCATCCACCAGGAAAAGCGCTGCGCCTTCCAGACGCGCCCCAGGCACGATTGGGAGTAGCCGACCAGCAAATCGCTCCGCCCGGTTCGGTAGAACGCTTCGAGGGCTTTTCCAAGGAAGTGCACGTCCCCGGCGGCCAGGTTGAGACCTTTGGCACCGGTCGGCGGCACAATGTGCGCGGCATCGCCAAGCAGAAAGAGCCGGCCATATTGCATAGGTTCGATGACGAAGCTGCGCATTCCCGTGACGCCCTTTTGCAGGACCGGCCCTTCCTTCAGAGTCCATGCATCGTTTGACTTGACCCGCAACTGAAGTTCCTCCCAGATGCGCTCGTCGGGCCACTCGTTGATGTCCTCGTCGGGCCTGCACTGCAGATACAGCCTGGAAATCTCCGGGGTCCGCATACTGAGCAGGGCAAAGCCCCTGCTGCTCCTGGAATAGATCAGTTCGTCGCACGAAGGAGCCGCCTGGGCAAGAATCCCCAGCCAGGCGAACTGGTACACATGTTCGAAAACCTGCAGCACGCCGGCAGGCACCGACGGGCGGCACACGCCGTGGAAACCGTCACACCCGGCGATGAAGTCGCACTCGATTTTCTGGGATTTGCCATCGTGCTGGAACCGGATGCTCGGAGCGGAGGTCTCCGGGTCATGCACCGTCACATCCTTGGCCTCGAACAATATCTGGCCGCCGAAGGCCAGCCGGGCGGCGATTAAATCCTTCACCAGTTCGTGCTGCGAATAGACGGTAATGTATTTCCCGCCAGTCAACTCCGGAAAATTGAAGTGATAATCGCGGCCGTAAATCCTGAAATAAATGCCGTTATGGATCAGACCCTCCCGCATCATGCGCTCGCCGAGGCTCAGATCGTTGATCATCTTCACGGTGCCGTGTTCCAGCACACCGGCGCGTATGCGGTTCTCGCAATACTCGCGCGTGCGATCTTCAAGAATAATCGACTCGATGCCGTGCTGGTGAAGCACGTGCGAAAGCAGAAGTCCTGCTGGTCCCGCCCCCACGATTCCTACTTGCGTGCGCATAGTTGGCGCTCCTTCGGGAGAATTGCCCGCAATCTAATAAAATAAGATTCGGAAGTAAAAAAAACTACAAGCCATCCCATAAATGTGCTTTGTGGGTCGCGGCTTCAGCCGCGACATCAAAATCACAACAAGAGCCGATCTTTAACCCCTGCACTGTGGAGCATGCACCCTCTGCGGACATTGATGAGATTGCTTCTAAATCAAAATTGTTCCAGAGGAGTCCTGAAACCTGTCTTTCACCGACTGAGGAATCGCTTTGCTCACCAGCTTTGCCGGATCTTCCGGCGAGCGCGCCGTCCAGACGCGCTTCTCGAACCCTTCGGCGGCCAGCACGCCCGCCTTGAGCAGTTCGTGATGCACGGAGAAACTGGACCGGCCCCACTCGCTCACCGATGAGCGGATGGAGACGCAGTCGCCGAAAGTGGAGGGCATGAGAAATCGCGCGCGCGCATCCACCAGGGGGATGCCGACAATCCCGTATTCCCTGAGCATTCGTAATTTGGGCAGGCCGGCCTTTTCGAACAGGGCGCCGGTAGCGGCGTCAAAATATTCAAAGTACCGTGGGAAATAGACGATCCCGGCCGGATCGCAGTCTCCCCACTCAATCTGAATTTGCCGCACGTTAATCAGCATGTTGAACTCCCGGCGACGGCTTTCAAGCGGCCCGCTATTCTCCGCTCGGTTTCAGGCGGCTCACAACAATTTCCGCAATATCCAGAATCGCGATATCGTCGCGCTTGGCGTGTCCGGCAGCATCGCGAAGCATGATGGGGCAATAGGGGCACGCCACGGCGATGGTGGACGCCTTGGTTTCGGCAAGCTGCGCGAACCGTTTCTGGTTCACCCGCTCGACTCCCGGCTCGCGGCGATCGTCGGTAATAAACAGTTGCGCGCCGCCTGCCCCGCAGCAGTAGGTATTCTGGCCATGATGGGCAGCTTCGGAGACGGAAATTCCGCAACTTTCCAGAATCTGCCTGGGCTGCTCGGTGATTCCGCGCCCTCTGGCCAGGTAGCAGGGGTCATGATACGTCACCGGTTGGGCGGAGGGCTCAAGGCTGAGTTTTGGCAAAAGCTGTTCGATGAGCTCGGAATGGTGGACGACGCGAATGCCCTTCTCCGCATAGGCGCCGATCTGCCGGTAATCGTTATCCAGCATGGTCGTGCAATGCGGATCGCACGAAACGATTTTCTTCACTCCATGCTGTGACAGCGTTTCCGTCAGCTCCTCCGACAATTGCAGGTAGAGATATTCGTTGCCAGCCCTGCGCGCCGGCTCCCCGCAGCAGGATTCGCGCGGCAACACGCCCCAGGAAACCCCGGCGGCATCGAGAATGCGCTGCATCGCCAAAGCCACTTCCTGGCCGTGCGGGTCAAAGCTCAAACCGCAGCCGAGCCAGAATAACCATTCCTGCTTGCCATCGAAGACCGGAAACTTTTTGGCCTCGATAAACTTCGAACGCGTGTCCTGCGAAATTCCCCAGGGGTTGTGCGGCGCGCGCTCCATCGTGGTGAAAAGTTTCACGACTTTATCGTTCGAAACGCGGCCCTCGCTCACTAGTCCGCGCCGCAGGTCCAGAATCTTGCGACCCACGTGCTCGATGCCCACCGGGCAAACATATTCGCAGGCTCCGCAGGACAGGCATTGAAACAGATCCTGTTCCTCGATCCATACCGTGCCGGCGCGTTTCTCCTCCGAGGTTCCGGCAATCACGTCGCCGCCGTGGAGCAGGCCGTGCTGCATGTTCAGAATGATGTCCTTCGGGCTGAGTGACCCGCCAATCTGGTTTGCGGGACAATATTGCGTGCAGCGCCCGCACTCCACGCAGACGTTGACGTCGAGCACATCCTTCCACCGCAAATCCTTGAAGTGCACCATGCCCAGGTCTTCGCCGTCATCGCGCAGCGCGCGGACCTTGCTCGTTGTTTCCGGGCGGAGGAAGATGGCAAACGGGGCAAGCATCAGGTGCAGATGTTTGGACTGCGGAATGACGGCGAGCAGGATGAAGAACGAGAACGTGTGAACCCACCAGTTCACTTGCCAGTCCAGACTCGGCGCGGCCAGCACGCGCCATTCGAGCAGGTAGGTCACCATCAGCAGGGCGATCAGAAATGCGACGAGCCCCGAGGTCGGCGAGAGTTTTCCCAGGGCTTTGGGCCTCATCACGAATCGGCGGTAGGAGAGCGCCACAATTCCAACCAGCACCGCAATCGCCCACATGGCGACAAATGCGGCATAGAAACCCGATCCGATATCCGCATGCTCGAACCCGACAATGCCCAGCGACAGATGCTTCGCGCTCACGTATCCGAACGCGATAAAACCCCAAAAGACCAGGGCATGGAAAAATCCCGCCACGGGACGGTCCCGCATGACGCGCGACTGCAGCAGGACTTCGGAAAAGACCCTCCAAAGCCGCTTCCCCACCTGCCCGGAAGGAATTTCCCAGGGCCTTGGGAAATGGACGATAAGCCGCACATACAGCGCCCTGCAGAAAATCCAGATACTTCCGACAGCCAGCGCGAGAAACACGCCGATCCGCCAGGCATCGGCGGGACCGGCCACAAGTGCAAGCCGCGGCAAGAAAGCGATCACGTATTTCTCCTGTACGACCCAGGGAAAGACCAAACCAAATTACACATAGTACTAAGATTAGAAATGTATGGCAGAAAACTTTGCCCTTTCGGCGCGGCAGCCGGATTTACCCTGTTCTCTCCCGCTTCCGTGAATTGTCTCTGACCGGGCGCCATGCAAGGTCGCATTTATTTTCCCCGGCAAGGCAGTCCGTCAACCCTGCGGGAACGGCTAATGGCCGCGCCCGGTGCCGGAAAACTTCGAAAGGAAAATGCTTAGACTTGCGAAGACACAGCGTCGGTGATCCCGTGCTCGCGTTTGCGGCGCGCGAACCGCAAACGCAACCGGTCCATGTAGAGGTACACGACGGGGGTCGTGTACAAGGTCAGCATCTGGCTGACGATCAACCCGCCGACAATGCTGATCCCAAGTGGGCGCCGCAACTCCGAACCGGGTCCGGTCCCCAGCGCCAGCGGCAATCCACCCAGCAGCGCGCACATCGTGGTCATCATGATCGGCCGGAACCTCAGCAGACAAGCCTGATAAATCGCCTGTTCGGGGTTCTTGCCTTCCTTGCGTTCCGCTTCCAAAGCAAAATCGATCATCATGATGGCGTTCTTTTTGACGATGCCGATCAGCAGGATGATCCCAATCAGCGCGATGACGCTTAACTCGGTCCGGAAGATGAGCAGTGCCAGCAAGGCGCCCACACCGGCCGAAGGCAGTGTCGACAGTATCGTCAGCGGATGGATGTAGCTCTCATACAACATCCCGAGAACCAGGTACACAGTCAGCACCGCCGCCAGAATCAGCCAGGGCATGGACGCCAAGGACGCCTGGAAGGCCTGCGCCGTGCCCTGAAAATGGGGATGGATGCCGGACGGCAATCGTATCCGGAGCATAGCCGCCTCAATCTCATTGACCGCATCGCCCAGGGAAACCCCTCCCGCCAAATTGAACGAAATCGTGATCGCCGGGAACTGGCCCTGATGGTTCACCTGCAATGTGGAACTTTTGCGCTCGAAATGCGCGAAAGCACTGATCGGCACTTGCCTGCCGTTGGCCGATGACACGTAAAGCTGCCGGATGGCATCCGGGCTCTGCTGGAAACGGGGATCGACTTCCATCACGACGTGATATTGGTTCAATTGCGTGTAAATCGTGGAGACTTGCCGCTGGCCGAAGGCATCGTACAGCGTGTTATCGATTGCCCGCTGACGAATCCCCAGCCTCGATGCCGTATCGCGGTCCACAACCAGGCTGGCTTGCAATCCACGATCCTGCTGGTCCGATGAGACGTCGCGCAGTCCGGGCAACTTTCGTATCGCCGCCAAAACTTGCGGCGCCCATGTTTCCAACTGGCTCACATCGTCGCCCTGCAGTGTGTATTGGAATTCGGAATTGCTCGACCGGCCGCCGGTTCGCACGTCCTGGATGGCCCGCAGATACAGCGTCGCGCCCGGAACGGCAGCAAGTTTCGGCCGCAAACGCGCGAGAATCTGAGTCGTATCGGACTTGCGATCTTGCCAGGGTTTCAATTCGATTCTGACCTGCCCCGTATTCGCCGAGCCGCCACCGGTAAAGATGGATACATCCTTGATGGCCGGATCGGCTCGCAAGATATCGCTATATTGTTTCAGTTTTTCCCTCATCGCAATGTACGACATATCCTCGGAACCCACGATCGTTCCGGACATGCGCCCGGTATCCTGTTGAGGAAAAAAACCCTTGGGGATCACGATGTACAAGAAGACGCTGAGGCAGACCGTCGCGCCGGTCAGTGCCAGCATGAAGGGCTGGTGCCGCAGAACCCAGCGCAGCCCTATTGCATATGTATCGACCGACCACTGGAAGGCTCGTTCGCTCGCCAGATACAGCCTGCCGTGTTTCAATTTCGACATGGGCTTCAGAAACAGCGAGCACATCATGGGCGTCGTGGTCAGCGAAACACACAAAGACACGGCGATCGCCGTGCTCAATGTCACTGCAAACTCCCGGAATAAACGGCCGACGATGCCCCCCATCAATAAAATGGGAATGAACACGGCGACCAGTGAAGCGCTCATGGAAAGAACGGTGAAACCGATCTCTCGGGATCCCTCCAGGGCCGCCTCAATGGGCGAGTAGCCTGCCTCCAGATAACGCGAAATATTCTCAATGACAACGATGGCGTCATCGACGACGAAACCGGTCGAAATCGCCAGGGCCAGAAGGGACAGGTTATCGATACTGTAGCCCAGCAAATACATCACGCCGAACGTTCCGATCAGGGAGAGCGGCACCGCGATGCTGGGAATGGCGGTGGCCCAGATGTTGCGCAAAAACAAGAATATGACCATCACTACCAGAAACACGGTCAGTATCAGCGTGAACTGGATTTCTTTGACCGAAGCCCGTATGGTGACCGTTTTATCTCCGACAATTTCCAACGCGACCGATGGAGGAATGGACGCGCGAAGTTCCGGCAAGATGGATTTGATGTGGTCCACGGTCTGGATGATGTTGGC
>DATLTA010000100.1:0-4602 GCA_035533775.1 Candidatus Dormiibacterota bacterium | reverse complement strand
CATCGCGCCTTTGGTATCGGTATCGGGTTCCACGGATGATTTCTCCGCCTGCGGAAGAAAAATCTTGAATGTGGAGCCGTGTCCCAGGTCGGATTCGACTCCCACGACGCCGCCACTCTGCTTCACGACTCCGTAAACCGTGGCAAGTCCCAGCCCCGTGCCCTTTCCGGGCTCTTTCGTCGTAAAGAATGGTTCGAAGATGTGCTGCTGCGTTTTTTCGTCCATTCCGGTGCCGGTATCTGTTACTGAGAGCAGAATGTGAGGGCCCGGATGAAGAAACGGCAGGCTGCCGGCAACTCTCTCATCCACGTGGAAGTTGGACGTCTCCAGGAGCAGTTTTCCTCCCTTGGGCATGGCGTCGCGCGCGTTCACCACGAGATTCACGATGACCTGCTCCAATTGGCTTTGATCCGCCTTTACCTGCCCCAACTTCGAAGCGAGCTTGGTGGTGAGTTCGATATCCGTGCCGATCAGGCGCCGCAGCATCTTTCCCATGTCGGTGACTAGGGCATTGAGGTCCAGAACTTTGGGTTGGAGCACCTGCTGCCGGCTGAACGCGAGCAATTGATGCGTCAGGGCGGCGGCGCGTTCCCCAGCCTTGTGGATCTCCTGAACGCTCTTGTGCAAGGGATCGGAGGGCGGCAGGCGAAGGTCCATGGATTCGCTATAGCCGATAATGACGGCGAGAAGGTTGTTGAAGTCGTGAGCGATGCCTCCCGACAGGCGGCCCACGGCCTCCATTTTGTGCGCCTGGCGAAGCTGTTCCTCGCGCTGCCGCAGGAGTTCTTCCGCCTTCTTGCGTTCGGTGATGTCGCGGCTGACCACCACGACTTTCTCAATTTCACCCCGTTGATTCCGGATCGGACTTCCGTTTGACTCCAAAATCCTCCATGCTCCATCTTTCCGCCGGAAGCGGTACTCCACCGGGGATGAACTTCCTTTCGTGAAGGTTTCGTTGCGCGCCGCGAAGATCGCCGCGTGATCGTCGGGATGCACTTGATCCACGACGGGCGAGTTTTGAAGTTCTTCGTCGGAATATCCAAAAATCCGGTGATATGCGGGACTGCTGTACAGGCGCTGTCCGTTTTGATTGACCACGCTGATCAAGTCTTCCGCATTTTCGGTGATCAGGCGGAACATCTCTTCGTGTTCGCTCAGCAACCGCCGGATCCGGTGAATCTGCAGCTGTTGGTAGATTGTGTAGAGGTCAAAAAGAAATACCAGGGCGACTAAACCGCGGACCGAATCCCGAGTCGTGTTGGCAAACAGGGGATCCGGCTGCTGGAACAAATAGGAAAAAGACGCCATCCCCGCCGTGAGCAATAGCGTCACACTGATCGCGGAAGCCCAAAGCCACCATTGGCGTCTTTCGATATGCCGGATGCCTACCCATAAATGATGCTTATGCGGAACCGGCAATATCTCCGCGAAAGTGCTGACAGAATTCATATCACTATTAAGCCAATAGGCAGATCATGGCGCAATAGTACCGATGGGTGATGCGCTCAACTGCGGAAAAAGTTTCGCCCTCCCGCTCGAATGAACGCGGGCCAAAATGCCGCTTATCTCTAAATAAAGAAAGCTATCTACGACAAAGCAAGCTTGCTCGGACCATTCTTACCTGTGCCGGCCATAAGGCTGGCGGCAGGCATTCGAAGTTAAATCCCGCATTTCGATGGTAATGCCTTTTCCAAGATGTGCCTTCTCTGCCTCGCGAGCTGGGCAAGGCTGCCTGCCGGATTGCCAAGCCTGTGCAAAACATATATTTGTGCAGCTTGCGAAATCGGTTATCGTGCAGGCGTGCGACCATCGTCACCGAGGCCCCCACGATCTTTCGGCCACCATCGGCGGCGAGCAAAGGAGAAAATTGAAAATTCTTTTGGCCATCGACGATTCCAAATATTCGGAAGCGGCTACCGAAGCCGTACTCGCCCATGCCCGGCCGGCCAATACGGAAATCCGACTACTGCACGTCCTCGAACCTTTTCCGGTGGCGCTCGCGGAAGCCCTGGGAAGCAAGGATTTCCCTGATTTCACGGCGGCGCGCACAAAGCTCCGGAGCCAGGTGAGTGGATTGCTTGCCAGGACCGCCGACCGGTTTCGGTCCGCCGGATTTGTAATTTCCTATTCGCTGGGAGAAGGAGATGCGCGAGAAACCATCCTCGATTATGCAACGCGGTGGCCGGCGGACCTGGTGGTGGTCGGTTCGCACGGCAGAAAGGGTTTGGACCGTTTTCTTACAGGAAGCGTATCGGAGGCAGTGATGCGGCACGCTCCCTGTTCGGTGGAAATCGTCAGGATCGGCCATGCGGGGGAAACGGGCCAGGCGCACACTTAGCCGGGGATTCTCAACGGGCCAGGTTAATTATGTTTTCGCGAATTCCTTTTGCGCCCTTTGGAAATAACCAACGGCGCGCTGTGGAATGGAAACTATCTTGCACACGAGGAGGGAAACGATGCGGCTTTCCATACAAGGGCTGGCGATTGCAGGGGGTCTGCTCTGGGGCGGCGCTCTTCTGAGTGTCGGGCTGATCAATCTTGTTATGCCCGCCTACGGCACGAACTTTTTGCAGATGGTGAGTTCGATCTACCCGTTCTTTCACGCCTCGCACACCATTGGCGACGTTTTGATCGGCACGGTCGATGGACTGATCGACGGAGCCATCGCGGGGCTTCTGCTGGCCTGGTTGTATAACCAATTTTCCGAGCATCGCGGGTAAGCGCAAGGGACAATCGGCGGGCCGCCGCGGGATTTCCGCACGCAACAATCGTCTTTCGGGAATTTAGTCGCCGCCGCTTCCCGGCAATCGGATGAAACGGCATTACACGTCAAGAGAAAGCTGTTTCCGCTCTTTCAAAAGTTTCTCCCGGAAGAGTATTCTAGCGGGAGCGGCTTTTCGTGCCGCTTCGCCAGGGGCCGCGTCATGCGGAGCTGGCGCGCGCAAGTTTTGCGGCAACGTGTTACGGTCATCTGTCTTCGAGCTTCGAGAAGGAACAGCGTCATGCCCGGCAACCGCGCACCCGCGGTTATCGCAGATCAGGAGATGCCAGGATGCTTTCAGCCCATGCGGGATTCAGCAGGAAAATTACGTTGAATATTTTCAGGATCGGCGCGCTTGCGCTGGCGATTTGTCTTGGCCTGGGCGCGGCATTTGCCGACCAGTTGCCATCCGGCTGGCAGGCCAAGAATATGACGCCCATCGGTTTTTCGGGACTGGGCGGGCACCCTGGCGCATTCAAGCTGGCGATCAAGAAGGCCAACGGGCATTGGTACCTCTACATGGGCCACTCCTTTAACGAGGGGTGGAGTATTCTGGACGTGACCAACCCGCGCGATCCAAAATACGTCAAATTCATTCCATATGACGGCCCGAAAAATGTGATTACCTCGCAGGTCAGCCTGCACGGCAATCTTTTAGTCACCGCAGTCAACAGCGCGACCAAGCGCCCCGACATGGGCCCCGCCGCACTGTTCTGGGATATCAGCGATCCAACCAACCCCAAGATCGTCTCCAAATGGTATGCCGGGGAACGCGGCTCGCACCGCAATTCCTATCCCGGCGGCAAGTACGCTTACCTTGCCGCCAGCGTTCCCGGCTTTCGCTGGTACATTCTCCAGATTCTCGATGTCAGCGATCCCGCTCATCCCAAGGAGGTGGGCCGCTGGTGGCAGCCGGGGCAGAGGGACAGCGATCCTCCACCGCAAACGTCGATCGGTTTTCACGGCCCGGCCAACGTCAGCCCGGATGGAAAAATGATTTCCACCGGATTTACGCCCGACGTGATCAATCTGGATATCAGCGACATCGCGCATCCCAAGCTGATTGGCAAACTCCAGATGACCCCGCCGTTTGCCAGCGTCGGCCCGCAATCGGTGCATACGGTTCTGCCGCTGTGGAATCGCAAGCTGCTCTATGCCAGCTCGGAAGCCATGGCGTCCGGATGCGATACCGACGCGCTGAGTTTCGCCGCCCTGATCGACAACAAGGATCCCCGCAAGCCGCGCCTGATCTCGCTGTTTCCCGTGCCGCGGCCGCCGAAGAATGCGCCTTATAAGGATTTTTGCCAAAAAGGCGGGCGCTTTGGACCGCACAACGTCAGCCAGGAAATCCATGCCCCGGACGTCGCCAAGCCGGGCAACATCATGTACGTCACGTATTTCAATGCGGGGCTCCGGGCTTTCGATATCAGCGATCCCCACTTGCCGACCGAGGTAGGCTGGTTCATCCCGCCGGAACGTCCGGATGCGCCGGTGCGTACCGGCCCTCATGCCTCGCCCATCAACTGGACCGAAGACGTCCTGGTCGACACGCGCGGCAATATCTATATCACCGACGATAAATGGGGCGTCTGGATCCTGCGCGCTACCGGTCCAGCCAAACCCGCTCCCACAGCGAAATAAATGCATTGAGTAGAACAGGCTTCAGCCTGTTCGCTTTTATTTTTGCAAAAAAGCGAAATCACACAGGCTGAAGCCTGTGCTACCTGAACCCGCCCAGTAGCACAGGCTTCAGCCTGTGAGCCTTTGTTTTTGCCTCTTTGGCGGGTGGCGCACCCTTTCGCGATTTTTCTTCTTGACCGCAGCTCACAGTTGGATGATAC
>DATLTA010000099.1:0-3476 GCA_035533775.1 Candidatus Dormiibacterota bacterium | reverse complement strand
TTTTGATTGGCAATGGCGATAATGCGGCCCAATTCAGATAACCCCCAGGGACCGGAAGTTAGCACAATAATCGCAGTCTAAGCAAATTGTTTCACGTGGAACAAAAATATCGCCAATATCGCCGATGCGCGGTGAATTCTCCGTTTCCTGCTGTGTTTTTTATGTTTTTCTGGAACGATTTGAATGTTTTTGCGATATTGACTGTTTTGACGCCAAATCCGGAACAATTGTTCCACGTGGAATATTTTGCGGAAATTTTCCGATTCCCTGCCGGACTTCATCAGGCTCGGTGCAGGGGGCGCCCGATGAGTATGAATCTTCTCTGAGACTCCGGAATACGTATTGCCGGATTCCATACCCATCCCGGTGTGTTGGATATTTTTGTCGTGTCTTCTCCACCTACCCACAGACCTATATGCCCTCGATTTGCCAGGGCCGTTCTGGACCATGCCAGAAACTCAGAAAAGCCGCCAACTGCACGGGCCGTAATGAAGTCAAAAGATCCTCCCTCAGGTCGCATATCTTTGTACCGTATTGGCATGACTTCAACATCTGTTAAATCCAAAGCCCTTACGACCTCAGATAGGAAGGCCGCCTTCTTTTTGTTCGATTCCACCAGGATTACATGCAAATTCGGACAGAAAATTTTAATCGCAAGGCCGGGAAACCCTGCCCCTGATCCAACGTCGGCCAGCCGACCGTTTTCCACAGGCAGCAGAGTCGTGAAAAATAGTGACTCTCCAAAATGGCGCGCAACGATCTCGCCAGGGTCCGTGATCGCCGTCAGGCTGATTGATTTGTTCCATTTCAATAGAATGCGGACATATTCCCGGATCTTGGCGATCTGTTCGATCGATAGATGTACACCGAATGGCGAAACAGCTGCTTCAATCTGATCGTTACTCCAATTCCAGGAAGGAAATTTTGTCATTTTCGTCATTTTTTCCGGAATTTCATATTTTTTCACTAAATCTTGCCATGTATAGCCCGGCAAGCAGATCTACCCCGGCGTGAGCAACGACGGATGGCAGCAGGCTACCACTATAGACTCTTGAAAAAGCAAATATTATTCCAACTACAAATGTAGTAAGTATGCCTTTCGGTCCCTGATACAAGTGCGCCACGGCAAACCACGCCGCCGACAAAATCACAGCTGCGAAGGCTGGAAACAGGTATTCTGCAAATGCCCGGCTAAATACAGCATAGACGAACCCCCGGTAGATCAACTCCTCGGAAATCCCCGCCGTGCATGCCAGCGCTGCAAATGCGACAACCTCAGGGAAACTTCGCGGCATGATCTTTTCCGTGATTTGAAACAGTCGGCCGCGCTCGCCAGCCGGCATCCGCATGGTTCTCCGGAGGCCGGCGAACTGAAGGGCGCAGAGAAGCGCGGTTAAGATCACGGCGAGGCCTGTTGTCTGCCATGGGGAGGGCAGCGTCACCCCAAGTTTTCCAAGACTCAGGCCCCTTGAAATTGCTCTCCAAAAAACGATGCCCGCGATGATCCACTGAAAAGCGATCGTCGACGCGTAAAGCGACAGCCGGTCGGCCGTGGTAAGTTCGGGTTGCCTGAGAAAACGCCTGAGACGGACGGTGCCGCGCCAGGGGATGAGGGTGCCGAGAACCACAAGGATCAGAACAAAGTCCCAAGGAATCGCAGTGGAATTCACAGTGGAGAATGGAAACACGTTTTTATCGTGCCGCGCAAGCAGCGTGACAACATTTCAAACGAATGCGAGCCAGCGGGCGCAACTGAATACGATCATCCAGGCTGCGGTGTGGTAGGGCCAATGGGAGTTAAATTGAAAAATATAAAATTTCGCCGGACGCTGTCATTGGATCACCGGCGTCCGGCGTGTATTAATTCGGGGAATCAGGCTGGCGCCCGCTTCCACGGGTCGCGGTCGTTCGTCCATCCGATTCCCCTGGATGTGTCCGGACTTTCGGAAGGGCGCATTCTGCGCGCCAGTCGGAGAGTTTGTGGTCTGAATCTTTGCCGTGCCTCTCCAAGCGGCGCGTGAGATGAATCACCAGCTGATTCTGTTTCTGCGCTCCCTCTCTGAAATCCAGCCATCATCTGAATTATTTATAATCCAGTCGAAGAAGAAAATCTGTGCCCGCAGTCACGGCTCTCTGTGATGGAAGGCACAGCTCATGGCAGTATCTTTGACTATGCGCCCGCTGTGCGCGCACGATGCGAAGGGAGCCGGAACATAGGGATGCAACGAGGAAAACAATCGCGACACGTGGGGCTGGCTCGGGCCCTGTCGAAGCTGGGATATTGCTCGCGGTCGAAAGCGGCGCAGTTGATTCGCGCGGGGCGCGTCCGCCTGAACGGAACGACGCGCAAAGATCCCGAAACCCCCGTGCGGCTGCCGCAGGACCGCATCGAGGTGGACGGCAAGGCGTGCGCGGCCAGTGCAAAGATTTATCTGCTGCTGAACAAGCCGCGAGGCCTGGTCACAACGGCCTCGGACGAAAAGGGCCGCGAAACCGTTTATTCGTGCCTGAGCGAAGAGTTACCGTGGGTCGGACCGGTGGGGCGGCTGGACAAGGCGAGTGAAGGCCTGCTGCTGCTCACCAACGATTCCGAATGGGCCTCGCGGATTTCCGATCCGCATACCCGGCTCGATAAGACGTATCACGTTCAAGTGAATGTGGTGGCGGACGAAAATCTTGCGGCCGCGATGGTCCAGGGCGTGCGGGCCGGCAAGGGAGAGTTACTGCGCGCGAAGCAGGCGCGCGTTTTGCGCGCGGGCGGGCGCAACGCCTGGCTGGAAATCATTCTCGATGGAGGGAAGAACCGCCAGATCCGGCGGATGTTCGACCAGTTGGGAATCGGCGTGTTGCGGCTGGTCCGCGTCGCGATCGGCCCGCTCCATCTGGGGAAAACGGGCAAAGGCAAATTTCGCGCGCTCACGGGGGATGAGAAAGGCCTGCTCGATCAGGCAATGGGGGCCGACTCCGGCCGGGCGCGATCGGAAGTAAAAGAATACTGATAAATACTATTATTGTTGCGTAATATTATGTTGCGAGAAGGCGGGCCCCGTCGAGCGCAGGTGCCGGAGCGTCATCCAGAACGCACCGCACGTGGCAAAGCAGTGCGTCGTGGCTGAAAGGTTTCTGCAGGGGCTCGATTCCGGCGAGCAACGTTCCGTCGGAATCGGTGCCGCGCTCCGCACGCCCGGTCATGAATAAGATGCGGATTCCCGGACGCAAGCGAGCCACGTATTGAGCCAGTGCAGGTCCGCCCAGCCGCGGCATCACCACATCCGTTAACAGCAGATCAATGGAATCATCGAAGGAGCGCGCGATTTCAAGGGCTTCGATCCCGTTGTGGGCCGGCAACACGGTGTAGCCGCTCTCGGTCAGCACTTCGGCGGTCAGATGTAACAAGGACTCTTCATCTTCCACCAGCAGGATCGTTCCGGTTCCTGTCGAACGCATCGCGCCTTTGGCATCGGTATCGGGTTCCA
>DATLTA010000098.1:0-10656 GCA_035533775.1 Candidatus Dormiibacterota bacterium | reverse complement strand
GTGCCGAATCCGATTCCCAGCCACTGCGCCTTCCGCGCACGCGCGGACAAAGTGGATGGGACGAATGGAGGAGTCGAATTCACTTCGCATTATCCTTGGCGCCGTCTCCCGGAACGTTCCTCGAAACGTCCTTGGGAACCTCGACGGTGGCGAGCACTTCGGCGATTACTGAATCGGCCGAAAGTCCTTCGAGATCGGCTTCGGGCTTCAGCAGCAGCCGATGCCGCAGGACCGCGGGTGCGGCGGCCTTGATGTCGTCCGGGATCAGGAAGTCGCGGCCGTCCATTGCGGCCAGCGCCCGGGCGACAAAAAACAAGCCGATTGCGGCACGCGGACTCGCTCCGAGGGAAAGCGCCGCCCAATCTCGCGTTCGCCTGATCACCGAAACCATGTATTGGTACAGGGCCGGTTCCACGCGAACGCGGCCAATCTCTTCGCGCGCCGCGGCGAGCAGTCCCGGCTCGAGCGGATCGAGCGGCGCCTGATCGAGCATGTGCGGGTCGGAGATTCCCTCGAAGCGTTTCAGGATAACTGCTTCTTGCTCCGCGCTGGGATAGTCGATGCGGATTTTCATCAGGAAGCGGTCGAGTTGCGCCTCCGGCAGAGGGTAGGTTCCCTCGAACTCGATGGGATTCTGCGTGGCGAAGACGGTGAAATTGTGGCCCAGGGAATGGCGAACTCCGTCAATGGTGGCCTGGCGCTCCTCCATGGCTTCGAGCAGGGCCGCCTGCGTGCGCGCCGTGGTGCGATTGATTTCATCCACCAGGAGCAGATCGGTGAAAATGGGTCCTCGATGCAGGGAAAAGGAACTCGTGGCGAGATTGAAGACGTTTGTGCCGATCACGTCCGCTGGCATCAGGTCCGCCGTGCATTGCACACGCTGAAATCCAAGGCCGCAGATGCGCGCGAGCGTCTTGACGGTCAGCGTTTTGGCCAAGCCGGGTACTCCTTCCAGTAAAGCGTGGCCTCCGCAGACCAGCACGATCAGAAGCTGGTCGACAACTTCCTGTTGCCCGACGATGACTTTGGAAAGCTCGGTGCGAATATGAGTCGAGAGGTGCGAGAGATTTTCCACTTAGGGTTTCTCCTCGGCAGGTCGCTTTTTTAATCCTAATAAAAATTCATAATGTTCCAGGGCCTGGACGATGCGCAACGCATCCGCGCCGGTAAGTTCCCCGGCACGGACGGCTTTTTCCGCGTGTTGCAACGTATCAAACAGGCCGGGCTGCTTCCAGCCCAATCGCCCGCGCACCGCGGCATCCAATTGCGCATTTGAAATTGACGGCGACAGTGCGAGTCTCCGTGTGAGCTGCGTGCGAAAGCGCTGGTAGGCCACGCTGACTGCTGCTGGACCGGCATTTCCCCGGCGATATAAGTCGCCGAGTGTGTCCACAAATTCCAGCGGCGAAAGCCGTGAGGTTGTCACAGGCGCGTAAAGCGGGCCGCTGCGCCTGCTGAAGGTGAATAGAATCAACGCAGCCGCCAGGGCCAGCTGGAAGATGGCCCAGGGAACCGGCGTCTCGCGGAAATAATCCCAGAGCGATCCGCGGTACCCGTGGAAATATTCATCCCACAAAACCGTTGTCCGGCCGGGAGGCGCGCCGGGCCGCGCCGCCTGAATGCAGTCCAGCAGGAATGCGAGATTCCCGGGGTTCGAAATGCCCGCGTTGGTGACGGGCGTAGGCGCGGCCCACCAGAGTATTCTTCCTTTTCCCAATCGCCACGTTACGACGACCGGCGCATCTGGTTCGCCATACAACGGAACCTGGTTGCCCGCAGAGGCGGCCCAGCGGTTTCTGGAAGGCATCGTGATTCGAGCGGCGTCCCTCGTGAACGCGCTTGGGACCAGCGCCGGATATGTCGCCGGGGGCAGGCGCGTTCCCTGAAGGATTGCCGGCTTAACCGTGCCGGTGTCGAAAAATAGATACGGGAAATTGCCCGAATAAATGACCCAGCCTCCGGAACGCGCAAAGCGAAGCAAAGCCTCGCGCTCCTGTTTTTCCGGAAAGCTCGAAGGCCGTGCAAGGATCAGGATCTGGCCTTCCGTATTGGCAGGCAATTCAGTGGGAGATTTTTCCCAGCGTTCCGAGCGATAGCCGAGCTGCCCAAGCAGCAGGTAGGCTGCTTGCGCCCCGCCGCCGGCCGTCGAGTATGTGGAAGGGATGCCCTGGCCCTGGGCATTGTTGGACGGCGGCGCGAGCACGTCCGTGGCAATGAGCAGCACGAGCAGGAACGATCCTACGATCAGCAGGATTTTGCGGTCGCCCGGGTCTAGGGTAGACGGCATCCCAGAATCTCCAGTTGGTCGAGTGCGTCGCGGAAGTCCGCTTCGGTCGCCATGTGGTAGCCGTACCAGATTGTTTCCAGACGCGACGTCATGGAAGAAAGCGCCAGGTAACGCGCGGCGTGAGGTTCCGGCAGGATCAGTTTAGATTTCATCAGGCTGCGCAGATTTTCGCGAGGCGTGCTGGCGCGGTCGGAGGGAAGAGCGCCGAGATCTTCCAGGCGCGCGATCCCGGCCCAGTAAGCGCAATAAATCGCCAACCGGTAATCCTGCCGCCCGGATGCCGCGCGGGCAGACAAAATCCATTGCTGCCAGGAGCGCGCCGGAGTGGCCGCCGACTGCAGCGCCATTTCCTGCATGCGAGCCGCGCGAAACCATCGGCGAAATATCCAATACGCAAGCAGGATGGCCGCCGCGAAGATTCCCAGCCAGAGCAGAACTGCTCCCAGTGATTTCTGGCCGCCAATGCGGCGGAAAATGCGCAGCAGGGCGTTTGAAATCATTTCGTCGACGCGCTCGCGAAATCGGTCCCACCAGCTCAGCTGCCTTTGGTTGGCGTATTCGGGGCGCGCGAGAATTCGATCCAGCGCGATTCTGGCGGAAATGGTGTCCGCTGGGGGCGCTCCGGATAGAGATGCGGTCTCTGCGGAGAGTGCGGAGAGATAATCGCGCGCCTGGCTCAGTTGCTGCTGGCGCAGTGCGGGGTCGCTTACGGCTCTGTCCAAGCGAGATAGCAGCGGCGAGGTGGGCACGTCATACCGCGCCGCGCCCGATTCCACGGTCCAGGCGCCGGGAAGGGAATCGCGATACGCGCGCAGAGTTTGCGGAGATTTGCTCGCGGCATCCAACCCGGATTTCAGGTGGTCCAACTCCACGATAAACGATGCGGGGCCATAGACGGCAGGGGACGTGGGCCGCGGAGTATTCGCCGATGATTTGGCGTGGCCCGACAATAAAATTGCTATCAGCAGCAGGGCGGCCGTAACCCTGAATCTTTTTGGCGGTATAAAATTGGGCAAATTGAAAATTTCAGAAAGCATCTCGTCCAAACATCGAAGGTGTGCCCCCGGTAATGCGGGGCGGCACGGGATCGCCGCCGATAGCCTGCATCATGAGCTGCAGGTCAAAACCTTCCTTGCGAACGCGCAGGTCGTAATAGAACAGGGAAAAACCGATCATGCCAATCGGAGTTACCAGAACTGTGCCCAGGAAATTGGCTACCTGCATGAACACCAACCACAGTATCACCATCTGCGGTTGCCGGGCATTGGCCGCCATCAGAATTACAAAAGGAACCTGAAAGGCCGCCAGGACGATCCAGGTGAGCGCGAAATACAGCATATAGATCATGAACGCGCGTCCGGCGAAGCCTTTCGTGAGCGCGGAACTTCGCCGAATCGATTCGGAAGCGTCGAGGTCTTCCAGCAGGGCCGCCGGCGTTGCCACGCAGATGCGGCAGGCAAAGTAAATGGCCGGAATGACCAGCAGGATGAGTCCCCCGAATAGAATGAGCCCGCTTAAAAACAAGACGCCGAAAATTGTGCCCGCCTTCCCGCGAACCCCGAGAAGACAATCGCGGATGGACGTGCGGCGCCCCGCGTATATTTCGGAAACCGCGAAAACGGTGGCGCCTAGGGAAAAAACTAAGGCGATGGAGCCCGCGACAATCATGGCGAGCGCAAGCACGCCTCCGCCGGCGATAGAGAACCTTATTGCCGGGGATGCCAGCCGGTAGGATACCGAGGTCCCCGGGGAACTGATCGCGAGCCGGGAGATCAGCGTGTTGCTCAACTGGATCATCAGGAAGAGCGAATAGGGAATCGCGGCGAGGCCGGCAAAAAGAAAAAAATTCCGCCGGTACAGGAAAAATGTGCGGTCGAGTAATTCGCCCAGACTTAAGGGGCGGAGGTCGAGCGTGGCCATCAAGTCTCCTCGCGTTCCAGGCCGCGGAAAGTGAATGTACTCTAGCAAGAATTGCCTGAAAATCAAATCATCCTTGGGGAAATGAAATTTTCGCAAGATCGGAATTGCGTAGTACAATTCCGTGTCACTGGGTGGTGGATTGGCCCCGAGGTGTGTGCCCAAACATCTCGAGTTTTCGTGCGGGGGTGGCAAGGGGTTTATGCGAGTACTTTTAGTGGAAGATGAGCGGCGCCTGGCGGAAAACATCGCTCGTTCGTTTCGTGAAAGCGCGGGATATGCCGTGGATGTGGCGTCGGATGGCGCCCAGGGTCTTTACCTTGCGGAATCCAGCCCATATGACCTGGTCGTGCTCGATTTGATGCTCCCGAAATTGGAGGGGCATGATCTGCTGGTCCGATATCGCGAGCATGGCCACAGCACGCCGGTTCTGGTCTTATCCGCGCGGGATGAGAAACAATCGGTGGTCCGGCTGCTGAACTCAGGCGCCGACGATTACGTCGCGAAACCATTTGACCTGGGGGAATTGCTCGCGCGGGCGAAAGCGCTGGTTCGCCGTGGTACCGGCCAGCGGTCCCCCATCATATCCATGGACGATCTCCAGATGGACACGGTGGAGCGAACCGTGCGGCGGGGAGACCGGGAAATGGCCCTTACGCCCATGGAGTACCGCGTACTGGAATACCTGGCTCATCGCCCCAGGGCCGTGGTCTCAAAAACGGAGCTTCTGGAACATTTGTACGACTATAATTGGGAAAAATTCAGCAACGTCATCGAAGTCTACATTTCCGGTTTGCGGCGTAAAATTGACGGTTCAAATCCCGTGAAATTGATTCACACCGTGCGGGGCCATGGGTACGTGCTGCGTCCCAGCGCGGACGCAACCGAGTAGGATTGATGGATTTGGGCGCCCAGGAACAGCCGGAAAACCCTCGGGACCCGCAATCCCCAATCACCGGGAGCGCCGTGGAAGGCCGCGGCATTTTCGAACACGGCGAGCCGCAGGCGAGGGCTAAGACATATTCGCTCACGCGCCGGATTATCACGGCGATCGTGGTGGTGCAGCTTCTGTTGGTGGCGGGTCTGGTTGGGGTCGCCGTAAATTATGCGCGGACGGAGCTGCGGAGCACTTTCAATACCGCCCTGGACGGCGATGCGATGGGCGCGCTCGCTCTGCTGCGATACGATGAAGACCCGCCTCACGCCCTGACTTTTGATTTTTCCCTCCTGCCTCCTGCTCCCGACCCGCAACATCCTCCTCTGTTCGAAATTCGAAGGCCCGGCGGCCAAGCGATCGTGCGTTCTTCCGGGTGGCACAGTGTTCCCGATGCGATCGCGCGATCCCGCCAGAGGTATTTGGATTTTGACTATGGAGGCGCCCCATATCGCGCTGTCATATTTCGCAATACACCGGTGCTCGATTCCGAAGAAGGCACTCCGGTGGAAAGAGTGACGGTGTTTTATGCGTCCTCGCTGGAGGAAGACCAGCTCCGTCTGACAAGGCTTTCCATTTACGTCGGGTTGACGGGTCTGTTGCTTCTGCTCGCGGCAAATTCCATTGCCATCTGGAGCATCCGGAGGGGGCTGTACCCGCTGCGCGAATTGGCTTTGCAGGCAAGCGCCATTTCCGTGCATAACTGGAATTTCCGGCCTTCCTCCGGGCCGCGGTTGGCCAGGGAACTTTCTCCGCTGGTCCAGGCCATCGAAACCGTGCTCGAGCGCCTCAAGAAATCCTTCCGGCAGCAGCGTGATTTTACCAACGACGCGGCTCATGAGCTGAAGACATCGGTGGCCATCGTGAAATCCACTTTGCAATCGCTTCTGCACCGGCCGCGCACGCAGCGCGAATATGAAATCGGCCTCGGGGGGCTGCTCGAAGATTGCGCGCGCCTTGAGGACCTCCTCGCACGCATGCTCCGTCTGGCGCGAATCGAGCAGTTGCAGCAAGACGGCATCACGCGGACGAAACTGGGCACCACGGAATTAAGTTCGACCTGTGAAGCCGCGATTTCCCGGATTGCTTCGCTGGCCGAAGGGCGAAATATCAGGCTGGTGTTTGAGGATTCTCCCTCGGTTTACATGCTTGCGGATCCGGAGGATCTGGAACTGATCTGGCTGAATCTGCTGGAAAACGCTGTGCAGCACAGCCCCCCGGGATCGCAGGTGCAGATGCGCGTGCAGTTGGTCGGCGCGGGCCATGCGCGGATTTCCGTTATGGATTCCGGGCCAGGAATTCCTCCCGGGGAGTTGCCCCATATTTTTGAGCGGTTTCATCGCGGCGATCCTTCCCGGGCCCGGACCACTGGCGGATTCGGATTGGGCCTGGCCATCTGTAAAACCCTGGTGGACGCCTACGACGGCAGTATTGAGGCCATCAATCGCCCCGCTGAAGGCACTGAAATGCGCGTAGATTTGCCGATTGTACTCAACTGAGGAACCTGGTTTTGCATTTCTCCGTCCGTATCCCTTCCGGCGCGGCCGTTACTCCTCGCGGTGTTCGACATTGGCGATGCAAGTGTCGATTTCGAAGCCTTTCGCTCCGATCAGGCGTGGTGTATTCTGGAAATTGAGCGGAAGGAATCGAGGGAGTGTCTCAAGGGGGACTCGATACCAGTGAAGGTCAGGAGACTAGAATGAAACGTTCAACGAAAATTTTGACAGGTCTCGTGTGCATCGGTCTGGGGTTGTTGGCAGTTTCCGCTTCGGCCGATACTTTGCAAATGAAAGATGGCCGCGTAATTCAGGGAAAATTCCTGGGCGGAACGCAAGCGAGTGTGCAGTTTGAAAATCACGGGAAGATTGAGCTGTATGACGTGAATGATGTGATTTCGTTGACGTTTACGCGAATGCCGCCATCTGCCGCCTCGCCGACTGCCGCGCAGCAGCCTCCCCCGGAGGCCCCACCTGCGTCTTATCCGGAAGCTACACCGTCCGCGCCACCGTCTGAGCAGGCGAATTACAATGAGGGAACGACAAGCGTTACGGTTCCGGCCGGAACGGACCTGCTGGTTCGAATGATTGACAGCGTGGATTCGGACCAGAATCACGTGGGTGACAGGTTTCGCGCCAGCCTGGAACAGGATTTCGTAGTGGATGGGGTGGTTGTGGCTCCCAAAGGCGCCGATGTCTACGGTCGGCTGGCCGAGGCCAGGGAGGCCGGGCATTTCCAGGGGAAATCGCAACTCAAGCTGGAACTGACGGACTTGCTGATCAACAACCGGCTGCAGCCGATCATGACCGGGGATTACGATGTGTCCGGAAAATCGCGCGGTTCCGACACGGCCAAGAAAGTGGGCGTCGGGGCGATTGCTGGAACGATTATCGGAGCGATTGCCGGCGGAGGCCAGGGCGCGGCGATCGGCGCGGGAGTGGGCGCGGGAGCGGGCGCGGCCGTGCAGGTGGTCACCAAGGGCGATCAGGTGCACGTGCCGAGCGAGACGTTGCTCGATTTTCGAATCGAGCAACCGTTTACCGTGACTGTCCCGGTGCGCCCGTATTAGTGCGCAGTAAGTCTTATTAAGAAAAGATAAATACAGGGTGGCCGCGCGGGTAGCGGAATTATTTCAGGAAAACACAAGAAATCTCTTGCGCGCTGGAATTCCGCTGCGTAATATACCCGCGGGTATGGAAGGTGTGAAACCCGTGCCAAAAGAAAAACCAAAGGTAAACATCGGCGAAGTCATTCGGAGTTACCGGGGCCAACGGGGGCTTTCGCAGGGCGATATCGAAAGGCGAACGGGCCTTTTGCGCTGCTATCTTTCCCGAGTGGAAAACGGTCATACTGTGCCGTCCCTGGAGACGCTCGCGAAGATCGCCGAAGCTATGGAAATCGCGCTGGCCGATTTCTTTCCCGGCGCGGAGACGCCGCGCGACCGTGATACCCAGAAAATGCTGGGCGAGCTTTCCGAAGACGAAATCCGTTTCCTTTCCGAAATCAAAAAATACAGCACCACGCTGTCGGACGGCGATAAGCGCCTCGTTCTGGCCATGATCCGCAAGATGGCCACGGTCATTCCTCCCCCGGCGCGCAAAACTGCCCCCCGGCGTTCCGCATACTAAATTTACCTGTGAAGTTTGGGAATCTAAGGGATTTTCGGGAAAATATGCGTGTGTCCTCAGGCCGAGGGTGGTTTCCCGGAGGCGATTGCGTCGAAGCGGACGTGATCCACGATGGCTCGATGCACGCGCCCTCTCCCGATGACCTCGCTGCCGCTGGTCGCCTCAACCTGGAAGATCAAGCGCCGCCCGCTGATTTCGATAAGCGTGGCTTTGGCCACCACAAAAACTCCCGCGGGAACTGCCTTCAGATGGTCCACCTCGATGCGCGTGCCCACGGTCAATACCCCCGGCGGCAGCGCGGGATTTATGGCATATGACGCCGCAATTTCCATCAGGCAAATCATGGACGGGGTGGAAAATACGGCCGGCAAATTCGGGTCGATATGCGCCAGCGTCCATTCGCGCGGAACCTCGCGCTCGCAAATTCCTTCCAGTCCGATTTCAATCTTCGAGCTGTCCGCCGGGCTCATGGCAAATTCTCCGACCCGGCCGCAGGCGCGCCTTTTGGCAGGGAAGGCCGGCCCTTCATCAGGCTGCCCACCACTTCGGTGAGGGTCGTGCCGCATTGCGCCCACAATCGGCGTTTCAGGCTGCAATAATCCTGCGCACCGCCGAACACGTCGGCCATCAATGCGCGAAACGTCGGGCTGCGCTCGATGAATTGAATCATGCGCGTCGCCACCGCGCCGCCCAGGAAGCGCCCGCGGTAGAATCGGCGCGCGATCCGGGTTGCAAATTCCAGATCGGTAGAAAATGCCTTGCGCACGCGGGCCGGATACTCCTGCGGTTTTTCCGCAATCACCGCCTCGGCCAGCAAGTCTCCCGACCGCAACGCGTAGTAAAGCCCTTCGCCGGTGATGGGGTCCACCCAGGCGGCGGCATCCCCCACCAGCGCCCAATTGCGGCCCACGACCCGGCGCGCGGAAAGCGTCTGTTTTTGCGGCGAGGGCAGGACATGACTGTAAAACGTAGCGCCCTCGCGCGAAATGTTTTCGTCAGCCATGAACGCGTGCAGGTGCCGCCGCAGTTCCTGGCTCGTATGCCGCGCCATGCTGCCGCAGATTCCCACGGAAAGATGGTCGCACCGCGGAAAGGACCACAAATAACCCTCGAAATGGCGCAGAAATTTCACGCGAATTCCTTCCGCCTGCGCCGGAACGAAATAGCCGAGCGTCATCTCCAGGTCGCCGCGCCCCAGCGGACGCGTATCGGGCAGCAGGGAATTGCGCGCGCCCGCGGCTATGACCACGAAGTCGGCTTCCACGCGGGATTCGCCGATCGTAAGCTTGGCGCGCTGGCCGGATGTATCGATGTGATTGACACGGGAGCGAAAGACGCGGCAACCCGCCGCCTCAGCCCGTTCCAGAAGAAGCCCATTCAATATGGTTCGCGAATAGATGACGATGGGATGTTCCAGCGACAGGTGCGCACGATGCCCCTTGCTGGAAATCAATTCCACGGTGCGAATGAGTTTTTTCGGTTGCGGGCCGCTCAGCAGAAACGGGTAAGCCACAATGGCTTTGTGCGTCAAGCCTCCACCGCAGGGTTTCTCCCATGCCAGGTGTTCGTCGTAAAGCGTGACGTTGTACCCCGCACGGGCCAACCGTTCTCCGCACATGGAACCGGCCGGGCCGCCACCTACAATCGCAATATTTCGCATCGAACAGCCTCGATGAAAAGCGCAAAATCTAACATAAAACCCGGCGTTTGGAAAACGTCTGCGGGCCGTACCTGTTCACCCCGAATTTCAAAAGACAAGCCGCGAAAACAACAGGGTTCAAATATGCCTGTCAAATTGTTTCGCGGCTATGAACCTGGCGTGAGTATAGCAGAAAAGGTTTCGTTGTCTGCAGGGGATGAACCTGTCGCTAAAGGGTAATCGGAGGCGCTATGGAAAACATTTTGAGATGAAGGATGCCTTTGCCTATGGAGACAGTGTCGTGGCGCAAGCCGGTGAAAGGACGCCTCTGACGATTCTCGGAGCAGCGCGAAGCCCGAGGCGGGCGCAGGCTGGTTGTCATCCCATAGGCCGAGCGAATATTCGTCGTTCAGGGACTTCGGGAACAATCCAGCCGCGCCCGGCCCGGCTAGTGGTTCGGAATCTGAACGGCTGCCGTGATGACGCAGATCCACAGTAATATTTCCGTTAGACCCGACAATTTAGCAATGGCCGGTGTCTCCGTAGTTTTTCCCCAAACGCGTGCTTTCTGCTGCACAATAATATGCAACACCAGCGCCAGAGGAATAAAAATGCCCAATTTCCATTGGAAAGCGATGTTGGTAATGAATGTGCTTGCGGCGGAGGAAAATAGTAGAAAACCGCCCGTTACAACGATGGTGAATCCAATCCAATTCCACGCAAACAGGTCGTCGGAGAGTTGCGCGGCTGTTTG
>DATLTA010000097.1:0-25129 GCA_035533775.1 Candidatus Dormiibacterota bacterium | reverse complement strand
GGCGACACCTCCAAACTGGAGGCCGTGGTGGAAAAATTTAAAGAGGCCGAGATGGATCCCAGCACGCCGCCCGCGGAAATGAAGAAAAACGAGGCTTTATTCGCCTCGGGAACCCCGGTGGCCACCGTGAAGGCGACCGATGCGTCGGGCACGCAGGAACTGCAAGTTCGCCGGAACAATGGAGCGTACTACGCCAAAACCTCGGCCATGGACGGCGCGTACAAGGTTTCCAGCGATCTCGGCAAGGATGTCTCGCAGACCCTTGAGGAGTTTCGCGAAAAGAGGGTGTTCGATTTTGCAGCCGACGATCCGGACAAAGTGGAAATGCACGATGGACCTAAGGCGTATTACGTGACGCACGGCGGCCAGGACTGGTGGTCGGGGAACGGCAAAAAGCTGGATGACCTGAGCGTGGAGAATTTTCTCCGCGTCATTCGCACGCTGACCGCCACGAAATTCGCGCCCTCCGGATTCTCAAACCCGGAGATCACCATTACCGCCATCTCCAAGGGCGGCAAGCGCGTCGAAAAAGTGGCCATTGCCAAAGCCGGCAAAAACTACATCGCGAAAAGAGCCGATGGCCCGATGCTTTACGAACTGGACCCGGCGCGGATTAACGATCTGCGAAAATACGCTGCCGCATTGAAGCCTGCCCAGGCTCCTCCGGCCAAGACTCCTCCGGCCAAGAAGTAATTCCCAATTCTAAATTGTGTGCGGCGCGATCCTGCGGAACGCTCGCCAAATAAAACGGCGGGATCGAAGTTTCCTCCGATCCCGCCGGTCCTGCTTCATTCCCTTCAGCAACACGATCCGCCGGATAGCGCGGGGGTTCGATTACGCCTTCGGCTTTGGATAAAAGTCGAGCAGGCGCACATCGATTCCCGTGCCTTCCAGGTCCTTCTTGAAGATCGTGGTGTCCTGTCCCCGGTAGTGATACGGGATCGCGACCTTGGGATGAAACGCCTTGACGGCTGCGGCAGCTTCTGCCGGCGTCATGGTGTAAGGCAAATTCATGCAGATAAACGCCACGTCAATGTTCTTGAGCGCGCGCATCTCCGGAATGTTTGCCGTGTCGCCCGAAAAATAGAAGCGCTTGCCGCCATAGGTGAGGACGTATCCGTTGCCGCGTCCTTTGGGGTGATACAGCACGCCGGGCTTGGGGCCTCGGGTCAGGTTGTACATGGGAATCGCGTGAATGGTCCAGGCGCCCCACGTTTTCGTTTCGCCGTTGGAAATTGGCATCGCCGTCGTCACCGTCTTCACCACTGCCGGGGGAGCCATAATTTCCGTTCCGGGCTTGCTCACCGTCTTGATCAGGGCAGGATCCATGTGGTCTGCGTGGATATCCGTGATCAAGATCAGATCGGCCTGCGGAAGTCCCGTAAAATCTGCAGGCTTGGCAGGATCCAGGATGATCACCTTGCCGCCCGCTTCGATCTCCACCGCTGCGTGGTACACCGGCGTAATTTTCACGGGGCCTGCCGACGTTTCAAACGTCTGCACGGGCCGCGTCTGCGCCTGTACTCCCACGGCAAACAAGGCGATCGCTGCCATCGAAAAAAGTCGTACCATTAATTTCATTTGAACACTCCTGTAGTTTATTGCACCCTCAACGCCCGAAATCTTAGCATGCGTGCAGCCCCCCTACAATCTTCATCACCGGCGCTTCTTCGCCTGACCCTCTTCGCCCGTGGGTTCGTCTTCACGTAGTTTTTCACGCAGCGTGCGGGATGGCCGGAATCCCCGCACTCCCCATACCTGTACCAGAGGCCAGCTGGCTCTTTCGCAATTTTTTGCGGCCCCCTGCGCTTTGCCTCTCTCTATCCTGCGTACAATGGGCCTACCTGTTGCCGGTAACGTTCGCAAGCCAGTGAGGCATGCCGTGAGCGAAACTTTCTACGCAGTACATCGAAACAACCCGCGCTTCGTTTTTATCGCCGAAGCGGAAATGATCGGCGGGGGCCAGGCGCGTGTCGCGGAGTTGAGCACGGGCGGGTGCTACTTGGACACGATCAACCCACTGCCCAAAGACTCCGAATGCCGCTTCCACATTCGCTATGGCTGCAGTTCGTGTGAGTTTTCAGGCCGGGTCATCTACACGCATGCGGGTTTCGGGATGGGCATCGCCTTCACCGGCCTCACCGCCGAACAACGTTCAACACTCGACGTCTGGCTCGATGAACTCTCGCGAAAATTGAGCTGATCCATTTGACCATCTGCGGCGCGCCTGGGCATTCCCCTTCCGGCGCGTCCATCCAAAGTATTGGAAAACTCGACAGGGCTCTGTTCGCCCATCTACACTGGTGCCCGCAAGTGTGCGCCGCGGACGGAACGACAAGGAGAACGCGAAGGATTTTTCATGCCCATCGTCACATACCTTTCATCGGGTGGGGTTTCGCGAACCATTGACGTGCCCTCCGGAACGTCCGTGATGCAGGCGGCGCTGGATCATCGCATCGCGGGAATTCTCGGCGAATGCGGCGGCAATTGCATGTGCGCGACCTGCCACGTCTACGTGGATCCCAAATTTTTTAGCCGCATTCCCGATGCCCAGGAAAATGAGAAGTTCATGCTGAGCATCGCCGCGGAGGGCCCGCAGCCCAACAGCCGCTTGAGCTGCCAGATCAAAATGAAAGATGAATTGGACGGGCTCGTCGTCCGGCTTCCCGCAAAGCAGCGGTGACGCGCACGGAGTGCAACTTCACCGTGCAAGCGGGCATCTGATGACCCCAGCAGGAAAATCGGGGAAAACCGGGAATGATCACGCGCGCGGATGTCGTGATAATCGGAGCGGGACCCGCGGGGCTGGCCGCGGCCATTGCGGCAAGCCAGAACGGCTTCCGCGCCACGGTCCTGGATGCGCGCATGCCCCCGCTGGACAAGCCCTGTGGCGAAGGCATATTGCCGCACGGCGTCGCCGCGCTGCGCGCGTTGGGAATCCATCTGGATTCCAGTGTGGCCACGGCTTTCGCGGGAATTCGCTTTGAGGACGAGGAATCTTCCGCGCGCGCGGACTTTGCGGAAGGAACTGGTTTCGCACTGCGGCGCGTCCGCCTGCACAGGATTCTCATGGATCGCGCCACGCAAGCCGGCGTGGATTTCCATTGGGGCGCGGAAGTCATCCATGTGGATACGGACTTTGTGACCACCAAGGAAAATCGTATCCCCTATACGTGGCTGATTGGCGCCGACGGGCAGAATTCCGCGGTCCGGAAATGGGCGGGGCTCGATAAACGCGATGTCCGCCGGAAACGATTCGGCTTCCGCAGGCATTTTCAGGTGCGGCCCTGGAGCGATGCCGTCGAAGTCCATTGGGCGGAAGGCTGCCAGATGTTTGTGACGCCCACCGGTGAGCAGGAAGTAGGCGTCGCCGTGTTCTCCCGCGATCCGCAGATGAGGCTGGAGCAGGCTTTGCCGCGATTCCCCTCCCTTGCGGAAAAATTATCCGGCGCGGTCCCCACCACCAGCGAAATGGGGGACACCACGTCGTTGCGAAGATTCCCGGCCGTGACGCAGGGTTGCATCGCGCTGGCCGGCGACGCCTCAGGCACGGTCGATGCGATTGCGGGCCAAGGGCTGAGTTTGTCGTTCCAGCACGCGATTTATCTGGCGGAAGCGCTCAAGCAGGGAAATTTGGAACAGTACGAGATCTTCCACCGCAAGATCGGCGCCACGCCCGTGGCCATGTCCCGGCTGATGCTGCTGATGGATGCGAACAGCGCGCTTCGCCGCAGAACCCTTCGCCTGTTTGCGAATTCACCGAATCTATTTTCAAAATTGCTGTCCGTACATTCCGGGACCCAGCCGCTTTCCTCCATCGGCGTGGGAGAAATGGCCGATTTCGGGTGGAAGATGCTGTGGGCATAGCGTTCATTTCCTCCAAACGCCCGCTTCCCGGACTGCTCCGTTCCCGATTCCTGCTTTCGCTGGCCGCCATGCTGGCCCTGCCTGTTTTCGTTCCGGCAGCGCGCGCGCAGGAAATGATTGCCCGGCTTGACCCGGCACAAACAAAAATCGAATTCACGCTCGGCGCTACTTTCCATACGGTTCACGGAATATTCAAGCTGAAGAGCGGCACAATCCAGTTTGATCCATCGACCGGAGCGATGCAGGGCGTGATCATCGTGGACGCCACCAGCGGGGACAGCGGCAACGGCATCCGTGATCGCAGAATGCATCGCGAAATCCTGGAAAGCGGCAGGTTCCCGGAAATCACTTTCACGCCCAGAAAAATGACGGGCGCCCTCTCCGCAAACATTCCATCCAAACTGGAGATTGCGGGCCAACTGCGCCTGCACGGACTGGACCATGACGTAACTATTCCGGTCAATGTTCTGCCGGACGGGCGGCAGCTGCACCTCACGGCCCGCTTGATCATCCCATTCGTCCAGTGGGGCCTCAAGGATCCAAGCACTTTCTTTTTGCGAGTCAGCAACAAGGTCACGATTGATATCGATGGCGTGGGACGCTTTACGAACGCAGGGGGAGCTTCGCCAGGCAACTCACCCGGCACTTTTTAGAAATTTATAGGAGCGAATCCCGCGGACCGCGGTCAAGAACGGGATACACGGGGTGTTCGGAGATATTTCGAAACAATTTCAACTAGGGCGCAGGATGGTCCCGTAAATTTCAGGTGGGAGACATGCCTGACGCTGCCAACTGCACCGCCCGCCTCGCCTGAGACATTGCGCCAATCAGCGGGGCTTCCTCATTCAAGACCATGGACACGGGGATTTGCGCCAGCAGGGGTCCGAATTTCTCTTTTTCGCAAAAAGCCCGGAAGAAAGTTCCATCTTCCATTTTCTTGCGGATCTTGACGGCGATGCCGCCGGCGATCCAGACACCGCCGCGAGCCAGGACTTTCAGCGCCATGTTTCCCGCTTCGGCCCCGTACATAGAGACCCACATGTCGAGTGTCTGCACGCAAACGGGGCACTGCCCGGCAAGCGCCAATCGAGTGATTTCGGGCGCCGCGTCCGTTTCGGGATCGTCGAACGATGGATGCCGCACGGAGGCGTCCAGGAATTCGTGTATGGTGAGAAATCCCCTGCCCGAAAGAATCAGCTCCACACTCACGAACTCATGGCGCTTCTTCATGTGACGCAACAACTCGATTTCACGTTCGTTGCGCGGCGCAAAATCAACGTGCCCTCCCTCCGAGCTGGCCACCACGCGTTGTGCGCCATCCCAGAACAGGATGGCCTCACCCAAACCCGTTCCCGCCGCGACCAGCGCCTCGGTGGATTGCGGCGCAGGCACTCCGCGGTTCAGAGTAGAAATCTCCGATGGCTGCAGCAATGCCAGGCTATGCGCAGTTGCTTCCAGGTCATTCAGCAGGACCACATGGTCGGTGTCCAGAAGTTTTGCCAGCACCGCGCCGTCGATGGCCCACGGCAGGTTGGTCGCCTTGACGCGATGTCCGATGACCGGACCGGCAACTCCAAAACCCGCAGCATCGATTGCTGCCTCGCCGGCATCCTTTGTTTCGTTCCGGGTTTCGAGCAGGAATTGGCCGATGATCTCTTCGAAGGTGGCGAAGTCGCGGCATGCGTAGCGGTGCTTGACGACTTTCTTATAACCGCCCGGCCGGAGCTCGTAGAGCGCCAGATTGCATTTCGTTCCGCCAATGTCCCCAGCCAGGATCATGAACCATGCCTCGGTTTTTCGCGCACAGGTTTCGCGGGTTTTCCGGCCGGCGCGTTTGCCTGTAAATCGCCGGAGTGGAGCAGCGCGGCAGCGGCTTCATCGACCAGGAAAAGTTTCAGGCCGTTGTCGCGGGGTTGCACCATTTGCGCCGGATACGGCGGATCAGCTTTCGTTTGCAGCACGGCGCGCAGGATTTCCGCCTTCTCCGAACCCACAACCAGAAAAACTACGCGCAGCGCGGCGTCCAATACGGGAAGCGTCAGCGTCATGCGCCGCGCGTTGAGTTTCGCGACCATTGGCGTGCTGACCCAGCGCGATGTCTGGCGAGTCACGCGGGTGCCCGGAAACAGCGACGCGGTGTGTCCCTCGGTTCCCATGCCCAGCAGGATCAGATGGAAGCGCGGAAAACCCTGGCCGTCCAGTTCCAGATATTTTCGCAGCACTTCCTCGTATTCGTTGGCCGCGCGGCCGATGTTCGGCTTCTCGGCTTCCATGCGGTGAACGTTGACTGGCGGAATGGGAACGTGGAGCAGGAGTTCGCGCCGCGCCATCCCGTAATTGCTCTCTGCGTGCGTCGGGGAAACGGCGCGTTCGTCGCTCCAGAAGACATGCACCCTGGCCCAGTCCACTTGCCCGCGAAATTCCTTGGAAGCAAGAATTTCGTACAGCGGTCGCGGCGTGTTTCCCCCGGCCAGCGCCACCATGAATTGTCCGTCCCTGGCAATCGATTGCCAGGCATAGTCCACGAACAGCCGCGCCGCCGCGCGCGCGACTTCGCCGGGATTCGAATACACAATTACGCCGGGGAGAATCTCCCGCGACGCGTTTTTACGGATTCCGCCAGTGTCGTCCATCGCGCTCCAGAAGTTTGTCGGCTTCGTGTGGGCCCCAAGTGCCCGCCGCATAGTTTGGAAATTTCGGTTTTTTTGCCTCAAACCAATCGAGAATGGGATTTACCAGCGCCCATGCCGATTCCACGCCATCGGCGCGGTCAAACAGCGTGGCGTCGCCGCGCATGCAATCGTTAATCAGCGTCATGTACGCACTGCGCTCGCCCACGCCGAATTCCTTTTGATAACTGAAGTCCATCGTCACGGTTTTCAATTTCATCGCCTGGCCCGGCAGCTTCGCATGAAAAGAAATGGAGATGCCTTCATCGGGCTGCACGTTCAGCACCAGCGTATTCGTGGACAAATCCTGGCCTCGAAACACCAGATGCGGTGCGCGCCGGAACTGGATGGCAATCTCGCTCACGCGCCGCGGCAGGCGTTTGCCCGTGCGCAGGTAGAAAGGGACGCCCGCCCACCTCCAGTTGTCGATCTGCAATTTGGCGGCGACATAGGTCTCTGTGGATGAGTCCCTGGCGACGCCCGGCTCTTTCCGGTACCCCGCCAGCAGGGAGGAATTTCCCCTCGAACTTCCCGGACCGTATTGCCCGCGCACGATGTCGGTCGCGATGGTTTGCTCGGTAAATGGCCGGATCGATTGCAGGACCTTGATCTTTTCATTGCGCACGGCGGTGGCGTCAAACGCGGCGGGGGGTTCCATGGCCACGAGCGAAGTCAACTGCAGGACGTGGCTCTGAATCATGTCCCGGGTGGCGCCGGCGGTTTCGTAAAACGACGCGCGCTGCTCAACGCCGAGCGTTTCCGCGGCGGTAATCTGCACATGATCCACGTAATTCCGGTTCCAAAGCGGCTCGAAGATTCCATTTCCAAAGCGCAGTACCAGCAGGTTCTGCACCGTGTCTTTTCCCAGGTAATGATCGATGCGGTAGACCTGCGACTCGTCAAAGGAAGCGAGCACGAACTGGTTCAGCTTCCTCGCCGAAGCCAAGTCCCGGCCGTAGGGCTTCTCGATAATGATCCGCGTCCACGACTTTCCGTTAGGATTCCTGGTCAGGCCGGCCTTGTGGAGTTGCTCGATAATCAGCGGATACACATCCGGAGGAGTAGCCAGGTAAAACATGCGGTTTCCGTGAAGCTTGTGCGCGCGGTCGAGTTCCTCCAATCGTCGCTTGAGCTTCTGGTATGCCGCGGGATGATGGTAGTTCCCCGCCACATAGGCCAGGGCCCCGGCAAAATCCCTGCACCCCTGGTCGTTCGCCGCGCCGCCGTCGGCGAATTTTTTTACGGAATCGATGGCGGACTGCTGAAACGCCTCATCGGTCATGGGCGTGCGCGCAAACCCGATGATTGCAAACCGCCGCGCCAGGCAATCCTGCGCAGCCAAACCATATAAAGCAGGCACCAGCTTCCTGCGCGAAAGATCGCCGGAAGCGCCGAAGATGACGATCGTGCACGGATCGGCGGGAATAAATGAATTTTCATCGGCAGGCACGACTACTTCGCGTTTTTTTCGCGCCATGAAGAATGGGTCCTCATCCCTTTATTTCTTTGTTTCCGCCTGGATCGCGCCGGTGCGGCCCGACCCAACCATCGCGAGTTCCATGGCAGGCTCCCTATGGAGTTCCCGCGATCGCCACACCATTTTCCGCTAATTCCCGCCGCAATTGCGCAGCATCCTGATAACGAATCGTACGCATCCGCAACTGCTGCGCGCACTCCAGATTCAGCTCCCGGTCGTCAATGAACAGACATTCCTCAGGCTTACGCTGGGTCACTTCGAGCGCCAGCTTATAGATTCCTTCATCCGGTTTCCGGATACCCAGATAGCAGGAACTGAAAAAAGCCTTGAACTCCCGCCGCAGGTGGAATTCCTGGATGCGGCGCTCATTCAGTTCCATGGCCTCGTTATTGATGGTCGCAAGGAGATATCTGCCAGACTTGGCCACACCGGAGAGGACCGCGCGCGATTCGGGAAACTCCACCGATTGCGCGAAAATGAAGTCCGTAAACTCCTCCCGCGTGAATGCGCGTTTGCGATAAAAAACAATTCGTTCCAGGTACATATCGAGCGTGATCTTTCCCGTTTCAAATGCCGGACTGGCCAGCTCATGCCGGTCCTGCATCTCTTCCCAATCCAGGCCAAACTTCTCCGACGCCTTCTGGCGGGCGCCGCGATCCCAACCGTTCGACAAAATGACCCCGCCGACATCCCAGAATAGCGCTGTCACATCCTGCATTGCGCCTCCTTCGGAACCAACCGCATGACCCGATTATTGTAAGCGAACCTGGAATTTATGAGTTGTAATCTTCCAAAATCATTTTTTCGGAATTTGCGCCGGCGTTTCCGGCCCTGGCGAGTTTGGATTTCCGCCGGTCTTGCAGTATCGTAGGGGGGACAGAATCACTTCACGGATCGAGCAGTTCGAACCCTTCGATGGAGGATGCAGATGGCGAATGATTCCAGTGAGCCCGCAAAGGCGGGCGAGCGTATCGTACATTGCGTGAAATTCGACAAAGATCTCCCCGGACTGGACCGGGTTCCCTGGAAGGGCGAACTGGGCAAGAAGGTCTATGAGAGCGTGTCCAAAGACGCCTGGAAGCTGTGGATCGAGCATTCGAAAATGCTGATGAACGAGTACCGGCTGAATCCGCTCGACCCGCAATCGCAAAAAATCATGGAAGAACAGATGGACCAGTTTTTCTTCGGGGAAGGCGCGAAACTCCCGCCGGACTACGTTCCGACAAAGGCCAAAGGCTAATCCCGCGTTCCCGCATGCGGCAGCGTCCCGGTCACCGGATGCTCGACCGGCAATCGTTCGGCAATTTCGAATTTCAGGGCGCTGTGCGCAAGGCGGAGCGCTACCTCGGCCTGCTCGGGCGATTTCGCCCTCGCAAAAATAAATCCAAGATACGTCGATCCCTCAGGCCACGCCGCAAGAAAGTCGTGCAGGCGGGCGGTAATCTCCACACCATCCACTCCGGGCGTCGCGCGGGCTTTTTCCTCGCCCTCGACGCCCTGCAGGACACCCGTTTTCGGCACCGGAATCATCATCACGCCGGAAGCATCGCTTTCGCGATCCAGATCGCTGTCCGGCATGGCCATCGCATGGCGCACCAGCAGTGTTTCCAGCAGGATGCGTTCCGGGCCAAACCGCAGCGCGCGCGAACACAGGCCGCCGATCGGTCTTGGCGATGCTTCGAGCACCCAGGGACCCTGTTCGTTCACCCGGAATTCGGCATGCACCGGTCCATGCGTGAGTCCCAGGGCGCGAACCGTTGCCGCAGCGCAATCCGCGATGCGCTCCTGCATCTGCTCCGGCTGCCGCGACGGCGTCACGTAAATGGTTTCCTCGAAATACGGCCCCTCCAGCGGGTCGGGCTTGTCGAAGATTGCCAGCGTGCGCAGCTTTCCGCGCGTTAATAATCCTTCCACGGCAACTTCCGCGCCCGGGATGTACCGCTCGACAATCACGCGGTCGAGTTCCCCTTCCCGGGTGACCTGAATTTCCGGAGACTTCAACAGCAATCGGATGCGCTCCACAGCATCTTGAAATTCACCGGGATCATTGGCGCGGATCACACCCTGGCTGGCCGCCAGCCGCAAGGGTTTGACGACGCACGGGAATTGCACGCGCGGCAGAATTTTTTCCAGGCGTTTGTCGATGCGGAAGCTGAAAAATCCGGGCACCGGCAGGCCCGCCTCGCGCAGCACCTCCCGCTGGCGCAACTTGCTGCGGCAGTTTTCGACGGCCGCGGGCGAATTGTAAGGGATTCGCAGGGCGCGGGCCACGTAGGCGGCGGCGACCGTCGGACGGTCGCCCAGCGCGATCAGCCCATCCAGGGGACGCGCCAGGGATTGTTGCACGATGCGCCGCGCGGCATCTTCCGGCTGGTCGAACTGCACGGCAATGGCGCCGTCCGCCCAGGGATCGTCGAGTTGGTGGCAGCGGTCGCTGGCAAACACGACCTCCAGGCCGAGAGCGAGCGCTACTTCGGCAAAACTGCGCGTCTGGTAACCCAGCTTGCTTGCGAGAATGAGAATGCGGCTCATGTGGTGAGTGCCCGATGCTGTAACTTGCCTTTAAACGAACTGGTCCGCCTTGGCGACCCCTTCCTTCACTTTTCCGATGGAGACAAACTGATCGTTCATGGGTTCGGCGCAACAATACCAGGGCTCGTCGAGATAAGGCACCGGAGTGCCATGCGGCACGGCAGGCGCCACGCCCAACGGCGCGCGATCTCCGGCGGCCGCCTTTGCCGCCCGCCGAATATGTGAAAAAATTTCCGTCCGCGACAATTTCAGCGCGTCGCCCCGCTGCACCAGATCCGAAATCGCGCGCGCCAGAGCGTCCACGCGAGCATCTTCGTGCTTCCACGGATAAACAAGCGCCGCGGAATCAAACGCCCCCACCCTGGCCCGCGCGTCCGGCAAATCCAGCAGGCGCGAGCCCGCCGGAATCAGCAGGCGTATGGCCAGTTGAATGGGAGCGACGTTTTCGCACAAATCTTCCCGCGCCACGACGTCCAGCAAATCGTTGTAGCCCTCGAGCGTGGTCCACGGCGTGAACGGCACGAACGTGGGCAGCAGCGTCATGCCCAATTCCCGGAACCTGGCGGCCACGGCAAGAAAATCGGCGCGCGTGTGGCCCTTGTCAAACTTTTCGAGCACGGCATCGTCCACCGATTCGACCGCGCTGATCACGAACAGGCAGCCCGTATCGCGCAGGGTTGCCAGGCGGTGGTCGTGCTGGCGCAGGTGCTCGATTTTGATCGTCACGTCGTAAGTGAGTTCCGGAAATTCGCCATGCACCGCCTGCACGATGGAAAGCGCGTGCCCGGGACCATTGAAAAAATCCGGGTCCCCAAAGGTGATGTGCTGCGCCCCCGCCGCCACCTGGCGGCGGATATCCTCCAGCACAACCTCGCGCTCGACCACTCGAAACGCCCCGTTGTATACGGGCACGATCGGGCAGTGCCGGCAAAGGTGTTTGCATCCGCGCGTCGCTTCTGTTGACCCGGCAATGCGGCGTTCCCCGCCGGGCATGACGATGCGCGCATATTTGCCAAGCCCCGGCATTCCCGCGCGATCCGGCACAATAAATTTCTGCCGCGCCAGTGAAATCACCGGCTCGGTCTGCGCCACGCCTCCATTTTGATTTCCCGCCGCCTGCCCCAGGCGCTCGGCAAGGCTCATGAGCCCTTCCTCGAATTCCCCGCCGAGGATCGTGCCCACACCCAGCCCCCGCAGGTAGTCTTCGTTCACAGGAGCGTAGAGGCCATAAAAACAGAGATGCGCGCGTGGATTGATTCCACGAACGGAATCAATCAGCCCCGCAGCAAGCCGCGTGGCCGTGTGCATCGGCACGTAGAAGGCAACCAAGCCGGCGGCGCGCAGCGCCTCCTCATCCAGCGTTTCCCGGGTTAAATCGAGGGTTACGACTGCATGACCGCGGGCGCGGAACCAGGCTGCGGGCGAAGCCAATCCAAATGGCTGTCTGCCCAGTTCATACGTTGAGATGAGTACGATGTTCATCTGGACTTGTGAATTTCAGCTGCGGTTGCAAGCAGTCGTAGACCGGATTTGCGCCCGCCGTGAGGAAGATTGCGTACGGTTCAGACTCAACGGCCAGTCATCGTCTCTAAAAATTGTCCCTAAAAATTATCTCACAAACGCAAAACGAAACAAGCGGCACGGAGATGCCCGTCCAGCGGACCCCTGGCAGTTTTTCCCAAGCGCTTTCTTCGATGCCGGACGGAGAGGAACCAGAATTCAAGTCCTGTGCGGCGTCTGGCGACACATCAAACGCACAAACTTGGACGCTGTCCTCTCCACCCGAGTTGTCGATCCGCCCTGCGCCTGATCGTTATGGGCAGGTGGTTGAGAGATGTTTCAGCGCGGTTACTTTCATGTAATGCGGGGCCTTCGGCACGTCCTTGTTTTCCTTCATCGCTTCCTCTTCGGAAACTGCCGTGCCGGTGATTTGCACCTTATGGCCGATATGGGGAGCCAGGTTTGCAGTGGAGGAGACAATACCCACCGTCTTGGGCCCTTTTGCCAGATCGGTAAGCATATAGGTGCCGGCAGTGGGTCCTGCCCTCAAACATCCGGTCATGTTGTGCACTTTGGGCGCGGACATTTGCTTGGCTTGCGTGCCCGTGGAAATGGCAAAAACACATGAAATCACTAACGCTGCTAGCATCGAAAGTTTCATACAAACCTCCTGAAAGGTGCACGGACGTGGGAGGATGATAGCATAGGCGGTGTCAATCACAGCCATCCTCCCTTTGCGGGAGGACTTCCATTCCGCGAACCGTTTGCCGCGTCCCAGGAGTTCAACTGGTATTAAAATTTATCGCCCCGGACATGGACTGCAGGCTGCGCGGAACACCAGGATGAGTTATGATGATGTCCCTGCAAAAACCGAGAAAGGAAAAATAGGAGAATGTCGCCAGCATCCAAGAATTCGTTCGGCACGCGCGAAACGCTAGCGGTAGACGGAAAGAACTACGAAATTTTCAGATTGAGCGCGCTGGAAAAAAAAGGCGTGGGGCATGTTGCCAGGCTTCCCTTTTCTCTGCGCGTGCTGCTGGAAAACCTGCTGCGCCATGAAGACGGGCGATTCGTTCACCCGCAGGATATCGAGGCGCTGGCGGGCTGGGAACCGAACGCCGCGACGCAGAAGGAAATTTCCTACATGCCCGCGCGCGTGCTGCTGCAGGATTTTACCGGCGTGCCCGCCGTGGTCGACTTGGCCGCGATTCGCGAAGCGATCCGCGAACTGGGCGGCGACCCGAAAAAAGTGAATCCCCTGCTGCCCGCGGAACTCGTGATCGACCACTCCGTGCAGGTGGACAAGTCCGGCTCCGACATGGCCTTCGCCTTCAATGCGGAGCTTGAATTCCAGCGCAACGTCGAACGCTACGCCTTCCTGCGCTGGGGACAAGAAGCCCTGGATAACTTTAAAGTCGTTCCCCCGGATACGGGTATCTGCCATCAGGTGAACCTGGAATACCTTGCGCGCGTCGTGTTTGACGCTGCGATGGACGGCAAAACTTTTGCCTTCCCCGATTCGCTGGTTGGCACGGATTCCCATACCACCATGGTCAACTCCCTCGGCGTGTTCGGCTGGGGCGTCGGCGGCATCGAGGCAGAAGCCGCCATGCTCGGCCAGCCACTTTCGCTGCTGATCCCGGAAGTCGTCGGCTTCAAACTGCACGGGCGTCTGCCCGAAGGCGCGACGGCCACCGATCTGGTGCTCATCGTTACCGAAATGCTGCGCAAAAAAGGCGTGGTCGGAAAATTCGTCGAGTTTTACGGCACTGGGCTTTCCAGCCTGAGCCTTCCGGATCGCGCGACCATCGCCAACATGGCTCCCGAGTACGGCGCCACGATGGGCTTTTTTCCCGTGGACGCCGAAACCCTGGCCTATCTGAAATTCACCGGTCGCGACGCCGCGCGCGTCCGCCTGGTGGAGGAATACACCAAGGCACAGGGCATCTTCCGCACCGACGCCACGCCGGACCCGGTCTACACCGATACACTGGAACTGGATCTGGCCAGCGTCGAACCGGCCCTGGCGGGCCCGAAGCGCCCGCAGGACCGCGTGCCGCTGAGCCAATCGAAAGCGTCGTTCGAAAAGACGATGGAAGGAACCGCGCAAAAACACGTCGCGGTGAAAAACAACGGCGACCAGTTCGAGCTTTCCAACGGCTCGGTCGTGATTGCCGCCATTACCAGCTGCACGAACACTTCGAACCCGTCCCTGATGCTGGGAGCGGGCCTGCTCGCAAAGAAAGCGATCGAGCGCGGCCTGCGCAGCAAGCCCTGGGTGAAGACCAGCCTCGCGCCCGGCTCGAAAGTGGTGACCGATTATCTGAAAGCCGCGGACCTGGGAAAATATCTCGACCAGCTTGGCTTTCAGCTTGTCGGCTACGGCTGCACCACCTGCATCGGCAATAGCGGCCCGATCGAAGAGCACATCGGCGCGGCCATCAAGGAGAACAGCCTGGTCGCGGTCTCCGTGCTCAGCGGAAACCGCAATTTCGAGGGCCGCATCCATCCCCTGGTACGCGCGAATTATCTGGCTTCCCCGCCGCTGGTCGTGGCCTATGCGCTGGCCGGCAGAATGGATTTCGACATGGCCACCGAATCGCTCGGCAACGACAAGAACGGCAAACCGGTATTCCTGCGGGACATCTGGCCGACCCCGCAAGAGATCGAAGCCACCGTCCGCGCCAGCGTGACCACCGCGATGTACCGGAAGGAATACGGCGAAGTGTTCGAAGGCGACGCCCACTGGAAAGGCCTGCAGGTGCCCGAAGGCGATCTCTACGCCTGGGACGAAAAATCCACTTACATCAAAAATCCCCCGTTTTTTGAGAAAATCTCCAAGACGCCTCCGCCGCTTACCGATATTCAGGGCGCGCGCGCGCTGGCCATGCTGGGCAACAGCATTACCACCGATCACATTTCACCCGCGGGATCGATTGGCGTGGACACCCCTGCGGGAAAATGGCTGATCGCGCAGGGCGTCAAGCCGGCGGAATTCAATTCCTATGGAGCGCGCCGCGGCAATCACGAAGTGATGATGCGCGGCACGTTCGCAAACATCCGCTTGCGCAATCAGCTTGCGCCGGGAACCGAAGGCGGCTGGACCGTGCACCAGCCCGATGGCGAAAAAATGTCCATCTACGACGCCGCGATGAGTTACCAGAAAGAGGGCATACCGCTGGTCGTGCTCGGTGGCAAGGAATACGGCTCGGGATCTTCGCGTGACTGGGCGGCCAAGGGCACGCAGCTGCTCGGCGTGCGCGCGGTGATCGCGGAAAGCTACGAACGCATTCATCGCAGCAATTTGCTGGGCATGGGCGTGCTCCCGCTGCAGTATCGCGCGGGCGAAACCGCGCAATCCCTCGGCCTCACCGGGTTCGAGGAGTTTACAATCGCGGGAGTGGAAAAACTCGCTCCGGGAATGACGGTCGAAATTCGCGCTCGCGACCAGCACGGCAAGGAAATCGTGTTTCAGACGATTGCGCGCACCGACACGCCCGAGGAAGTCAACTATTACCGCCACGGAGGCATCCTCCCGTACGTTTTGCGGCAAATGCTGTAGCGCGCCGGGCACGGCAATCGCAGCCGCACCAGCCGTGAAAGACGATGAAGCCGAAGCAGTACGGTGATTTTCTGGAAGCCATCTCGGGTTTGATGCCGCGGCGGAAGCCGCGACCCACAAGGCAAGTTTATGTGGTGGCTTCCAGGGCTTTTCTATTCTCGTGTGTAAAGGGAGGACTGCCGTGCCCCGAAAACTAAACCGCCGTGAATTGATGAAAACAGGAGCGGGGGCATCGCTCGCCGCTACCCTGGGGCCGGCGATTGCCGCCCAGGCCGCTCAGGGTTCCAATCCCGTGCCGCACGTGCCGGGCGTGGACATGTCCCGCGAATGCACGGTCATGGACCCGCAGCACTACCACCTGGAATTTGAAAACGAGTATGTCCGCGTGATCCGCTGCCGCATCCCCGCCCACGACAAAGTCAAGATGCACAATCATCCCCTCGGTTCCGTGATCATTTTCATGACGGACCAGAACCTGCTCCAGACGCTGGAAAACGGCACGACCGAAGAGGCCCACCACAAGGCCGGGGCCCTTTTGTGGGCCAACGGTTCGCAGTCCGAGCACATGGGCGAGAACGTCACCGATCAGATGTACGAATACCTTCGCGTGGACATCAAGGCGGCCATACCCGGGCGCGGCTAGCGCCGGAAAATTTCTCCGCCGATCTGCCGCTTCTCATCGAATTCAATTTCTGGCAAGATTTGCTTCCGCTCGTCCAAGGAGCCACGAATGCGCACGCGAATGATTCCGTCTTTTTTCCTCCTGCTGTCACTGATTCTGGCGTTGGGCATGCCGCCGATCGCGACTGCGCAATACCCGCAGCCCGGCCCGGAGCGCCTGTACGCGATCAAGGCCGGAAAACTGGTGGACCCGGAAAAAGGGACCACGGCGACCAACCAGATTATCCTGGTACGCGGAAAGAAAATCGAAGCGGTCGGGCCCGATATATCCATCCCGTCCGATGCCACGGTGATCGACCTCTCCAAGTCCACCGTCTTTCCGGGAATGTTCGACGCGCACACGCATCTCTGCATGACCGTCAAGAGAAACCGCGACGGCAACAACTACTTCTTCACCACGCTGCTGGATCCGACTTCCTACCGCGCCATCGAAGGCGTCGTCAACGCCCGGGACATGCTGGCCGCGGGTTTCACCACCGTCCGCGACGTGGGCAACTCCGGCAACTATGCCGATACGTCGTTGCGCAAGGCGATTGACAGCGGCCTGGTGCCCGGCCCCACTATGATCAACGCCGGCCGCATCATCGCTCCCTATGGCGGGCAGTTCCACCTGCAGCCCGAAAGACCCGAGCTTGCCTCGCCCGAATATGCCATTGCCGATACGCGCGATGAAATGCTCAAGGCCATCCGCGAAAATATTCATTACGGCGCGCTGGTGATCAAGATCGTCGTGGACGATCAGAAGTATATCTACAGCACCGACGATATCAGGTACATGGTCGCGGAAGCGCATCGCGACGGTCTGAAACTCGCCGCGCACTGCTGGACCGAGGCGGGCGCGCACAACGCGGCCGAGGCGGGCGTCGATTCGATCGAGCACGGCCAGATGATGACCGACGCCGATCTGGAGCTTGCGAAAAAAAATCATGTGGTGCTGGTGGGAACCGATTTTACAGAGAGCGCGGCGCGCGCAAACGGCTTCCCGCAATTGCATGCGGTATTCGTGGACCGGCTGAGGCGCGCCTACCGCATCGGCGTGACCATGGCATTCGGAACAGACGCGTTCGTCTACGTCCCCGGACAGACGCGCGGAACCCAGGCCGCCGAATACGTCGATTCCTGGGTCGAGGCGGGCGTGCCCGCCAGGGACATCCTGCGGGCGATGACCATCAATGCGGCCCGCCTGCTCGGCGTCGATAAGCAGCGCGGCGCGATCCGGCCGGGCCTGGCCGCGGACATCGTGGCAGCGCCGGACAATCCCCTGGACGATATTCAGGCCGTGCGCCACGTGACGTTCGTCATGAAGAACGGCAGCATTTTCAAAAACGAGTAGGCCCGGCGCCCGCGATTTTCGAGCGGCGCGCCGATCCTCCGTAACGATTCCCGACCCCTGGATCCGCAGGAAACCGCCTCAATCCTATTCGTATTAAGTCGATTTGACGAATCGGTTTTTATTGTATTAAATCACACATGTACGCCGGCGATTTCCGCGGGAGCCGCGCGCGCCGCGCTTCCAAACGAAGGGCCATTTTCGCCGAACGGAGACCGTTTCGATGACACGCGCCACACAATCCATGCCCAACCAGTTGCGCCCAGCTTCCCTGCTCCGTTTTCTCTTCGCCACAGCCTGTTTTTTTGCATCACTGCTAGCATCGCAGCTATTTGTTCCGCCAAGCCGCGCGCAGGTTACTGCCGCAATTTCGGGGCGCGTGACCGACCCATCCAGCGCCGCAGTCTCCGGCGCAACCGTCACGGCGACAAACGTGGAAACAGGAGCGGTGCGCACCGCGGTCACCGGCGAAGCCGGCCGCTACGCCATTGTTTCGCTGCCGGTAGGCGAGTACGAGGTGCGCGTTGCGAAAAGAAATTTTCAGGAAGGCGTACGCAGCGGAATTCACCTGGCCGTGGGACAACAGGCCCGCGTGGATGTGGCCCTGCGCATCGGGCAAGTGTCCGAACAGGTGAAAGTGAATGCCGATGCGCCGTTGGTCAGCGCCGCCGCGGCGGATATTTCCGGCCTGGTCGGGGAGCGGCAGGTAAAGAACCTTCCGCTCAATGGCCGAAGCTATGACAAGCTGATGACGCTCAATCCCGGCGTCGTCGATTTCACCTGGGAAAAGACCGGAGGAATCGGCGTCTCGAATTCCACCACCGGAAACATGTTTTCCGTGGCCGGCAATCGGCCGCAGCAGAATCTTTTTCTGCTCAACGGCGTCGAATTCACGGGCGCTGCGGAAAACAATATGCAGCCGGGAGGCGCCAGCCAGCAACTGCTGGGCGTGGACGCGGTTCGCGAATTCAACCTGCTGCAGGACACCTACGGCGCGGAATACGGGAAGCGGCCGGGAGGGCAGGTATCGATCATCACTCAGTCCGGAAGCAATCAATGGCATGGTTCCATTTTTGAATATCTTCGCAACAGCGCCCTCGACGCCCCCAATTACTTCGATAAAGGTTCCGCGCCTCCCTTCCAGCGCAATCAGTTTGGAGGATCGATCGGCGGCCCGATTCAAAAAGACAGAACCTTCGTATTCGCGAACTATGAAGGCTACCGCCAGAACCTGCACCAAACGTCCGTGCAACTGGTTCCCGACGCGCTGGCCCGGTCCAACGCGAGTCCCGCCGTCGTGAATCTCGGATTGCTGAACCTTTGGCCGGTCGCGCCGGCCGGCGCCCCTGATTTTCCAGTCACACCGCAGGGCGGAGTCGCGGAAGTTTTTCTGAGCCCGGTGCAAACGATTCGCGAAGATTTCGGAACCACGCGCGTGGATCGCGTATTTTCGGCAAAAGATTCAGCGATGGCCGCCTACACCAACGACGACAGCGGCAGCACGACGGCGACTCCGGTGAATGCCTACTCCACGGACCTGCTGAATCTGCGCGAACAGGTATTCAGTATGGAAGAAACACACGTTTTTTCGCCAAGCGCGGTGAATACGCTGCGATTCGGCTATTCCCGCGCCGGATATTTTTTCACCGGCGAGCCGACTCCCGGCACGCCCGCGGCCACGGTTCCCGGCTTCATCGCGGGGCTCCCGGTCGGAGCGGTCGTGGTGGGCGGCAGCCAGGCATCCAATCCGCAAGCGCAAATCGGACTGGCGGGGAGCAATAACGGAAGCAATCTGCACATCGCGCGAAACCTTTTCACCTATACGGACCAGATCACGTTCATCAAAGGCCGGCACCAGATCACCACCGGCGTCTGGTTGCAGCGGCTCCAGTCCAATGAGGAAATTGCACTCAGCCAATTCGGGCAAATGACATTTTCCGGATTGCCCAGCCTGCTTTCCGGCACGGGCAGCCTTTTGTACAACCCGTCGCCCACGCCGCTGAGCTGGCGCTCGTTGTACGGCGCATTTTATGCGGAAGACGTCATCCGCCTCTCGCCGCGATTCACGCTTTCTTTGGGTTTTCGCGATGAATTCAGCACAGGTTGGAATGAAGCATACGGAAGGGCCGCGAACTATACTTTCAACAACGGGGTAATCTCCACGCAGCCGACGATTGGAAACGCGTTATTCACCAAGAACCGCGCGAAATTCCTTCCGCAACCCCGCATCGGCGTTGCCTGGAGTCCCTGGGGCTCAACGACCGTGATCCGCGCGGGATTCGGCATGTACAACGATCTGCAGGATTCGCTCGGTTATCGCGCCGACCAGAACGCGCCCTTCAATGCGACCTACACCATTGCCTCGGGAAACATTGCGAATTTAAATCTTCCGATCAATCCGTCCGCCGCCCCTCCAGTGAACGCGCATATTGTTCCCGGCGGAGTCCAGCCGGACCTGTACACGCCCACGGTCGAAACCTGGTCCCTGCGCGTGGAACAGGAACTTTCGCCGAACACGTCGCTGAGCGTGGGTTACGTGGGAAGCCACGGCTATCATGAACTGGTCGGAGCTGACGGCAACGCTCCCGCGCCGATCGTTTGCCCGGCCTCTCCGTGTCCGGCCGCGCTGCCAACCGGCGCGCCGGTTCCGGCAGGGACTTTCTATATCGCCCCCGGCACGCCGAAACCCAACGCAACCCTGGCAAACACCTGGACATGGTTTTCCGAGGGAACCAGTTCCTACAACTCACTGCAAGTGGATCTGCGACGCCGATTCAGCAGGGGTTTAACTCTGCGAGGCGTTTACACGTGGTCGCGCGCACTCGACGATGGCGACTCCTTAAACGGAACGGCAGCGGGAAACGCACCCGGCCTGGTTTCCAATCCCTACGACATCAAATCGGACTGGGGACTCGCCACCTATGACGTCCGTAACATGGGCGTATTCACGGCGAGCTACGAATTGCCGTTCGGACCCGGGCGCAGATATGCGCGCGGTACCGGCGCATGGGGACAAGCGATTGGAGGATGGATGGTCAATAGTATCGTGACCCTGCAATCCGGATTTCCATTCACGCCGCAGCTCGGTTACAACCCGTCCAATAACGGCGATACGCGCAACCCGGTCCGGCCGTTCCTGAATCCCGCCTTCACTGGCCCTGTGATTCTCGGAACCCCCGCGCAGTGGTTCAATCCCAACGCCTTCCTGGCGCCGCCGAATAACAGCGGCTTTTTGGGGAACGTGGGCAGGAACACCTATATCGGTCCGGGGCTGGCCACGTGGGATTTTTCGGTGCTGAAAGAAACGCGCCTCTTCGAGGGATTGAATCTGCAGTTTCGCGCGGAGATTTTCAATCTTCTGAACCGCGCCAATTTCAATACGCCGAATCTCATCACGGCCGTATTGCTGCCCGGATCTACCACGCCGGTGGCATCGCCCTCCGCCGGAGCCATCACCGGCACATCCACCACTTCCAGACAAATTCAATTCGGGTTGAAATTGCTCTGGTAACACGCGCGCGCCGTCAGCGGTTGCGCAAATGATCCCGGCGATTCGGGGCCTTGGCCTGTTGCCCGGGAACGCCGGCTCGCGGCAAACTCAAGTGACGATGGCGGGATACAGTTTTGTCGCTATCGTGACGAGCACGGCAAACGCGACGAACAGCATCAGGAAATCCCATCCCAGGCTGAACGTAGTGGTGCTGCCCCGGATCATCAGCGTTCGGAGGGCGTCCACCTGATACGAGAGCGGATTGATCCTGGACAGGACGCGCAGCCATGACGGCATCAGGCTCAGCGGGTAGATCGCATTGCTCGCGAAGAATAACGGCATCGTGAGGACCTGCCCGATCCCCATGAACCGCTCGCGCGATTTCACCAGGCACGCAACGATCAGAGAGAACGTCGAAAAAATCGCCGCCCCCAGCATCACCGCCAGCACCACGCCGGCCAGCGCAAGAACCCCGAAGCGAAGCTGTATGTGCAGCAGGTAAGACAACAGATACACAAAAATCATCTGGCACAGGGCGCGCGCGGTCGAGGAAATGGCTCTTCCCAGCACCAGCGTGCTGCGCGGCGCGGGACTTACCAGGAATTTCTGGACGATGCCCAGATCCCTTTCCCAGATCAGCGAAATTCCGTAAAAAATCGCGCCAAACAGGACGCTTTGCGCGAGAATGCCGGGGGCCATGAAATCCAGATAGCTGATTCCGCCGGTGGGGATCGCGTGCGTGCGGTTAAAAACCTGGCCGAAAATCAACAGCCAGAGAACGGGCTGAACCATCCGCGTGAACAGTTCGACCGGATCGTGGATCAGCTTGCGAACGTCCGCTTCGGCCACGGCAAAGGTCTGTCGCAGAAAGTTGGCGCCGGGAAACGGCTCAGCCCAGGCGTTGAGATGTGAGTCGTGTGCGGGCGACATCCCTGAGTTCCCCTCCTTCGGAAATCGTGGCGCCGGTGAAATGAATGAACACATCGTCCAGAGAGGCGCCGCTTCCCACCTGCCCCTTCAGCGCCTCCGGCGCGTCCATGGCGGCGAGCACGCCATGATGCATGACGGCGACCATGTCGCAAAGCTGGTCGGCTTCTTCCATGTCGTGCGTGGTCATCAGGATCGTGGTGCCAAATTCGCGGCGCAGTTCGCGGATGCGCTCCCAGACCGAGCGTTTCGCGGAGGGATCCAGGCCCACCGACGGCTCATCCATGAACAACACGCTGGGCCGGTGCAGCATGGATTGCGCAATTTCCAGACGCCGGATCATACCGCCGGAATACTGCCGCACCAGCTTGCCGCCCACGTGCGCTAGGTCCATGAATTCCAGGCCCTGGGCAATCCGGCGCGCCCGTTCGGTTCGCGGGATGCCGTACATCTTTGCGGCAATCAGCAGATTCTCGTATCCGGTCAGATCCCCGTCGGCCGAGAGCATCTGCGAAACATAGCCAATCTTCCCGCGCACCTCCTCGGGATGCCGCACCAGATCAAAGCCGGCAATCTTCGCTGTGCCCTCGCTGGGAGGCAGCAGCGTCGTCAGCATTTTGATGAGCGTGCTCTTGCCCGCGCCGTTGGGTCCCAGCAATCCGAAGGTCGCCCCGGGCGCGCAGGAAAAAGTCAGATGGTTGACCGCGACGAGCGCGCCAAACCGGCGCGTCAGCGAAGAAACTTCTATGGCGTTTCCGCCGGAATCGTTTTCCATGGGAGTAAGAGTTTACCTTTAAGAGCAATTTGATGCGACGGTTCCCTGCAAGGTCACGCCCCGGGTCATGAAACAAGCCCCATCAAATCCAGCTTCGCGGGATTCCGAACCCGGCGGGAAACTTTTGCTGTCGGCACTACGGCGATTTCTGCCGTCCGGCGCTTTACGGAAACCAAGGGGATCAATTCGACGGGGGCAATGCGGTAAAGAAATTGATGCTGACGGTGGCCAGGTCGGAGGGCGGAAACCGGCATTGATACCGCGGATCGGTTTGCAATCCGGCTTTGCGGGCGCAATCCAGGAATACCGGCAGTTCCACCAGGTATTGATCCGAAAAACCGTGCGTTCCGTCGTAAGCCACTGCGGGAGTCTTATCCAAATTCGCGGCGGTAAGTTCCGGCGGCAGGGTATGCAGTTCGAGGATCAGCAGTCCGAAGCGTCCCACGTAGGGCGCCCAGCGATGCAGGTGCCGCACCAGGTTCTCTTCCAGTTCGTCGGGCGGAATTTCCTCTCCCAGATGGGCAAATGCGCCGGTGGAATGTCCGATGGCCGTGCCGCTCACGTAATTCGCCGGGCTTGAGTAAGGCCGGTTGTGATCCAAAAATGAACGGACATGAAGCAGGTTGTGCACGTCATAGCCAAGCCCCTCAAGATCGCCCGCCAGTTGAGCCGGGCGGTTGATATCTCCGGCAATGACAAAATGGGTTTGAATTCCGGCCTTGCGCAGCCTCTGCTTGGTGACGCGGCGAGCGACTTTATTGAAGTCCGCTCCGACCAGCAGCAGGGGATGCTGGTCCAACACCGTTCCCCGGGCGGTGCGCGTGCGGATCACCCAATACAGGTGCTCGAGCAGCGTGCCGTCGCCACACCCCATATCGCAGATGCCCTGGGGTTGCTGCTCGATCGGACGGTTAAAAATTTCCACGATGATTTCGTCCACTTTTTTGAAATACGTTTTATGGGCGCCGCCGCTTCCCCAGACGTTCATGCCGCGATTGACCAGCAGTTCGGAGCCGCTCTCATCGATCCTCGGAATGCGCGGATTGCCGAACAGAAGCGTATCGAGAACATTGAAAAGCGGGAGATACGATATCGTAACGCCATAGGATGTCGCGACGCGAGCCGCATACGTTCCAACCGGCGTGAGGGAAACCTGATTCTGCGCCCGCGCCATCCATCCCTGAGCGGCCAGCAGGTCGAATATCAGGCCAAGGCTGGCCTGGTTGCCCGGCAAAGTATCTGATTGCAGTGGCCCTTGCGCGAGTTTGTCCAAAACTCCGCCCCGGGCCAGGGACACCATGGCGGATCCCACAAGGATGCCGTCGAGATATTGGCGGACTTGCCGGCATACCTCCGCCTCGGGAGAATTCTCCGCAACTTGCAGGCCCCAACCGGCCTTGGAGCGTTGGACGAGCGCGTCCAGAGATGGAAGCGCGGCCTCATTGGATTTTCCGAACAAAAAATCTTCCAGAAAAATTGCCTTGGGAAGGAAGGAGACCACTTCCCCGCAAAATGGCACAGCCATTTTTATGGCGATCTTGCCCTTGTCGGTCAGCGAGTAGATTCGGCTGCGGTTGGTTTTTCCAGATTGTTCCTTCATCCATCCGCAGGAAATCAGGAGGCGGAAAGCGACTCGCAAGTAACCCGGATTGCCGTGGGTCTGCTCCACGACTTGTTCGAGTTCCACCCGGTTGGACAAACTGTCGAACAGATGGAAGACCTTGCGGTCGAGCAGCGCCTTGACAGTCGGAATCATTACGATTCCGGCCAGATGATGGAATAAAGTCGCTCGAACCCCGGCCTTGTCCTCAGCGGTGAGATTGCTATCCACCATGGGCGCAGTCCTGTTTGCCAGTAGTTTCGTCACAAGCGTCCCTCGAACAGGTCTCTTCCCTCCACCAAAGCCCGCATCTTACGATCCGCAACGCTGCGCTGCAACATCCAGAATCCGCAGTCCGGATGAACGTACCGCAAGCGGTCAGGCCCGAGCGTTTTCACAGTATGTTCAATGCGTGATGCGATCAGTTCGGGGCTTTCCACTTCGTTGTCTTTGATGTCGAGCAGGCCAATGCCCAGCTTGATCTTCGGATCCAGATCGGAAAAAAATGACAGTTCGTCGTAACCACGCCGGGCAAACTCCAGCACCAGATGGTCCACGCGCAGCGCATTCAGAAAGGGGATAAGATCCCGCCAGAACCCCCGCAACATTGACTGGCCACCGTAGTTGCCAAAGCAGATGTGCACGGCTTTTTCATTCAAAATGCCGTCCAGAACGTGATTGATGGCCTCGGCCGCCCACGGAGCATCCTGGGGAAAGCC
>DATLTA010000096.1:0-36405 GCA_035533775.1 Candidatus Dormiibacterota bacterium | reverse complement strand
GGCCGGCGTTCGCACATTCCTCATCCATCCTGCTGCCGCCGACGCCAATCGCGCCGATCAGCACTTTGTCCACGATGATGGGTAGCCCGCCCGACACATAATAATTGTTCATGCGGATGCGCGTCACGCGGGCCTCCACGTCCGTACGGTCGACCAATGAATGGGTGGAGGCGCGGTTGTACAGCGCGGTCTGGGCTTTGTACAGGGCCGTGTCGATGTTGGTCGGCTTTTGTCCATCCATGCGATAGCCGTACACGATATTTCCGGATGGGCTGATGATGAAGACGGTGATGGCGATCGAGTGCTGCTTTGCGAAATCCACGCAGGCTTTGCCGATTTTCTCGGCCGTATCGATAGAAATTTCATCCGGAGTCAAAGAGTGCGCGGCTGCCTCACTGGAAATCACGGCTTTTTCCAGCGGCAGTTTGTTGGCGCCCTGGGCCCAGCCATTTGTCGTCACGACCGCACATATTCCCACAAGCAAGAAAATCACTGCCATACGAAAAGACCGCATTTGTTTTGTCATATCGTTCTCCCCCGTTTCACTTGACGTTAGAAGCTATTGCACAACCCTCCGCAGGACGATCATGAAGCAGGAAATGTTAAAGAAAGTACCATAGATCGTGAGCGAGCGGTCGTAGCGCACGACCAAGCGGCGGAAATTACCGAGCCACGCGTTGGTGCGTTCAACAATCCATCGCCTCCTGTAGCGCCGCAGCGCTCGGCCGTCTTGCGTCGCCGGTTTCTTTCGGTTGCAGCGACGGGACACGATCAATTCAATACCCCGCTGCCGTCGACCACCACCATCCACTTCGTCCCCTTGCCCCGCTTGGTTTTTCCGACTCCGCAGCCCCCTTTTTCGCGGGAGCAAAACTGCCGTCCAGAAACGATTCGCTCCACTGCAACTGCTGGCGCTGGTTCAACTCGCTCAGAAATTCCCGCCAGATGTTCAACCAAACGCCCCGCTCCGCAGAATCCACAGAATCCCTTCCAGCACACGACGGTTCAGAATCCAGGGACGACCGTCCTTGGGTCGTTTCCGCGGCTTGGGAAGAAAGGGCGCGATCTTCTGCCACTGCGCTTCGGGCAGCAACGCACCCGATCGGGCCATTGGCCCTCCTTTGGCGCTGCTGATTCTCCTTATCGCTCATCTCCTAATCTCTCATCCTAGATAATTCAACGACCTTCTTTGCAAGGCCATTTTTACGCTATGTAACAGTTTTCAACCAGTATATGATAACGCTCTAAGGAAGTTGCAGCACGTCTCTACGCGGGTCTTCCGCATTGCGAGTGAGAGGCCAGACAGGGAATGCCCCACTCGCGTTTGTATTTGGGAAGCATACTTTTGTGTCGTAAATTGTGACGGAACCTACCCGGCTAGCCTGTCCCTGACGGTCCATTCGCGTGCGCGTGCATGCCAGTGTCAAAGGCTGGATTGGTGGGTGTGTGCAGCACTTCCGCCAATTTGGTCCTCGTTCTTCTCATCACGTCCAACGTCACTCAGAGAACTGATAGGGTGAGGTCGGTAGTTGAAGCCCACCCAGGCCCACCAAATTTTCCGCTGATACCGTTCCAGTTCTACGTTTTCCAGAACCAGACCACGGGGCGGTGACCAATCCGCCCGTATTTCTCTACTGGTTTGAGTGGGACAGGCTTCAGCCTGTCTGATTTCGGTTTTTCTCAGAAGGCAAGGCAGACAGGCTGAAGCATGTCCTACCTAGTGTGTTCCTGCGTTCACCCCTGCCCGGCGTCGGGTACTCGGCAGTCTGTTCCCCGCTCGAAATGGCCCCTTTAGGGACAGGTTCAGTTCCAGGGCGCTTCGCTGTTCTTAGTCTTAGGAGGTACCGATTGGCCGTAGTTGATGGCGGATGGGGTGGGCTTAAAAGCGTCAGCGCGCCGCAGCGCTTCGCTCAGTTGAGGCTGAGTCAGGCGAGATCGAAGGTGGAGTTCGTCTTGGCCACATGAGTCCGTGCCGCGTTGCGACAGCAGCATCCATTGGTAAGCGGTTACATCGTCCTGCGGTACCCCATTGCCGTGCAAGTAGAGCAACCCCAGCATGCATTGTGCATCGCTTATATCTTGGCTTGCAGCTATCGCGAAATACTTGGCAGCGGAGCCAAAATCCGGAGGGGCCTCTCGCCCCGGAATTTTATTCGCCAACAGGAGTCCCAGATTGTAGGCAGCGTCCGCGTGTCCGGCATCGGCAGCCTTACCGAACCAGTACATCGCCTGGCTCAAATCGCGGTTGATGCCTTCTCCCTTCAAATACCTCACGCCCAATCCGTAAGCGCCAACCGGATCTCCCAGATTGGCAGAGGCACGATACCACTTCAAGGCTTCGGCGTAGTCACGTCGGACACCAACTCCATTGGCATAAATCCAACCCAGTTCGTCCTGGCAGTGGAACTCGCCCAGAACCGCTCCCTTCTTATACCAATCGATTGCAGCCGTTCGATCAGGTGGAATCGTGAAAACCCCGTTACTGTAGATCGATCCCATGGCGAACATGGCGTAGCCCCAACCGGCGTCGGCTGCTTTCTTAAAATATTTGATCGCCTGCGGCACGTCGATTGGAACCCCTTGACCTAACAAATAAGCGATCCCAAGATCAAAGTTTGCTATGGGGAATCCGGCCTTGATTGACTTTTGGTACCACTGGTTCGCTTTTATGTAATCCTTCGGCACGCCAAAACCATTAGCGTAAGCGGTTCCAAGATTATCCATGGCGGAAGCAGAACCCAAGTTGGCGGCTTTCATTAGCCAAGAGACTGACTTGGAAGGGTCGAAGACCCTAGACGTACTACTGGCATAAATCATTCCGAGTTCTTCCATTGCTTCGGCGCTTCCCTGGTCAGCGCCTTTCTGGCACCAGTTCACTGCATCAACCTCGTTTTGCCGGACGGGAATTACACCGCGAAAAGCCAAGCAGAGAAATATTGTCGCCTTTCCGTCTCCGTTAGCGGCACGTTGTCGCGTTGTCTCAAATTCTTGCGGTGTCATCGCGCGGACGGTCTGAGCGTCTTGTCCAAGCTGGCCAAGAAACTGGAGGGGAACCGAGTGAGTCTGGTGCCCAGCGAATTCTGTTGCCGAATGGGGGTCAACCGGAACGCTGAGAGCGGGATAAGGGCGGCTGCCTGGACCGGCGATTTTCTCGGCCTCCGATGGCTCGAAAAACGAGATCGCCCGAACGCAGCCTTCAAGTTGCTTGGCGAGTTTTCCGTTGAACGAATAAATATCAAACTGCAGCACGTAGTCGCCAAACGATCCCGCAATGGACGTCCCGCGCATCTTGCCACCCGGGCCCTTGGTAACGTCCTGGCGCTCCCAGAATTCCTTCCCTCCGATCTCAATTTGTTTCGCGGCGCCATTGCCTGGACCGGCTGCACCCTGCCGCGCATCGTCGCTGGAGGCATGGACCACATGCCTCGCTGTGACGATAAACACCGTCGGGTTCGGCAGACCGCCGAATACTCCAGGTACCTCCTTTTGCGATTCCAGAGCGAGCAAGACATGGCGGGAAGTATCTTTGGGCGCCAGATTAAACTCGCGAAATGCCGGCTTATTCGGGAGCGTAAAAAGAAAGCCGAAATATGCGTTCGCGTACTTCAGGTGAGACACGAACGCGGTCTCTGGGGTAATGCTCGGTGAGACGTTGGTTGGCACCGCGGATTGACCGCGGGAAAAGACAGAAAACGAAGTAAGCACAAAAGCGAGTACTACTAAGCGCCGTTTAAACCGCGCCACAGTCGTCACCTTAGCGCGGGATTATACCCTAGTCATAACTGTCGTTGTCATTAATTAAGCTGCGCGAATAGACGTTGACCCGGCAGCGGGACCCGCTTCCTGGCAGCGGGTTTCCGAAGGGCACCTGGGCGCGGCCGACAACCGGCGCTTGATGCCCTTCGGCAGAATCAGAGAAGCGAGTGCTCTTCAATGCGCGGAATCCCTGCGACGATCTTCATGCCGGGGCCCCGTTACTGGTCCACGTTACTGGTCCACGCGGAACACGTGAATGATGAAGTCCGACGGAGTTTTCAATTTCGGGTACTTGGTGTACTTGGCCTTCATCGCAGCGGCCGCTTCGGTCGGATCTTTCACCTCGGTCAAAGTGCGGTCGTACAAGTTATTCCCAATCAGAATGCGAACATGGGGGTCGCGCACCACGTTTTTGTACCAGGTCTTAACGCTTTGCGGGGGATAGCCGGACGACACATAGAGGTGACCATTGAGGGTCATGCAATCGATGGTTACGGAGTGGGGAAGCAGATACCACGACTCGGTCTGCAGCTCGATGGTGGGAACCTTGTCCGTCCACGTCCAGTCGTTCACGGGGGTGGTGACGAGATTCCCCTTCAGCCACAGGCCGGGGGTTCCGCCATGCGGTCCAAACCCCGTGATTCTGAACACTACCAGCAGGACGATTACGCAAAGCACCAATCCACCCAAAATCTTCAAGAAAATCTTCATTGCAGCTCCCTGCGAGCGCGAAAGGCTTTCCTTTCGGGCCCGATGAATTTGATGCACTCTCAATTTCCCGAAGCGCCACCGGAGCATTATCTCCCGGACTGCCTTGCAGGAAAAGTCCGGAAACCCTGTTTGCCGGAGGCGGACACCGGCCGGCGCCATGCGATTTCGATTGTGGGTCGTGGAGTTCTAAAATCATCCACCAGGCCCACTGATTCCCCCACAATTACTGGCCGATCTTATCTTAATCGAGCGCGATGTTACTTGATTGCGATCGGGTTGACGGGCGAACCCACAGCCTTGGTAATGGGCAAAGGCGGAGCGCAGAAAAAGAATTCGTAGATCTGGTCCTGCGCGCAATCCGCCGCCAGCTCCTTCAAGTAAAAAATCTCGCCCATGCTGATTCCGATCATGGGGATGACGATCCAGTGCCAGGGCTGGCTGGCGACGTCGGATTCGTTCGGTCGGACCTCGCAACCCCAGGTATCGGCGCAGATCGCGGCAATATCGGTGCTACGAATCCAGTCGGCGGTTTCAAAACGCAGGCCGGGGGCGTCGCCGCCCGCATAGCCGCCCCACGAGCCTGAGCTGAGGCATCGCTCCATGTGCCCGGTGCGGACGATGACAAAATCGCCTTTGCGAATCTCCACGCCCTGCGCGGCGGCGCATTTTTCAAGGTCCTCGGTGCCGATGCCGGCGCCGTCGTCGAGCGATTCGACGCCCTTGTGGCGGGCTACATCCAACAGCACGCCCCGGCCGACCATTTTATCTTTCGTCTTCTCAATGCCATTCTTCTGAGCGCCGTTGCCGTCCACCAGCCGCGCATCGTAGCCGTTCCACATCTTGTCGCCGAAAAAAATGTGGCCCAGCGCGTCCCATTGCGTGCCGCATTGCAGAGGCATGGTCACCATGTCGTCGGCATAGCGCAGGCCGATGGATTCCTGGCGGCCGGCGATTGCGTCGGTTCCGGTGGTCAGCATGGTGTGAATGGGATTGAAGCGATTGCCCCAGCGGCCGTTCTGTGGGCCGGCACTGTCAAAATTGAGGGCCAGCGAAAACACCTTTCCTTTGCGGATCAGTTGCGCCGCGCCGATGATGTCTTGCGGCGAAATATTGTTGAGCGTGCCGACTTCATCGTCGGCGCCCCAGCGTCCCCAATTCTTCACGCGTTCGGCGGCGGCGTTGATGTCCTGCAACGTCACTTTGTCATTCGTTTTTGTCATGGGCCACAATCCTCGATCGGAAAGTCACAATGATCCGCGCAAGCGCATACACTACCACCATAAGGAATTCCGGGCACCACCACTTTTTCGTTCTTCCCTCTAAAAATACGGGTGAGTCTCTTCCGGCGGCGCCGCGTTCTGCTAAAGTTTAGCTTCGCCGTTTCGCGGCGGCAGGAAAATGGGGAGGGAATATATGGAGTCAAAAGCTGTAGGCATGATCGGACTGGGAATCATGGGATCGGCGATGTCGTCCAGCCTGCTTCGCGCGGGATACAAGGTTCTGGGCTACGACCTGGCGCCACAGCGCCTCCGGGACCATCGCAAGGCCGGCGGCGCCGTCGCGCGCAGTTGCCGGGATGTGGCCAAGGCCTGCGACATCATCATCACCTCCCTGCCGTCTTCCGCGGCGCTGCTGGACACGGCCGCGGAACTCGCCAAAGCATCGCGCGCCCATCAGATTGTCATCGAAACCAGCACGCTGCCCATTGCCGTCAAGGAAGAGGCGCGCAAACTTCTCGCGAAGCGCGGCACGATTTTTCTGGATTGCACGCTCAGCGGAACAGGTGCGCAGGCGCGCAACAAGGACCTGGTGGTGTACGCAAGCGGTGACCGCAAGGCCTGTCTGCGCGTCGCCCCAGTGCTGGAAGGTTTTTCGCGCGCCCATTACTACGTGGGAGCGTTCGGAGCGGGCTCGAAAATGAAGTATGTCGCGAATCTTCTGGTGGCGATACACAACGTGGCCGCCGCCGAGGCCATGGTGCTGGCCATGAAATCGGGACTCGACCCGGCGATGGTCTACCAGGTGATCGCCGACGGCGCGGGCAGCTCGCGCATGCTGCAGGTCCGCGGCCCCATGATGGTGAAAGGCGATTACTCCGACGCGACAATGAAAATGCAGGTCTGGCAGAAAGACATGACCATCATCGGCGACTATGCGCGAAAGATTGATTGCCCCACGCCCCTGTTTTCGGCCAGCGCGCCGATTTATACCGCCGCGATGGCCATGGGCCGCGGAGCGGAAGACACCGGAGTGGTATGCGCGGTCCTGGAGCGAATGGCGAACAACCCGCGCCAATCGAAAAAGCATCTCGCCAAGCCTCGCAGGAAGTAGCAGACACGCCGCGGCCGCCGATGCAGTGCATTCAGATATTGCATGACCATTGGCCAGCCACTTGGTTATGATTCATGATTCGCGGGAACCCTGACAGCAGGGCTTCCGCAAAACGCTGCGGGCCGGAAAACACGCTCGCGACACTTGACCGGTAAAGCTGGCACGAAAACGAAATGCACCTGACACCGCGCGAAATCGACAAGCTCATGATCGCCACCGCAGCGGAACTTTCGCGCAAGCGGAGAGCGCGCGGGCTGCGTCTGAATTATCCCGAGGCGCTGGCGCTGATCACGGCGGAAATTCTGGAAGGAATCCGCGATGGCCGCTCGGTGTCCGACCTGATGGAATACGGGGCCACGATTCTCAAGCGGGAAGAGGTCATGGAAGGCGTGCCGGAAATGATCGAGGAAGTGCAGGTGGAAGGAACTTTTCCCGACGGCACCAAGCTGGTAACGGTGCATCATCCGATCCGATAGGCTATCCGATAGGCGATCCGTTAAGCGATCCGAGTGATCACTTGGAAGGCATTCGATATGATTCCCGGCGAATACAAACTGGCGCAAGGCGATGTGATCGCGAATCAAGGGCGGCGCGAAACGGAATTGGAGGTGGCCAACTCGGGCGACCGCCCCATCCAGGTGGGTTCCCACTTCCATTTTTTCGAAGCCAACCGCGCGCTGCGCTTCGACCGCGCGGCCGCCTTCGGCATGCGTCTGAATATTCCGGCGGGAACCGCGGTGCGGTTTGAGCCCGGCGATTCGAAAACAATTTCACTGGTCGAAATCGGCGGCTCCAGGGAAATCCATGGCATGAACGGCCTGACCAACGGACCAGCCAACGCTGCCACGAAGCAGGCGGCGCTGAAACGCGCCACCGAACAGGGTTTTTAAGGGGCTTTTGAAACATTTTCGAAGGGTCGCACACACATGAGCCTGAAAATTCCGCGCCGCCAATACGCCGACCTGTACGGGCCAACCACGGGCGATCGCGTCCGCCTGGCCGACACGGAACTGTTCATTGAAATCGAAAAAGATCTGACCATTCCCGGCGAGGAAGCCAAGTTCGGCGGCGGCAAAGTGATTCGCGACGGCATGGGGCAATCCTCCTCCGCCACGGGCGCGGACGGCGTTCTCGATCTGGTCATCACCAATGCCATGATCGTGGATCACAGCGGCATTTATAAAGCGGACATCGGCATTCGCAACGGCCGGATCGCAGGCATCGGCAAGGCGGGCAATCCGGACGTGATGAGCGGTGTAACGCCCGGAATGGTCATCGGCGCGGGCACCGAAGTGCTCGCCGGCGAAGGAAAAATCGTTACCGCCGGAGGAATCGACGCCCACGTCCATTTCATTTGCCCGCAACTGATCGAGACGGCGCTCTCCGCGGGACTGACAACGCTGATCGGCGGCGGCACCGGCCCCGCCACCGGAACCGACGCGACCACGTGCACGCCGGGCATATGGAACATGTACCGCATGCTGGAATCCGCGGATGGATTCCCCATGAACCTGGGATTTTTGGGCAAAGGAAATTCTTCGTCTCCTGCGCCGCTGCGCGAACAGATCGAGGCGGGCGCGCTGGGACTGAAGCTGCACGAAGATTGGGGCACGACACCCGCGGCCATCGATTGCGCGCTCTCGGTGGCGGAAGAATACGACGTGCAGGTAGCCATCCACACGGACACGATCAACGAAGCCGGGTTCGTGCAGGATTCGATTCGCGCGTTCAAGGGCCGCACGATCCACACGTATCACACCGAAGGCGCCGGAGGCGGCCACGCGCCGGACATCATCAAGGTGTGCGGCGAGGCGAATTGCCTGCCATCATCCACCAATCCCACCATGCCGTTCACGGTGAATACGCTCAACGAGCATCTGGACATGCTCATGGTTTGCCATCACCTGAATCCATCGATTCCCGAAGACGTGGCGTTCGCCGAATCGCGCATCCGCGCGGAGACGATTGCCGCCGAAGATGTGCTGCACGATCTGGGCGCGATCAGCATGATGTCCTCGGATTCGCAGGCCATGGGCCGCATCGGCGAAGTCATCACACGCACCTGGCAAACCGCGGACAAAATGAAGCGCCAGCGCGGGCCGCTGCCGGGAGAAAAATCCGGAAGCGATAATCTGCGCGTGCGGCGGTACATCTCGAAGTTCACCATCAACCCCGCGATCGCGCACGGCATCGCGGGCGAGGTCGGCTCGGTGGAAGCGGGAAAGCTCGCGGACCTGGTGCTGTGGAAGCCCGCGCTGTTCGGCGTCAAGCCCGAAACGATCGTCAAGGGCGGAATGATCGCCTGGTCGGTGATGGGCGACGCGAACGCTTCGATTCCCACGCCGCAGCCCGTGATTTACCGGCCCATGTTCGGCAGCTTTGGCGGAGCGCTGCATTCCACTTCGCTGACGTTTTTATCCAAGGCCGCGGTGAAGGCGGGAGTCCCCGGCAAGCTTGGCCTGAAAAAAACCGCCGTCGCCGTGAGCAAGTGTCGCGGCCTCACCAAGCGGGACATGATCCACAACGATGCCTTGCCTCACATGGAAGTCGATCCGGATACCTACGAAGTGCGCGCCGATGGCATACTTCTCACCTGCGAGCCGGCGCAAATCCTGGCCATGGCGCAGCGCTATTTTTTGTTTTAGGCGATCGGGCTTCCCGTTTGCAGGATGGCGCTGCGATGAGCCGCGGCGCGGGGCCCGCGGGATGAAAAATGTGGGGCCACACACTCATTATCGACACCCCGATTCCTCCGGCAAGCCCGGACGATTTGCGGGCGAAGCAGGAAGACAAGCTCGTTCTCGCCTGGGAGCAGCGCCGCTGGGCGCGCGGGCGATTCACGACGGCCAAGGGCCGGAAAATCGGCATCGCCCTGCCCACCGGCTCAGTGCTGGCGCCGGATTCGATTGTGTGGGTCGGCCCCGAATGGTATTTGCGAATCGAAGCCGCGGCCGAAGCGGTGCTTGAAATTCTTCCGTCCGACTGCGCGCAGGCCGTAAAGATCGCGTTTGAAGTCGGCAACCGGCATTTTCCCCTGGCCCTGCGGGAGAACAGGATCCTGGTGCCGGATGACACGGCCATGGTCCGGCTGATGGACCGGCTGGGCGCGCGGTGGGAGCGAAAGCAGACCGTATTCGATCCCATTGGAAACACACAATTGCATGCACATGGATAGCTTTCTCAGCCTGCTTCAATTTTCCGACGGCCTCTTCCCTGCGGGGGCTTACGCGCACTCGTTCGGCCTGGAATACTACGTGCAATCGAGCGGCGTGACCAACGCGGCGGGAGTGGAAGGGTTTCTTCGCGCGCACCTGGAAAGTTCCCTGGCTCCAACCGACGCGGTGGCGTTGCTGTGCGCGCGGCGCGCGGGAAAAGTGGGTGATCTGCCGGCATGCATCGCCCTGGATGAAACGCTGGACGCCATGAAAGCCGCCGGCGAGTTGCGCGACGCCAGCCGCCAAATGGGGCGGCAGACGCTGCGCGTCGCCAATCACATGCCCGGCCAGCCATTGCTCGCGCAATACGGCCAGGCCGTGGCCCAGGGCCTCGCGCCCGGCCACCATCCCGTGGTTTTCGGAATGATTGGAGCGGCGATGCAGTGGCCCGCGCAGGAAATGACGGGGGCCTATCTGCATTCCTTCAGCGCCGCTCTGGTTGGCGCGGCGCTGCGCCTGATGCCGCTCGGGCAGCTCGCCGGGCAGCGCATCCTCTGGAACGTGCACCCGCTCATCGCAAAACTTGCCGGTGAAGCGCAAGGCAAGACGCAGGAAGAGATGTGGTCGTTTGCCCCGGCCCTGGAAATCGCCAGCATGCGGCACGCGTCGCTGGAAGCGAGGCTGTTCCGGTCATGATTTCCAAACCGTTAAAAATCGGGATTGGCGGGCCCGTGGGATCGGGAAAGACGGCGCTGGTCGAATCGCTCTGCACGCGCCTGAAATCCGGTTATCAACTGGCCGTGATTACCAACGACATCTACACGCGCGAAGACGCGGAATTTCTCACGCGGCGCGGTGTGCTTTCCGCCGACCGCATTGTGGGCGTCGAAACGGGGGGATGCCCGCACACGGCGATCCGCGAAGACGCTTCGGTGAACCTGGAAGCCTCCAGCGCGCTCCTACAGCGTTTTCCGGACCTGGATATTCTGTTCATCGAAAGCGGCGGCGACAACCTGGCCGCCACGTTCAGCCCGGAACTAGTGGACGCGACCGTGTACGTCATCGACGTGGCCGAGGGCGACAAAATCCCTCGAAAAGGCGGGCCCGGCATCATGACGTCGGGTATTCTGGTGATCAACAAGATTGATCTGGCGCCGCACGTCGGCGCCGACCTTGCCGTAATGGATCGCGACGCCAAACGCATGCGGGGAGAGAGGCCATACGTCTTCACCAATCTCAAGACCGGCTCCGGAGTGGACACCATTGTCGAATGGATTCGCCACTCCCTGCTGTTTGAATAGCGAACCGGCGAGCGGCCGGAATACGGAGCGCGTCGGGCGCGACGGATTTCTGCGATTGCAGTTCGAGCGGCGCGGCGCGCGGACGGTTCTGGCGCAATCGCGTTTCACGCTTCCCCTGCAGGCGCTCACGCCGCTCTCGCTGGACGACGGCACTTCCTACCTGATGCTGCTGAATCCCACGGGCGGAGTTTTGGGCGGCGACCACCTGGTCACGGAAATCACGCAAACTGCCGGGACGCGCGTCTGTTTGACCACTCCTTCGGCGACCCGCATCTACCGGACCTCGCGGCAACCGGCGATTCTGGACACCGTGATTCGGCTGGAAAAAGAGGCCACGCTGGAATATCTTCCCGACCACGTGATTCCGCATGCGGGCTCCGCTCTGCGCCAATCCTTGCGCCTGAAAATGGCTGCGGGGAGCCGCGCCATACTTCTGGATTCGATGGCCTGCGGGCGCGTGGCTCACGGCGAGCGGTGGGCGTTCTCGGAAATGGATTCCCGCATCGAAGTGCGCGTCTGCGGCAAGCCGGCATTCCTCAATCGAACTAAAATCGATCCGGCCGCGCGACGGCCCCAGCAGACGGGATTGATGGAGGGATTCGATTACATGGCGTGCCTGGGGATATTCGCGGAGGGTCTCGATACCTGGCATTCCGTAGCCGCCGCCTTGAATGTAGAATTGGAGAGCGAACCGCGGATCCGGGGCGGGGTGAGTCTGCTTTCCCGGGGCGGCTGCATCGTGCGTTATCTGGCGCGCTCCGCTTCGGACATGACTCGCATGAACAGAAAACTCTGGGATGCGTCGCGCGAACTGGTGCTGCAGCTTCCCGCTTTCGATCACAGGAAGTATTGAGGATGGGATTGCTCAGCTGGACAGGGTTTTTCTCCGGTTGCATTTTGCCTGTAGAACATTTGAACCGGACAGGCTGAAGCCTGTCCTACCTAAGGCGCGCCGGAAGAATCGTCGAAACCGAAGGTCGAGGACGAAGAATTATGGCCACCATGCTTGCCGTCGTGCTGCTGGGATTTTTTCTCGGGATGCGGCACGCCACCGATCCGGATCACGTCGTGGCCGTAACCACGATCGTCAGCCGCGAACGCACGATCCTGCACGCGGCCGTGATCGGCGCGCTTTGGGGATTGGGGCATACGTTCACGATCCTGGTGGTCGGCTCGGCGATTATCCTGTTCAAATTAACGATCCCCGCGCGAGTCGGCCTGACCATGGAACTATCAGTGGGCTTCATGCTGATTCTGCTGGGCCTGCTGAATTTAACGGGCGTGATGCGGCGCGCCATGGAATGGATCACGGCGCGCGGGTTTGGTTCCGGAGCGCATTCGCACGTAATTATGGGGCGGCGGATGGTGCATACGCACGATGAGGATGGCGAACCGGCACCCGCGCGATCCCGTTTCAGCTGGCTTCCCCAGTCGTGGAGAAAGCTGGGGGCGTTTCACGCCCTGCGCCCGCTGCTGGTGGGAATTGTGCACGGCCTGGCGGGATCGGCGGCAGTGGCTTTGCTGGTGCTGGCGACCATCCCCCGGCCCTCGTGGGCCATCGGCTATCTGCTGGTTTTCGGGCTGGGCACCGTTGCGGGAATGATGCTGATTACAGCGGTGATCGCGCTGCCCTTTGCCTACACGGTGCGACACTTCGTGCGATTAAATCACGGCCTGGCGATGGCTTCCGGGCTGCTCAGCCTCAGCTTTGGATTGTTTTTGTGCTACCAGATCGGTTTCGTCGATGGACTTTTCAAGAGCCACGTGGTTTGGATTCCGCACTGAGAAGCCACCTCATAAATGTGCTTTTTGTGGGTTGTAAATGTGCTTTGTGGGTCGCAGCTTCAGCCGCGACATCAAAACCACAACAAGAGCGGGGCTTAAGCCCCTGAAGTGTGGAGCATGCACCGCCCGTGAACATTTAAGAGATCGTTTCTAGTTTGCAAAGCGAGATTGGGCGGCGCAGTCAGCAAGGCTGGCGCTTGGGAAGCGCCGGGGAACAAGCAGCTTATTCACGACTTTTGCGGTGCATTTTCAGGGAAGGTGTTTATGGCCGACGCTATCGTATTGATTGACGATCTCTTTTTTCAGGCCAAGCTGCACGAAACGGCCAAGCTGACCGGAGCGGTTCTGGAAACCGTGACGACGGGCGAGCAACTGCTGAAGTCGGCGGCGGCAAACCCCGCGGCGCTGATTATTGTCGATTTGAACGCGCGGCAGGGAGCGCTCGCAGCGATCGAGCAACTCGGCAAATCCGGCAGTCCAGGCAACCCCCGGAGGGTGATTGCCTTTCTATCTCATGTGCAAGCCGATTTGGCGGAACGTGCGCGCGCCGCGGGTTGCCGGGAAGTGATGCCCAGATCGAAATTCACTCAAAATCTCGCGGAAATTCTGCGCGGAGCGAAATCGTGAATCAGGAAACATTTACGGCCGGCCGATGGGCGCGGCTATGCTGCGGATTGTTGGCGCTGGTTCTGGCCGGCACATTTTCCGCGGCCAATGCGGGCGCGCAGCCGGCCCCGGAATCCCCCTCGTCGGCGCTGACCGATGCGCTGACGGCAGCCTGCCGCCAGGACGACGTCGCCTTTGCGAACACGCTGACCGCGGACAATGCCACGGCCTACCGCGCTCTTCCCGCGCCGCAACGCACCGCGATGATGAAACGATTCGTGCTGCTCGAAGATCCCGGCCGTCCTCTGCTCTCCACCAGCACGTCCGGCCACACGATCGTGAGTTGCCAAAGCCCGGGCCTCACCACGGAAATGCGTTTTGGCCAGACGCGATTGCGGGACAATCTCGCATTCATCCCGATGGAAATTCCGCTTTCCAATGGACCCTCCAGGTCCATCACGTTCGGACTGGTGCGCGAAGACGGAAACTGGAAACTGCTTTCGGTCGGACTGGTCCTGCTCGATATTCCCATGATGGCCAAGCAATGGGAACAGGCGGATATGGACGCGCGTGAGGACAACGCCATCGCCGATTTGCGCGCGCTGGCCGCGGCGCTGCAGACCTACCGCAACGCGTACGGGAAATTGCCGGATTCGCTCGCCACACTGGGACCCGCGCCACCGGGGGGAGTTTCCATCGATCAGGCTGGCCTGGTCGATGCGGACCTGGCCGCCGGAAATAAGGACGGCTACTCCATCCGCTATACCGTCGTGCCCGCGGCCGGCAATCAGACGGCGGAAGACGCCAATCAGGCATCCACGTTCAGCCTGTCGAGTTCTCCCAAAGAATATGGCAAAACCGGCCGTCGATCTTTTTTCCTGGATTCGACGGGAATCCTGCGCGGCGCCAATAAACAGGGCGGCGTGGCGACTTCCACCGACCCTCGAATCGGCCCTTCCTGAACCCCGGACGTTTTCATCACACACGCCGAAGTTTCCGCTTGCAGCCGCTGCGGAGGAGAGTAACAATGGATCCGCCACTTCCAATACTTGCGCACCGGGTTTTGCGAGAACGTTTACTGGCCCAATACAACCGCGCAAACGGCGACCTGCGAAGTGACGCATCCAATGTCCGAATCTACAGACAAGTCTTTGACTGTGTGGCCGGGATCCAGTACGGATTCCGTACAAAAAACCTTCGATCCCGAACGGCGTACCGCCCATCGGTTCCCCTGTACGTTTGCGGCAAAAGTGACCGAATTGAGTTCGAAAACTTCAGTGACCGGGCGCAGCGCGGATATGGGTCTTGGCGGATGCTATATCGATACGATCTCCCCCTTCAGTACGGGCGCCAAGGTGCAACTTCAACTGGAGCACGGCGGGCGTGTTTTTGAATCCGAAGCCGTGGTGGCGTATTCCCACACATCGATGGGAATGGGCGTGGCGTTCACAAACGTCAAACCCGAATATCAAACTGTTTTGAAAACCTGGGTAGACGAATTAAGCGGCGAAAAGTTGCCTGAACAGGAAACAACGACGGGCCCGCCCCCGACGCAAGACGAGCTGTCCCCAGCAATGTTGAACCTGCGGGAAGCCATGACTGGATTGATCAATCTGATGGTTCGCAAGAAATTCATCACCGAAGTCGAAGGCACCGGCTTAATGCGCCAGATATTTCGCTGATGGCTCAGGTTCCCTCTCCGCTTCGCAAGAACCGGCGTGCGTCGCGTAGAGAGCCCTCTCAGTAGGCTTGAGCTTGCCAGCATAGCCCACCCCCGAACCATCGGTTTCTCACCCCTGCGTTACCCGTCCTGTTTGGCTCCAGTCCCACCCCTCCGCGCGATCGCGACGCGGCGCCTCTAAGGGGTTTCGCGGAAAAAGTGAGTCTTCCGCACCTTCCCTGGCACAGGGGATGAATTTGGCGATACCATAACGGTTCAGGCCATGACTCTTCCCCGGCACGTTGTGTGTTCCCGAATGGTTTTGATTGCGGCCATCGTATTACTGGCCGCCCTCGGATGCGCGGAGCCGTCCGCGGCGCGGGCATACGCCTATCGCGCCAATCCTCCGGCAGCGCAGCAAACCTCGGACACGGACTTCCCGCTCCCCGTCTTTGAATTTCACAGCGGTTTTTGGGTGAATCTGCATCATTTCCTTTATCTGCAGGCCAGATTGATGAACGGCGATTCCTCCTCCACGGACAGCAGCCGAGGGGCGGCTCCTCCGAATGAACCCATCGTTTCCCTGCTGGATTTTCCCGCCAAGCAAATCCAGGCATGGCAGGATGCTGTAGCGTTTTACCGGAAAGACCTGGCCAAGCGGGACTTGCTGCTCAACAGCGACATGGTCAACATCAATAACAGCCTTTCCGAAATGGAAGCCTGCCCCGATCTGGAGGGGAAAACATCTCCCAGTTGCAAGTCGGGGCTACCCCAGGACTTGATCGAGGCCCTGGAAAGCGCCGCGCCCGTCTACCGGGAACACTGGTGGCCGGAACAGGATCGCGAAAATCGCGAATGGATTGCCCGAGTCGCTCCGATGATCCGGCAATGGGGCGTGGAGCTTTCCGGGCAGCTTGCGGACATCTACCAGAGGCCTTGGCCGGCCGATCGTTTGCGCGTGGATGTAGTCTGGTATGCAGGCCCATACGGGGCCTATACGTCGCTCGATCCCACGCACGTCACGATCTCCAGCCACGATGCGCGCAATCAGAACATTTATGCATTCGAAGTGCTGTTCCATGAATCTTCGCACGCCCTGGCCGGCGCGGTGACCGATGCCATTGCCCGGGAGTTTAACCACCGCGACAAGCCCATACCGCGCGACCTCTGGCACGCCTTGCTTTTCTACACTACCGGTGAGATGGTTCGCCGCGACATCAATTTCAACGCGATGGCGCGCCAGCAGGGTAGCGATTCGGCCGGCTATCAACCCTATGCCACGCGTTTCGGGCTTTATTCCGGATCGTGGGAGCGTTTTCGCGCCATGCTGGACCTCTACTGGAAACCCTACCTGGATGGGAAAGTGTCTTTTGATACCGCGATCGCGCGGATTGCAGCCAACATGTAGCCGCGGGCCGCGCCGGAGGCGGCGGAATTGTCGGGCGGGTCGGAGTGTGCTAATCTTTTGTGCTTGAAAGCGCGGATTTCACAGACGTGGAGTCCGCCTCCAATGGTCCTCTCTGTGACGCCTGTGGCACGAGTGTGACACCGGTTTTTCTCTGACTCCAGTGTAACTGGCAGACGAGCAGGCCGGATTGACTCTACGGGTGCGGGTTCCGCCTTACGCCACGTGTCCCCGGCAGGCAGCGGAAAACCTGTCAAAGTTCAGTGATTGCCCGGGTTCCGAGAACGCATCGACAAGGGAGATGTGCCAAAAGCAATGTCTACAAAAGCTGCTACCGGAAAGACCATTGAGATCAAACTGGCGCATTCGCCGGATTCCGACGATGCCTTCATGTTCTATGGCCTGGCAACGCAGAAGGTGCGTTCCCCCGGCTTGAAGTTCTCGCATGTCCTGGGCGACATCGAAACGCTGAACCAGGCGGCGTTGCAGGAAGTCTATGATGTTACGGCGTTCAGCTTCGCGGCATATCCCTTTTTGCGCGATAAATACGTGCTGCTGGATTGCGGAGCGAGTTTTGGCGAAGGCTACGGCCCCATCGTGGTTTCGCAGCGTCCGCTCAAGCGCAAGGACCTGGCAAAGTGCAGGGTTGGCGTGCCGGGCCTGCGCACCTCCGCCTACCTGACGCTCAAACTGTACGAGCCGCAATTCGAACCCGTTGTCATGGGATTTGACCAGATTCTGGACGCCGTGAAGAACTCGGTGGTGGACGCCGGCTTATTGATTCACGAAGGGCAGCTGTTTTTTCCCCAGATGGGGTTGCACCGCGTGGTCGACCTGGGACAGTGGTGGCTCGAACAGACCGGACTCCCATTGCCGCTCGGCGGCAATGCCGTGCGCCGCGCCCTTGGCCCGAAGGTGGGCCTGCAGGTGGGACGCGCCATCCACGACAGCGTGTCCTACGCCCTGGAACATCGCGAGGCGGCGGTCAACTACGCGATGCAGTTCGCGCGCGACATGGATCCCGAACTCGCCGACAAATTCATCGCCATGTATGTGAACAAATGGACGCTCGGCTACGGCGATCGTGGCCGCCAGGCCGTCCATGAATTCCTGAAGCGCGGCGTGGACGCCGGATTGATTCCCGGCCCGCCGGAACCGGAATTCCTCAGGGAAGCCGAAGATTAATCCCACCGCGGCGCGCACGCATTCGCCTGCTGGAATGAATTTTAAATCCTTATGCCATGCGACGGCCCTTGCCTTGACGCGCTTCCGCGGTTCGCATAAAGTCGAAATGACTTTGAGGCCCAGAGCCCGGATATCGTGACGATGCAACGCGTTCTCTCCACATATCTTTTCGTAAATAGGAAACTGACGGCCGCGCTGGTGGGTGAAGCGGCAGGCGCGGGCGTTTCCGCGATCGAACTGTTTTGCTCGCGCGGGCATTTCGATTACCGCTCGGCCGAAGAAGCGCGCGAACTGGCTTCCTGGCTTGCGGGTAACAACCTGACATTGAACTCCATCCATTCGCCAACCACGCGCGATTTCCATCTTTCGCGCGAAAGCGGCGCCCCGCTTTCCATTTCCGATCCCGAACGGCTGCGGCGCCAGGAAGCGGTCGACGAAATCAAGCGCGCGCTGGACCTAGTGGAATATGTGCCGTTCCGCTACTGCGTGCAGCACGTGGCGCGCCCGCGCGACGTTTCCGACGAGCGCCGCTGGGATGCGACCTTCAGTTCCCTCGAGCATCTGTCCCTGTTCGCGCGCCACCGCGGCATTACCCTGGCGCTGGAAAACACCCCGGGCGAAATGGCGACTCCGGTGAATCTGAAACATTTTCTTGAACATACGCGGCTCAGCAGCGTGAAGTTGTGCTTCGACACCGGGCACGCGAACATCGAGGGCGGCCTGGGGGAGGCGCTGGAGGCGGCGCACGACCTCGTCGTCACCACGCACATTCACGACAATCACGGCGAACGCGACGACCATCTGCTGCCATACCAGGGAAACATCGACTGGGACGCCACACTGGCTGCTTTGCCGCCCGAGGCCCCCTTGGTCCTGGAACTGAAGGAACCTTCCGTGGCCGCAGGATCCGGCGAGATCCTGGCGTTCGCCGAAACGCTGCAGGGCGTGCGGTCGGTATTCGATCAATTCGAGCAGGCCCTGGCCAGGGCCAAGACCTAGACTGTAAACATTGCCTGAGGGAGAATCCCCAATTTCATGCCGGTCGTAACCATTCAGGATGTCGGGCAGCACGAGGGCCAGGAAGTCACGCTGCGCGGCTGGCTTTACAACATGCGCGAAGCGGGAAAACTGCTCTTCCCCATTTTCCGCGATGGTACGGGAACGATTCAGGGCGTGGTATCGCTCAAGGACCAGCCCGCAGCCTTCGGGGCTCTGCGCGGGCTGACGCAGGAATCCAGCGTGATCGTCACGGGAAAAATTCACGCCGATAAGCGCGCCCCCGGCGGGTTCGAAATTCAGCTCACGGCCGTCGAAGTGGTGCAGCGCGTTCCGGACGACACCCCCTACCCCATCCAGCTCAAAGAGCACGGCGTCGATTTCCTGCTGGACCACCGGCACCTGTGGATTCGCACGCCGCGGCAGGCGGCCATCTTGCGCATCCGCGCCCAGGCGGTTCGCGCCGCGCACGAATACATGGATGCGCAGGGCTACATCCTCACCGAAGCGCCCATCTTCACTCCGGCCGCCTGCGAAGGCACCACCACTCTGTTCGAAGTGCAGTACATTGACGACGAAAAAGCCTACCTGACGCAGTCCGGCCAGCTGTACGTCGAAGCCACCGCCATGGCGCTCGGCAAGGTGTACACGTTCGGTCCCACGTTTCGCGCGGAGAAATCGAAAACGCGGCGCCACCTCACCGAGTTCTGGATGCTGGAGCCGGAAGCGGCCTTCGCGCACCTGGAAGACATGATGGCGCTGGGCGAAGGCCTAGTCAGCCACGTCGTGCAGTCGTGCCTGAAAAATCGCGCGCGGGAACTGGAAACGATAGGACGCGACACTTCCAAACTCGCCAATATTTCGGCCCCGTTTCCCCGCATCACCTACGATGAAGCCATCGAGGTCCTCCAGCAGCATGGAAATCCCATCCAGTGGGGAGACGACTTCGGCGGCGACGAGGAAACGATTCTTTCCAGCGCGTATGACCGTCCCGTGATGGTGCATCGCTATCCGGCGGCCATCAAAGCGTTCTACATGCAGCCGGATGCCGACCGCCCCGAGCTGGCTTTGGGATTCGACATGCTCGCGCCCGAAGGCTACGGCGAAATCATCGGCGGCGGAGAACGCGTTGCCGATTATGACTTGCTCCTGAAGCGGTTGCGCGAAAATAACCTCCCCGAAGATGCGTTCAGCTGGTATCTGGACCTGCGGCGTTACGGCGCCGTGCCCCATGCGGGCTTCGGATTGGGCCTGGAACGCACGGTGGCCTGGATTTGCGGAACTGAGCACATTCGCGAAGTGATTCCCTTTCCCCGGATGATTTATAGAGTCTATCCTTAGTTCGCCGGGCTACCTGCGTAGCCCGCGCCCGAGGGCTCGCTGCTTGCGGCATTGAGAGGCGAGCCGGACCGGATTGCAAACATGGCACAAAAAATTCGCATCATCGGCGTTCCGATGGACCTGGGCCAGAGCCGACGCGGAGTGGACATGGGTCCCTCGGCGCTGCGCGTCGCGGGCCTGCAGGCGCGCTTGAAGGCGCTGGGCCACACGGTCGAGGACATTGGCAACATTGCCGTGCGGCAGCCCGAAGAACAGCACTACGGCGAGAAGCGCGCCAAATACCTGAATGAAATCGCCGAGTCCTGCCGCGGCCTGGCGGGAATCACCGAACGGGCGCTCGCGGAAGGTTTTCTGCCGCTCGTGCTGGGCGGGGACCACTCGATCGCGGTGGGATCGTGCTCGGGAGTGTCGCATTACTTTCGCGGGCAATCCAAGCGCATCGGCTACCTGTGGCTCGATGCCCACGGCGACATGAACACGCCGGAAAGCTCTCCCTCGGGCAACATTCACGGGATGCCGCTGGCGGCGATTATCGGCTACGGCGCGCCGGAACTGGTGGAATTGCTGGGCTACAAACCGAAGGTCGAGCCGCGAAACGTTGCCTTGGTGGGCGTGCGCGATCTGGACCCCAAGGAGCGCCGCCTGATCAAAGAATCGGGCGTTCACGTTTTCACCATGCGCGATATTGACGAGCGCGGCATGCGCGACGTGATGAGCGAAGCGTTGCGCTTCGTCACCGACGATACCGACGGCGCGGCCGTCAGCCTGGATATGGATTTTGTGGACCCCGATGACGCCCCGGGAGTGGGCACGCCCGTGCGCGGCGGCGTGACGTACCGCGAAGCGCATCTGGCCATGGAAATGATCGCGGACAGCGAAGCCATGGTCTCGCTGGAAGTCGTGGAGATTAATCCGGTGATCGACCTGCACAATCAGACGGCCCTGCTCGGCGTCGAAATGGTGCTCTCCGGACTGGGCAAAAAGATTTTGTAGCTGCAAATTGCGGCGCTACGTGCTTTTTGGCACCGGTGCCGTGAACAGGCCGCATAACTTATGACCATGGAAAACAAAAAGCTGCGCGTAGGAATCCTGTTTGGCGGACGTTCGGGCGAACACGAAGTTTCGCTGATTTCAGCGGCGTCGGTAATGCAGGCGCTGGACCCGAAAAAATACGAAACCGTTCCCATCGGAATCACCAAGGACGGCCGGTGGCTCACCGGCCCCGCGGCAAACAAGATGCTGCCGCCCGCTGCGAATCAAAGTTCCAAAACATTGAGCGAAGTGCTGCGTGCGGGCAAAGGCGTGATGCTGTCCGCCGATCCGAATGTGGCGGCGCTGGTGCCGGTCGGCGGCGCGTCCGGTGCGAATAATCTGCGCGTGGACGTCGTATTCCCCGTGTTGCACGGCACGTTTGGCGAGGACGGCACAGTGCAGGGCCTGCTCGAACTTGCCGGGCTTCCCTATGTCGGTTCGGGCGTGGTGGGTTCGGCGGTCGGCATTGACAAGGACATGACCAAGCGGCTGTGGCTGCAGGCCAAGCTGCCGGTCGGCGATTTTCTGGCCATCCCGCGGACCGAGTGGGAAAAATCGCGCGCGAAAGTGCTTCGCGCGATCCGCAAAAAGTTCCGCTTCCCCGTTTTTGTGAAGCCGGCCACGCTGGGCAGCTCGGTGGGCATGACCAAGGCGCATGACGCCGGGGAACTTGCCGCCGCGATGGACATCGCCGGCCAGTTCGCGCAAAAAATCCTTGTCGAGCGCGCCATCCGCGGCCGCGAAATCGAAGTTTCCGTCCTCGGCAACGAAGATCCGAAAGCCTCCATTCCCGGCGAAATCGTGCCGCACCGCGAATTCTACGACTATGCGGCAAAATATCTGGAGGTAGGCACGCGCCTGATGATTCCCGCGAAACTCACCCGCGCGCAGGTCAAACGCTTTCAGGAATACGCCCTCCGCGCCTTCCGCGCTTTGGAATGCCTGGGAATGGCGCGCGTGGATTTTTTCCTGGAACACCGCACCGGCCGCATCTTTTTGAATGAGATCAACACGATTCCCGGCTTCACGTCCATCAGTATGTACCCCAAGCTCTGGGAAGCTTCCGGTCTGCCCTACCGCGAACTGCTCGGCCGATTGATCGACCTGGCGCTGGCGCAGCATCGCGAAAAGCTGCGCACGAAATACACGATCGAGCTTCCCGCCGGCGCCGCGCCCGACGCGCTCGACGCCTAGCGCTGCTTTCTACGCCGTCTGGCGGCCCCAGCGATCCGGAGATTGCCGGCGCAACCGGAACACAAAAGATAAAACGCGCTGAAAAAATCCCTTGCGCAGCGCTACTTCCAGAAAATTCAACAGCAACGCAAGAACCAGCCAGTAAGGCCACAGCGGTGTTCGCTGCCGCACCAGGCTGCCCTTGTCGGTCAGCAGCTGCTCGATGGAGGGATGCATTCGCCCGCCCGTCACGCGGCTGATTTCGGCCAGCAGGGCGGTATTGACCGCCTGAGGTTTGGTTTCATCCGATTCGCGATAAAGCGCGGCCTCGGGCAGGGCCATCTCCGAGCTACCCGAAACAATTCGATAAAGGCCCGCCTGATCGTCCGAAATGCGCGCCTGGTAATGTCCCGGCGCGGTGAGTTCCAGGGCAATCGCGCGGGGCGCCTGACCGGGCGCCTCCACCAGAATGCGCGGCGCGGCGGCGTTCTGGAGCGCTGCGCCCGCGGGATCGCCCGTGTCCACCGGCACGTCGTAATACACGATCGCTTCGCCCGGGCGGGTTCCGGGGCGCACGCCTGCGCGCACGGTGCGATCACGATGGGAAACGTCGCGCACCATTTGCGGCCACAAGGTCCCAAACGAGTCCCAGCGGACCCAAGGCGCCGCCCAGCGGCTCTTGGCATCGGAGAGGAAGGCGATCACGCGGCCCAGGCCATAGTGCCAGCGCACCAGCAGGGGTTTCTTGCCATCCACGCGCAGGATGGTTTCCGAGCCTTCCCGGGCCTCCGCCTGGACGAACCCGCGCAAGCGCGGCGCCTTTGTGAAATCGATGCCATCGATAAATTCCACCGGGCGCACGAGCGCGGCGCGCACGGGACGCTCCTGAATCGCCAGATCCTGGGTGGACTTCACTTCGGCGTTGATAATTTGCGGGATGGACACCGCATTCCCGACGAAATGCGATTTCCCTTTCGTCTGATGCGCCAGCTCGTTGAGCAGGTCGCGGTTGACGTAATCGCCCACGCCGATGGTGGAAATGGTAACGTGCCTGGCAAGGGCCTCGCGCTCGAGCTTCGGAAAATCCTCCTGCGTGCCCGGAGTGGAAACGCCGTCGGTAAGCAAGATGATGTGTTTGTGGCTGGCCTTTTCCTTCACGATGGCGTCAAAGGCCGTCTCCACCGCCTGATAAATTTTGGTGCCGCCGCTGGGCATGATCTGGCTGATCCGGTTGCTCTTTTCCTCGAGCGATCCGGCGGGTCCAAGAGGAATGACCCAGTTCACTGATTCGTCGAAGGAAATCACGCCCATCCTGTCGATCGGGCGCAGCGTCTGGATGCTGGAGCGCGCCGCTTCGCGGGCCATTTCGATTTTCGGACCGCTCATGCTCCCGGATTTATCCAGGACCAGGATCACCGCGGTAGGCCTTTCCGGCGGAAGTGCGGCGCGGACCGGAAGCATTTTCTGAAATGGCGTCTTTGGTTCCCGCGCAAGACTGGCATTGCTGTCGCCGGCGATGAAGATCAGTCCTCCGCCGGCATAGACGTATCTCTCGATCGCCAAACTCTCGTCGGCGGAAAGTTCGTGATCGGGATAGTTGTCCAGCAACACTGCATCCCACTGCTTCGCGGAAGGTTATGTCGGGAACGCCGTCACTTTTTCCACATCCACGTCCGCGCGCTGCAGCGTATCCAGCAGCGGGGCGGACGTTTCGTTGCCGCCCGCGACGTAGAGCACGCGTGGCCTGCGCACCGTGACCGCTTCCGATACCAATGTCTGCGCGACACCGCCGCTCGATATGTGCGCTTGTATCACGCGGACGCCGCTCTGCGATATTTGCGCTTCCACATCCACCGCGTTGCCGCCCGCGCGCAGGTCCGCGGTGGCGGACCCGATCTCCCGGCCCTGCGAGGTCATCCAGACCCGCGCCTGCAGGCCCGCGCCGCTGTCCAGATGCAGGGACACCGTGAAATGTTCCCCTGAAAAAACGTTCTGCGGAAAAGCGATGCTTTCCACACGGACGGGCAAAGGCGCGGTGCCGCCCGCCGGCGCCGTGTACACCGCCACGCCGCGCTCCCTGGCGCGGAGCGCTTCGGTGAGCGCATGCCCGCGATTTTCATTGCCGTCGCTGATCAGCAGAACGCGCCGCGCGCCCTCCGCAGGAAACGTGCTGAGGGCCAGTTGCAATGCGTCTTCCAGATTCGTGGCCATGCCCTCCCGGGGATCAATTCCCAGAGGAATGCTGACCTGATTGGCCCGCTGGGGAACGGCGCGAAGCCGGGGATGTTCCGCGAAGGTGATCAGCCGCAAAGTCGCGCCCGAATTTTTTCGAACCAGGTCGCGCAGCATGGCCTCCCCATGCCGCAGCGATTCGCGGGGCATGCTGGCCGAAGTATCCATCAGCACGGTGACGGAAAGTTTTTCCACGCGCATCGCGGCCCAGGGACCGGCCAGCGCAATCGCCATCGCGGCGAAAGCCGCGCATTTCAGCGCCAGGCACAGCCTGGATGCCCCCGGCGCACGGCGCATCCAGATCCAAAGGACGGGCAGCAACGCGAGCAGCAGCAGAAATATGGGTTGGTCAAATGTCACGCAGCCACCTAAGCCACGAAATTCGGATTGCGGAGTTCGGATTCCTCCGGCTCTTCTGCATCTCGAACGAATCTTGGCCGCGCGCCATTCACAGGCAATTCCCGGCCCTGCCCGGTTCGCTGGCGCGCCCGCGCGGAATAATAGAGCCACCACTCAAGCCACAGCGCCACGATGGCCAAAAGCGCCAGCCATCGCCACAGCTCCCACGTCTGTCCCTGCAGCGGTTCCGTTTCCACGCCGGCCTGCTCCGCGGGAGTCGCCAGCATGCGCTGTGCCGGCAATGGCGGAGGGTTGATGGCGATATGCGTTTCCCCGCCAGGCGCGCTGACGCGATAGATTCCCGTTTCCTGCGCGATCAATCGAATGTCTCCGCCCAGGCGCACAAACGGCACTTCCCTGCCGGATGGAGCAACAATGCGCGTGACAGGGCGGGGCAAGTCCAGTTCGCCGGTGGATGCCGAGGCTGCCGCATCTTCCACCGAATGCGTCAACCATTCCATGCTTCCCGCCATGAACAGCGGAAAGGCCGGTTCCAGCGGGAAATTTGAGTTGCGTGGATCGAATCCGACGATCACGAGCCGGTGTCCATTTTGTATCCGGGCGAGTATGAGCGGCGACGGAGGATTTCCTTCCGCGTAGGCCAATATGGTATCGGCAGGCAACACGGTGAGTTTCGCCGAATTGCGCACGCTGACGTCATGCGTGCGAATCCACTTCGTCACCGGGTGTTGCGCGTTCCACCGCGTTACGCGAAAGGAATGCGGCGCCATCGTGGATGGCCCGCTAAGAAAATATATGGAGTTGTAGGATGACTGCGCGGGCACATTCGCACCTTGATCTTGATATATGGCCACGTCCGGAGCAACGTCCGGGGTCGTTCCCGGAGGCACGATCTGCACTCGTACATAGGGATTGCCCGAAAGCACGCTCAGCAGATCCGCCGCGAACGGTGAATTTTTTCCTGTAAATACGGCTACGCGCGCCGCGCGGAATGCCGGCAGGCTGACGGCGGCGCGGTTATCCGCTTCCAGAGCGTCAGGCGTACTGATTTCCGCCTGCAGGAAGCCGCCCTTGTCCCAGACAAATTCGTTTTGTGTATTGGCCAGTTCGTAGGGAGCCAGCGCCACGTCTCTTTGTCCGAGCGGCTGGCCATTCACGGAGAACTTCAGCACAACGTCCGCCCTAGAAGCGCTGTAATTTTTCAACTGCGCGAGCGCGTGCCAGCGATCGGGCTGCGCCGCGTCCCGCCGCAGGGCAAGCTGCGTGATGCCGCGGTCCTGAATGTCCGCGCCGCCATTCACGAGCCGCATGAGAAACTGCGGCTCGGCGCTATCTTCACCGGGTTTTTTGAGCGCCGCGCGGAACTCCTCCAGGCTGCGCGCCTGCTCCGCATCCACCATTCCGGGCCCCACATATACCAGCAGACCGCGTTGCGAACCCGCCAGCGCCGCCTTCCCCATTTCCAGGGCGCGCGGAATATCCGCGGCAACGCTGGAGGGTTGCGCAGCGGCAATCGCGCGGCGCAGCGCTCTCCGATCCGTCGTAAACGGCAAAATCGGCGGCGCATCCGGCTCCGCCGTCAACAGCAACACCGGGTCGCGCGCCGGCAGCGCGTCCAGCACGCGCACCGCTTCCACGCGTTCCCGGCCAATCCATGCCGCTTCGCCCGCGGGGTGCGCTTGCGACCAGATCGAAGTATCCAGTACAATCACCGCTCTGCGCCCCTGCAGCGTGACGCCCCACCGGGGATTCCCCAACGCCAGCAGCAGCAACAGCAAAAAGAAAACCTGCGCCACAACCGCCCAGGGTTCGCGAAGTTTCCGGCGGCGCGGCTGCGACACGGGCTGCGCGCTGGCCCAGAAACGCAGCGTAGACACTTTCCGGTATTGCGGGCGCCGCTGGTGCAGATAGATCCATAGCGCCGCCGCGGACAGCACAGCCCACGCTGCGGCCACTTCCAGCGGGCTCAGCGCCAGCCAGTTCATGCCAGCACCTGTCCGCTGCGCAGGCTCCGCAGCACGAATTCCTGATAGGGAATGCCGGTTACCGCCCGCGCGTACCTTCCGCCATTGCGCAGCGCAAGCTGCCGCAAGCGTGCCGAAAATTCCAAAAATCCGCGCTCGTACAGCTCCGTGCTTTGCGGCGAGCACTCCACGACGCGCTGTGCACCGGTTTCGGCATCCTGCAAAACGAGTTCCCCGGAGGCGGTGGGCCGCTGCTCTTCTGCGCTGTGCACCTGCACCAGCACGAAATCGTGTCCCGCCGAACGCAACATTTCGACGGCCCGCCTGCTTCCCTGCTCATCGAAGAAATCGGAAATCAGGATCACGATTCCCCGGGAAGTGAAATTTCCCAGGAATTCCTTGACCGAGCCAAACAGGTTGGTGCCGCCCCCGCACGATTGCTCGCTCAGGAACCGCAGCACCGGCCACAGGCGCTCGCGCCCGCCGGAAACGACAAGGGGTTTGTTCATCCGGTCCGCGAACGGAATCACCGCGGCGGTGTCCAGATGCAGCAGGGCCAGATAGGCAAACGTGGCCGCAAGGCGCTGCGCGTACAGGAATTTCGATTCTCCCGAGGTTTCGCAATCCATCGATTCGCTGCGATCCAGCAGGATGCGCACGGGGATGTGCTGCTCGGTCTCGTAAATCTTCAGAAACAATTTCCCGAGGCGGAGATACGCGCTCCAATCGAGCGAGCGAGGATCATCGCCGGAGGTATAGCGGCGGTAATCGGCGAACTCCATTCCCGGCCCGCGCGCGCGGGAGCGGTGCTCGGGACCCACGGTGCCGGCCAGGTTGGTGCGGCACAGCAGCGTGACGTCTTCGAGCGTTTTCAGGAACTCGCGGTCGAGCAAGAGTGGTGGAGAATTCATAACCATCGGGCCAAACGCGAAAGGGCGGCTCCCCGCATCACGCACAACGCGCCGCCATGACGCATTTTCCGTTTCACAATTCGCGGCCTGCGGTTTCAGCCGATCTTGCCGGCGATTTCTTCCAGCAGGTCGTCGGTTGCCCGGCCATCCGCCTGCGCTTCAAAGTTCAGGATGATGCGATGGCGCAGGGCGGGCAGCAGCAGCGCGCGAACATCCTCCAGGCTGACGTTGAAGCGCCCGTCCAGCAGTGCGCGCACCTTGCCGCCGAGGATCAATGTCTGCGCGCCGCGCGGCGAACTGCCGTAGCGGATGTACCGGCTGGCGAGAAGATTTTCGCGGCCCTCGGGATGCGTCGCCAGCGTGAGCTTCACCACGTATTCCTGGACGTGCGGCGCCAGAGGAACCGCGCGCACCACGCTGCGCATTTCCAGAATTTGCGGGCCATTCACCACCGGCCGCACTTCCGCAACAGTTCCCTGCGTGGTACGGTCCAGAATGCCGTGCAAATCCTCGCGCCCCGGGAAAGGCACGCGCAGCTTGAACAGGAACCGGTCCAGCTGCGCTTCAGGCAGCGGATACGTTCCTTCCATTTCCAAGGGATTTTGCGTGGCCATCACGAAAAACGGTTCTTCCAGCTGATGCGAAGTGTGCGCTACGGTGACCTGCTTTTCCTGCATCGCCTCCAGCAACGCCGATTGCGTTTTGGGCGTGGCGCGATTGATTTCATCGGCCAGTAGCAGATTCGCGAAGATGGGACCGGGCTGGAAACCGAGCAATTTGCTCCCCTCGGTGTTTTCCTGTACCACCGAGGTTCCAATCACGTCGGCCGGCATCAAGTCCGGCGTGAACTGGATCCGCGAGTATTTCAGAGCCACGGCTTGCGCGAGCGTCCGCACCAGCATGGTCTTTCCCAGGCCGGGCGCGCCCTCCAGCAGGACGTGCCCCCCCGCCAGCAGCGCGATCAGCACGCCGTCAACGACTTCGCGCTGGCCGACGATGGCCTTAGAAATCTCGCGGCGGACTTCACCTATTTTTTCGGCTAGAAATTCAGACTGCTGGCCGAGAGACTGTTCGCTCTTCTCGCCTTCGGTTCTCACCGAACCTGTCATGGGCCCATCCTTGGAACTGGCATCGGAATTGGCATCCGGTCCCCCCGAAAATTCAGGTCACTGCTTTCGATTGTCCACGCGCGTAAAATATCGCTGCACGTACAACCTGTACCGCGCGGGAATATTTTCCTGTTCGGCGCCATTGACGACGGTCTCCCCCTGCAACGGCACGTTTTGCACGCCAAGCCGCGCCGTGCCGGTCTCCGGATCGACTCGCACGCGCGTCTGATCCCTGTAGCCGCTGGCCTGTAGAGCGACGCGATCCGGCACCGCATTCACCGGATGCGTCTCCAGATTCCTGCGCATCATTTTGGTTCCCTGCTGGCTTCCGGCGCCGCTGCCGGCGTTCTGCGACGATTGATCTTTTGCGTCGGAAATGCCGCGCGATTCGCTTTTCCGGTCGTTTTCCGTTGTTCCGGGCTGTTGGAAATCGCCCGATTGCGGCGCGTCCTGCATGGGGGGTTGCGGCAGCTGGCTGTTCCGAAGATCCGATTGCCGGGTCGACGATTTCGAGAACATGTTTTTCAGCGCCTGCATCAGCGACTGGCCCAGCGATTGTTTTGTGTTGCCCGCTCTCTGTGCATCCGGTGGCTGCGCCGAAGTTTCGGCCCTGCCGGTATTTTCGTTCGTGGCGTCTTGCCAAGGCGCGCCACTGTTTCTATCCTGCTTGAACGCGGCGGAGGACGCTCCAGTTTGATCACTCGGCCCTTGCATCTGGTCCTGCGGCATTCCGCCAACTTCGAGCGAATTCTGCTGGTCTGCCTGCGGATCGCCGCCCGCTTTATCGCCGGACGACCACAGATCCTCGCTGGACGATCTGGCATCGCTGCCGGAGTCTTGCCCGGCCGACCCTTTCGATTCCAGCGTGACCTGGGAAATCGATCTTTGCAGATCCTTCTGAATCCCATGCGCCAGGGGAGAGCGCATCGACTGAACCAGCGGCGATCGCGCCGTGGTTTGCACGAGCGCGACCAGCGGCGCCTTATGGTCGATCCTGTAAGTAAACAGCCCCGCCACGGCTAGGACCAGCAAAAGCGCCCGAGGCGCTGCCGCCGGCATTCGAACGGGAAACAGCCCGCGCGGCTCCACTTTCCTCAGCCGGGACACCGCATCCCTGCGTTGCCGCTGAATCACTCCCTCCGGATTCCTGGCCTCGCCCAGGTAGATGGCCGTGGAAATCCGGTCCTGCAGACCGGCAACCTCATCCAGACGGCGCGCCGTTTCGTAGATGGACAGGCGCGTGCGCCACACCCAAGCGAAAATGGCGATTGCACCGATAACGGCCAAAAACACGGCCAGGACCATCCACACGGCCAGCTTCGCGCTGAGCGCTCCCGCTACGATCAGGCCGGTTAATATCCAGCCCGCCCAGGCCATCCAACCGCTGAGCAGTGTATTGGCCAATAATCTTCGGCGGATCGCTTTCAGGATGTTGACCGGGGCGCGCAGATCGGGAGGACAGTCCTGCTTGAAATAGTCCTGCCGCAGGGAAGCCGGATTCACGAGATTTTGCGGGTGATTGCCGGAAACAAATCCTTCCCTGAGGTTTCGGAAGGCGGAGAAGAAGACCACTCCCGAGGCATGAACGAGAGATGCCAGTTTTATCTTCTCTCGAAAAATCACAGGCAGCTCCCCCAGAAGGTTCGGCGAGGGTACATACTGCTACCAATCTACCCCAAGATTCACGCTTCCCAAACTAATTCCATAGGGATCCGGATCGAACGGGATGATGCGCGGCATAGCGAAGCCTGATCGGCGCGAACAGACAAAATCAGACCGATATTTACTACATTGGGATGCCATGGGGAAATGGCGAACTGCCGCCGAACATTTCTCCGGACAGTTTCCGGGACCTTTCAGAGCAATGCGATCAAATCGATTTCGACGCGGACGTCGCGCGGCAGGCGCGAGACTTCCACGGTCGAGCGCGCCGGCCGATGCGTGACGAAATAGCGCGAGTAGACTTCGTTCATCGCGGCAAAATCGTTCATGTCGGCAAGGAATACGGTGGTCTTGACGACGTGCAGCAGGGAAGAGCCCGCCGCCTCCACGATGCCTTTCAGATTTTCGAGCACGCGCTCGGTTTGCTGCGCGACCCCGCCCTCCACGATTTGCTGCGTCTGCGGGTCCAGCGCGATTTGCCCTGAAAGAAAAACAAATCCGTTCGCCCGGACGGCTTGCGAATAGGGGCCGATCGCTTTTGGCCCTCGGTCGGTTGCAACAGGTTCGATCACGAGTTCCTCCTGAAGATTTATCTGCACTTGGTAATGGGCGCGCCTCGCCCGTTATGGCGATACTGACGGAGCGGACGGCGAACCAGCGTAGCGGGCGCGAAAGTCGTCCGGGACGCCGGGCCGAATCAGCCATCTTCGAAACATCTCCGCGAGGTTCCGCCCGGAACTATATTCCACCGCGGAGCGCAATTCCTCATAGCCTGTCTGGTCCCCCGAACGGGAATGCACGACTTCGCGAAATGCCGCGCGCAGAGCATCGTGTCCGCAAAGGTCCTCGAGCGCAACCAAAAACAGCGCCCCGCGGTAGCCGGTGGAAACGCGTTGGGCCCGCGAATATTCGCCCGGCGGCGCGATCAACCGCTTGTCGGCGGAGATGCTCCTGGCGCGGTCGTAGCGGTCAAGAAGCGAGGCAACCATGCGGCGGCGCTGGTCCGGTCCGCGAGCCTCGGCGGCAATGACCAGCGCGAACAGCCCCACGCCGCGGCCCATCAGAATCTGCGCTTCTGGCGTTGGCTGCACGCGCCATCCAAACCACGTTCGCGCCAGTTCGTATTCGGCAACCTGCAGCACGGCTTCATTCGCGACGCCCTTTGCAATGGCGCGCGAATCGAGCAACACGCCGTCCGGGAAAGTAGTTCCTCCGAAGCCATTGTTCTCGCCGAACGCTGAGGGCAAATCGCCCGGAGCCTCCACGACATGAATCGCGGGCTTTGCCCGGGACGCAGGGCCGAAAAAATCCGCAAAGGCTTTCATCGACGAGGAAAGGCGTGCGCCGGCTTGCCGCGCTTCCGGAACCGGCAGCGGCTGGAACGTCCAGAACCTCACGGTGGCGCGCTGCACCCGGACCACCTGTTCCCGGTAGCGGCCCGCCACAACGTAGGGAAGAAAATCCCTGTCCGGCCGGATGCGGAAAACGTGCGTCGCCACATTGCCTTTGACGCCGCCCTTGCGCGGATTGCCCGGGGCGAGGACGCGGAAATCTTTCGGGGCAATCACCGTCAATACGGTGCGGTCAGGGGTGGGTCCGCCCTTCGAAAAAATGCCGAAGGGGGCTTGCCAGAGCGGCAGCGCCGTCTGATCCGCGATATAAAACGCATTGGCGGACACCGCTACGGTTCCACGAGTGGAAGCGCCGGGCGCCAGGTCCCATTCCGTGGCAATCTCGCGCGGCCGCTTCTGCTGCCACGGCGGATCAAATTCCGCCTGCATCATCCGGGGATCGTTTTTGGAGCTATGCTCCAGCGAGGCTTGCCGGTCATCGATCCTGAAGCTCAGATTTTGCGTTCCGAAGTTTGGCCCCTCCGGCATCCGCACTTCCAGCGACCGCAGCGTGCGGTCCCCGGCGTTGTCCAGATGATCGACAACGCGAATGTGGAGCCTGTCGGGCGCACCTGCCGAGGAGCGAATCTCCGCCCGACGGTTTACAAAATGAAAGCCGGGACCGAGCGGCTGTACACAACCGGTTGCCAGAAGTGCCCCGGCGCAAAGGGCAGCGGAACGAAAAAAGCGAAAGCATGTTTTCCGGTCCAAGATGGATTGATTCTACCGGGGCGGGCGGTGCGGGTCAAAAGCTACCGCAAGCGTGGAGGATGCGGATTGCGCCTCGCCAATCGTCCGGCGCGCAGGGCGCATCGCAGCCGGCGACACCGGCGCCGCTATCGCACCCGCGCGTTGTGCTTCTTGTTGCGGATCTTCCGGGAGATCTTGTTTTGCCGGTGTCGTAATCTGGCGCGATCGGCGGCCGTCAGCTTGCCGCCGTGCGCGGCGCGCATATGGCGTTCTCTTTTGTTCAAACCGGCTTCCTTGGTTTCCAGCTTCGCGGTCTCTCCGGCGGTGAGCTGGCCTTTCTTCACACCGCTGGCGATACGCTTCTGCTGATTTTCCTTCCTTTGATTGATGGTCGCCGGGGCAGTTTTCGGCGCTGCCTGACCCGCAAATGCCGCCGGCGCCAACATGGCAATCAGGGCCGCACCTTGCAAAATGAGTTTCACTGTTTTCATGGCGATTCTCCTGTCTCTTCGCAACTCAAATGATTCCCGGCTCGCGTCGTTTCCCTGGAGCCTGCACACTAGCAAAACACTTGTGCGAGATGAAAGTTGCGCACGAACAACAATGTGTAACAGGAATTAAATCCGGGAATTCAATCCGGCGGGTGGATGGAGAGCGGAAGTGGAAACATATTTCCCGCCCGAGAGGGTGAAATGCGCCACGCCTGCTTCCACCTAAGCGGTTTCTTCTGGCCCCAGCTCCAAAGCCTTCTTGATTTCATTCACAGGCTTGCCTTTCCAATACTCCGCCAAATTCTCCAGCGAAGAAAACGACCGGGAACGCATGCGGTCGATATACAGCCCGCCCTGCAAATGATCGATTTCATGCTGCAGAATCCGCGCATACCATCCGGACGCTTCAATCACCTTTTCATTCCCCTGTTCGTCCAGGCATTCCACGCACACGCTGCGCGCCCTGGGAACCAGCGCCGAATATCCGGACAGGCTTAGGCAACCCTCAAAAAACTCCACGGTCTCGCCGCCCAATTTCGTGATTTTCGGATTGATGATCGCGTGAAATGGAACGGGGCGCCGTTCGCGTTCCCGCATTTGCGACTCGGGAACGTCTTCATGGTAGATTGCGCGGTCCTCGATGACCGCGATTTGCAGGGAATATCCCACCTGCGGGGCCGCCAGACCCACTCCGGGCGCCTCCCTCATGCATGCGCGCATGGACCGGATCAAGTCCCGTATTTCGCTGCTGGAAATTTCCGCAAGGCGCAAAGCCCGCGCGCGTTGCCGCAAGACTGGATTTCCAACCTGCAGGATTTCAAGTTTCACAATGCCCGCAATTTCCGCGCGCATCCGGACAGGAAGCGCGCCACCGGATCGATGCGATCCGCACACAAAAATACTCTTGCGTATTTCTCCCGCAAAACCGGAATGCCAACCGATGGTCAGTATCTCTTGTGGTTATGTCCCTGGTAAACAAATCCATGGCCGCCGGCGGCGCGTTCCCGCAGAGCGACATATTCGGAAGCTTGCTTGTCGGTGATTCCTGTCTCAACCATGTGCAGGATTTCCGCCTCGCTGGCGCCGGAGTTTTTCAGGTCTCCCAGTTTTTCTCCGCTCAGCACCGGAAGTCCCTGCGACCGCCGCCGGGCTACAGCCAGAACAATCTTGTCGGAAAATCCGGCGAGCCGCAGGGCCTGCGCCTGACCGGCATACAGGCCGAGCTGATTCAGGCGGTCGAGTTCGAGCACGGTTTGTTCCGACGAGCCCGCGGACATCAAATCCGCAATGGCCTGTCCGTCCGCGAAAGGCACTTTCCGGCTGCGCGCGAGCCTGAGGAGCGTGGCACAACCCGGGTCGCTGACCCCCGCGTCGTGCGCCTTGGAAAGATCTTCCACCTCCGCGGTGGAAGCATGCACGGAGTTAAGCTCCGGCACGCCGGTGTACCACATCTCCGCCTGAGCGGCCTGGGGATCCTGTGGCTTCGAACTCTTGCACGCGGAAAACAGCAATACCATCGAAAGCAGCGATCCAGACAGAACGTTCCGCGCGCGAGGCACACGTTTTGGATTTCGAATGAACATGTTGTTATTGTACCGCGATGGAAGAAATTGGCGGCCGCGTGTGCCGCGAAGATTAACCCGAAGTTTCGAGGAAAACAGAATCCAAACAGGGACGCGCCGAAAGGTCAGATTTTGAAAAGCCGTTCGACGCCAAATATGCCGGAAATTTTGCGGATATTCGCCATAATGCGCTCGAGTTGCTTGCGATCGGAGATTTCCAGCGTGAGATCGATACGGGCGTGCAATTTATCGGGATGGCTGCCCAGGGTGCGGATATTCGAACCGGTTTCGCTGATGACGAAGGTGATATCGGCGAGCATCCCGGGCCGGTCCTGGGCGCGGATCTGCAGCGTGACGGGGTAGGTAGATCCAGCCGCGCCGCCCCATTCCACGTCAATTCGCCGTTCCACCTGATACAGCAGGTTCTGGACATTGGGACAGGATTTCGAATGCACGGCAACGCCGCGCCCGCGCGTCACGTATCCCACGATTTCATCGCCCGGAATCGGATTACAGCACTTGGCGCGAAAGACCATCAGGTCATCCTGCCCGCCCACCTGCAGGGTCGAATCCCCCACGCGCAGCATGCGCTTGACGGTGGAAACCAGGCGCGCGGGTGTTTCCTCCGGTTCTGGCGCGGGCTTGTGCGGCGCCATGGGTTCGCCCAGCGCATTGGAAATAATCTGCCGCGCGGAAAATTTTCCGTATCCCAAATCCGCGAACAGGTCCTCGAGTTTTGCGCATCCGTATTCGCCGGCCACGCGCAACAGGTCGGCCTCGGGAATCTTCTTCAGGCTGCGGCCGGCCTGCCGGGCCTCGCGCTCCAGCAGGCGCCGCCCCACTTCGGTGGCCTGGCTGCGCTCGATAAAATTGATGTGGTGGCGAATCTTGCTGCGCGCCCGGGAAGTGCGCACGAAGTTCAGCCAGTCCCGGCTGGGAACGTGCCCCTTCTGCGTCAGCACTTCCACCACGTCGCCGTTCGACAGGCGATGCCGCAGCGGCACAATTTGCCCGTTCACTTTCGCGCCGATGCACTGATTGCCGACTTCGGTGTGCACGGCATAGGCAAAATCGACGGGCGTGGCGCCGCGCGGCAGTGCGAGCACCTTCCCCTTCGGCGTAAACGCGTACACTTCCTCGGGATACAGGTCCACCTTGAGCGTGGACATGAATTCCGAAGGCTCCTGCATTTCCTTGACCCATTCGATCAGCTGGCGCATCCACAGAATGCGCTGGTCGTCCGCGTCGGACACATCCGTGCCGTCTTTGTACCTCCAGTGCGCGGCGACGCCTTGCTCCGCGATGCGATGCATTTCCTGCGTACGAATCTGCACTTCAAACGTCTGTCCGGCATGGATCACGGTGGTATGCAGCGACTGGTACAGGTTGGGGCGCGGCATGGCAATGTAATCCTTGAATCGGCCGGGAACGGGCCGCCAAATCTGATGGATCACGCCCAGCGCCGCGTAGCAGTTGCGAATCGTGTCGGTAATCACGCGCACGGCAAGCAGATCGTAAATCTGGTCGATGGTGCGGTGCTGGCGCAAGCTCTTCTGGTGTATGGAATAGAGCCGTTTGACCCGGCCATCGACTTCG
>DATLTA010000095.1:0-25151 GCA_035533775.1 Candidatus Dormiibacterota bacterium | reverse complement strand
AAACGGGCCGGTGATTGCCGAAGCGGTGTACGCAAAAATTGAAAGTGAAAAGGATTTTCGAGCGTATCACGGAAAACTCAAAGGCATGTTCGTATTGACCGCGCCGATGCGCCCGGTCGAGGCGCATTTCCAGGCACAGGGCCACCGCTTCACCGATCAGGAACTAGCGGACCTGGCGCAACCGCCCGCCAAACAACCGCGTCCGGACAAGGCTGCACGCGACCGCCTGCGCGCGCAGCGGCAATTTAACGAAAAGCTTCTGCAGTTCCTGACCAAGGAAGGCGCGGCGGCGTGGCTGGAACCTTCGCCGCACGATGGAGGCACGATCACCGTGATGGCCGGCGGGTCACGCGACCCAAAAGCTCCGAAGGTGCTTCCGCGCGTGGCCGTGGCCATCGAGCATTACGGGCGCATCCTGCGCACGCTGGAGATGAATATTCCCGTGACGCTGCGGATCAACATCGATAACAGGTTTTATGACGACGATCTCAATTCCTTCAACATCCTGGCGGACATTCCGGGGACAGACAAACCCGATGAGCTGGTGATGCTCGGCGCGCACCTGGATTCCTGGGCCAGCGGCACAGGCGCCACGGACAACGCCGCCGGCTCGGCCGTGATGATGGAAGCCATGCGCATTTTGAAGGCGTCCCATTTGAAAATGCGGCGCACCGTGCGCCTGGCGCTGTGGACGGGCGAGGAAGAGGGATTGCTCGGGTCGCGCGCCTACGTCCGCGAACATTTTGCGGACCGCAAAAGCATGCGTCTGCTGCCCGGCCACGCCAAGCTTTCCGCATATTTCAACGTGGATAACGGCACGGGAAAAATTTGCGGCATCTACCTGCAAGGCAACGAAGCGGTACGCCCCATTTTCGAGAACTGGATGGAGCCGTTCGAATCCATGGGCATGACCACCCTCTCGCCGCGCTCGGCCGGCGGCACCGATCACGTTTCCTTCGATGAGGTGGGCCTGCCCGGCTTTCAATTTATTCAGGATCCCATCGAATACGAAACCCGCACGCACCACACGAATATGGATGTATACGAACGCATCCAAGAAGCGGATCTGAAGCAAATGGCCGTGATTGTCGCGACGTTCGCCTACCAGGCGGCCAACGCGGAGCAGATGCTGCCGCGCAAACCCCTGCCGAAACATTAGCCAAAGCCCGGGATCGCTACTTTTTGGCCAAACTGCGGACGAAGGCGATCAGATTTTCCGTGTCACTGGCGCTCAGGTTCTTTACCGGTTTCATTTTGCCTTTTCCATCGGTAATGACTTTGCGCATTGCCGCATCGCTGAGCGCTTGCACGTCTTTGGAGGGCAATGGAGGAATAGTCGCCTTCATCATCTTGGCCACCGCCTCTTTTCCATTTCCGTCCGGGGCGTGGCAGGCGACGCACCGCTTCATATAAACGGTTTTGCCCGCTTCCGCATTGCCCGCCGCAAACACGCTCGGGGAAATCGTCAATGCCAGCGCCGCGGCCAACAGTAAGGTATTTTTCATGGCTTCATCTCCTGAGGGACTCCGATTTTTGCGCATCCACTTTCCGGATCAACAGCGCCAGACCAATCAACACAAGGACGATGGCCGCCAGGGATGCCGCCAGGCCCTCGCGGCGATGTTTCAATTCCGCCAGCGCATTGAGGCCTGCCTGGTACGCCTTCTGCGTCACTTGCAAGCCGGCCTGAATGTTCTGGTCCACCGCCGAGGCCTGCACGCTGTGGATGGTAACGCGGGCTTTGGTCAAATCGTCGCGCGCTTCCGACAGCGCGAGTTTCGCTTCTCCCACTTCCACGCCGGAGGTCTCAGCGCGGGTGAGAATTTCGTCCGAGCGCGCGATCTGTTGATCCAGATTCTGCAATCCATCATGCATCGCGCCCGCGGCCGCGTAAGCGGGCTCGCCCGCGGAATGGCATTTCATGCAGACCGCGCCCTTGCCTGTCCCAATCATCGCATCGCTGGGATGCTGGATGCCATGGTTGGTGTGGCAGGTGATACAGCCGGAAAGACCCAGGGCGGCGAATCCCTCCTTGTGCGGCCCGGAGTCAAACAGCTGCTGCTGAAATACGTGACAGGTGGAGCAGACGCGCTCGACCGATGCGACGCCCGGGGGCGCGGCGCCGTGGCTACCGTGGCACGTCGAACACGTTGGCGCGCTTAAATCGCCCTGCACCATAAGAGCGTTGTAATGCACGCTGGTGGAGTAAAGCGCGTACTGATTGGTCGGGATGTTGTATCCCTTCATGTGCTCGGGATTGGCATGGCAGTTCGCGCACGTTTTCGCCACATTCACCGGGTAGACCGTAGATTGCGGATCGTTCGGCGGAAGAATATCGTGCGCGGTGTGGCAATCCGAGCAGACCGCAACGCGCGTGTCTCCCCTGGCCAGGAGTTTTCCATGCACGCTGGTCTGATACTGGCTGAACTGGTCGGTCCGCAATGAGGGATTGTATCCGCGCATATAGGCGGCGTCGGAATGGCACTTGGAACACAGGGCCGGGATCTGTGCGCGTTCGATGTGCCCCTTAAAGCCCGCCGCTTTGCCCATGGCCGTGTCCATATCGTCGCTGGACGCGTCACCGCCATGGCAACTCGTGCAGGTCAGCCCCTTCTGCGCATGGATGCTTTCGGAAAATTCCTTGCGCGTCACGCCCACCGGCGCATCGAGCTGCGAGTGGCATTGCAGGCAATGGTTCGCGGTTTGCGCCGCCAAGGGAGGGGCGGCAGGCAGCAGGAACGCGCAAAGACCCGGCAACACGATCAGCGCGATCTTCCTGGCCCAGCACATCGTCCGCCCGCCCGGCCTGTTTTTTTCATTTCCCGCCACGCGAATCAAAATGCCCCACCCTTCCAGGGGCGCGAAGCCCCCCGCTCTACTTCGCAACGTACCCGTACACCGTCAACGCCACAAAATAGGTCAGCACAAATACGCCCAGGCCCGTGATCAGGCGGGCCGGCCGGCCGCTCTTTCCCCGGTCAAAAAACGGCAGCAGCGTCCACAACAGGAATGCGGCCCCGAATCCCAGCACGCCCACCACATCGCCGTCGAGAAACCAGATTTTCCCCGGAAGCAGCTTGAGCGTCTGGAACATGAACATGAAATACCATTCCGGGCGGATGCCCTGCGGCGCGGAGGCAAACAGATCGGCCTTCGTGCCCAGTTCCCAGGGCATGAAAGCGGCCAGGCCGCCAAGGATTGCCAGCGCCACGTACCAGGCCATCAGTTCGCGCAGCAGAAAATTGGGAAAGAACCGCATTTCGCGCTCTTCGGCAGGCTTGGCGGCCCATTCGGCCTCCAGCGAGGGCGGCACGCTCATTCCGAAGCGCTGCACCAGAAACAAGTGCAGCGCGATCAGCAGCGTCGCAAGCCCCGGAAGAACCGCCACGTGAAAACCGAAAAACCGCGTCAGCGTCGCGCCGGAAACGTCATCGCCGCCGCGCAGAAAAACAAGAATCCATTTCCCCACCAGCGGCACCTGCCCGGCGATGTCCGTCCCCACCTTGGTCGCGAAAAATGAAAGCGTATTCCACGGCAACAGGTATCCGCTGAAACCGAATCCCAGGACGATAAACAGCAGCAGCATGCCGCTGAGCCAGGTCAATTCCCGCGGCTTCCGGTAGGACTTCAGGAAAAACACGCTGAACATATGGGCGATGGCCATGAAGATCATCAGGTTGGCGCTCCAGGAATGGATCGAGCGGATCAACCAGCCAAAGCGGACCTGCGTCATGATGTACTGCACGCTTTCAAACGCTTCGTTTGGACTGGGGCGGTAATACAAGAGCAGCAGAATTCCGGTGATCACCTGGATGATAAAAAGAAACAGCGTCATTCCCCCGAAGAAATACCAGTAGGACAAGCGGTGGCGAGGGACGGTTTTGTGGCGGGCGAAGGCCAGAAGCTCCTTCAAGCCGAATCTTTCGTCGATCCATTCCTTGATGTGGACAAGCGCGGCCATCTCAGGCGTTCTCATCGCGGCGAACGTAAATATCATCGCCTTTTAAAATCACCTGATAGGTTTCCAGAGGCCGCGGGGGAGGGCCGCTGATGTTGCGGCCGTCGACGGAATACATTCCGTTGTGGCAGGCGCACCACACGGCGTGCAGATCGCTGCGATACTGCACCGTGCAGTTCAGATGAGTGCAAACCGCCGACATGGCGTGGTATTTCCCGTCATTCGTGAGAACGAGCAGTGCGGGGCGGTTGCCGAACCGGAAAATTTTTCCGGTGTTGGGCTTTAGATCTCCCAGGTGCCCGGCCAGCGCAGAATCGGCCGCGGGTTCCGCGTTCTGGACAGGAATCATGTAGCGCAGGACGGGATACACGAAGGAAATCAGCGACGCCGTCACGCTGGCGCCAAGAAATATTTCTAGGAAATGGCGGCGCTTCGGCGCGTCTTGCGCGTTCGTCGTTTCGTCCGTCACGGATTTCCCCGTATCACCAAACGCTTTATAAGCTCGGAGCCCGGCTCCAGGAAGGGGATAACATCAGCAGGCGCGTTCTGGTATTCAGTGAGACGATTCTCGCCGCGATTCTCATTTCCGGCAAGTCAATTCTCGTTTACTTCTATATATATCTTCCGGCCGATTCCCGATTCATGCGCCACGGGCGGGGATTTCCGGCATTTCATTGAAAAGCTGTGGAGGAATGCGGGCGGAATCGGTTTATTTGCCTTTGCTCAGGCGGCGGTAATACTCTGCGACGGATTCTTCGTAGCCTTGCGGTATGGTGGCCGTGTCGCCGCTGCGCACCTGGCCGGATTGCTGGCCGTCCAGCTGGCGCCGTATTTGAAGCTCAAGCTTATCGACGCCGGCGAGCACCTGCGCATGCAGTTGCTCGAGCAGCGCCGGATTGCCGGGGAAACGCCTGGGATCGAGATTCCCCATCGCGCGGATCAAATCCTGAACCTGTTTCTCCATTTCGGGGTCGTCCCGCACGGTCTGGCGCAGTTGGTTCAGATTGCGCATGCCTTCCTCGTAAGCGCGCTGCGGAGGGATGCGCGAATTGTCCGGCTGCACGGCGGAGCCTCCCCGCGGCGTGTTATTCCCGGTGTCAAAGTTGCCGTACAGATCGCCCACGCCTCCGCCGCCGGGGGTGTTGCGGAAGCCTTCCCCGTAGGCGCCGCCGCCAATTCTGGCGCCCGGCGCGCCAGCGGGACCGCCGCCGTTCTGGCCACCGGTCTGGCCCTGGCGGCGTCCCTGTCCATCGCGCGATAGGGAGTCCATCTGGCTGCGCAAGCGCTCCACACGGTTCAGCGCGGATTCCAGATCCTGCTGCGAATCGTTCCCCTGCTGCGGCGCGGCGCCCATGGCCTGCTGCGCGTCACGCACGCCCTTTTCCAGGCGTTGCATGGCGGCGGAAATTTCCGGCTCCATGCCGTTCGCGTTGGGATTGATGCCGCGGCGCATCCAATCCGCCCCCCGCTGAATGCGCGCACGCAGGTCGGACTGCTGCATATCGCCCAGAGCCTCCCGTAATTTGGTGGAGGCGGCATTCTGTTTGCCGATCGCCAGTTCACGGGCCGCATCTTGCAGATTCTTTTCCAGACCGCCAAGATCATCGGCCAGCTTCTCGCGTTCGCCGGCCAGATTCCGGAGATCCTGTATGGTGGGCGTGGATCCCATGTTCTGCCCGAACATCTGACGAATCTTGTCGGCCTGTTCGTGCTCCTGGCTGGCAAGGCGGGCGGATTCCTCCGCCAGGGAATCGACTTTTGAGGACGATTGCTGCCGGCGCATGCCGCCCAGCAAATCCGTGGCTTGCTTTAAGCGGTCGGCGGCACGGCGCGCTTCGGCTTCGCTTTGCTGCGGAGAGGCGGCGCGGCGCATGTCGTCGGTGGCCTGGCGGAGCCGGTCGAGTGACTGCTGCACGCGCGGATCGCCCGAAGCGGATTGCCCCGACGAGCCGGACGACGAACTTCCCTGCGCGCCACCCTGCTGCGAACTGGATTGCGAGCTGCCCTGGCTGCTGTTGCGGGCGAGCTGCTCCATCTGGCGCTGCAGTTCCTCCGCCTGGCGGCGGAGCATTTCCTGCTGCCAGCGCTGCTCGGAGCTTTGCTGATTGTTGTTGCGCTGCTGCTGCGCCAATTCATTCTGGCGCCGCGCCAGCTGGTCCAGTTTCTGCAGCGCCTCGTCGATGTTCTTTTCTTGCTGGGTTGCCGAACCGGCCGTCTGCGCGGTTTCGTACTGATTCTTTTCCGTGTCGAGTTCCAGGTCAAACAGGCTGGCGAGATCGCGGCCCGCTCCCGCGCCCCCTCCCCCGCCACCGCCGCTGCCGAAGGCCACCTGAATCTGGCGGAAGGTAGCCTCGGCGCGCAACAGATGCTGCAGGGCCTTCTGCTCGTCGGGAAGGGCGTCCTGCCATTTTTGTTTCTGCAGTTTATCGGCGGCAGGACCCATGGCGGCCGCGGCCGCGTTCATATCCTTCACGAAGTTCCCGAATTCCTCGTTTTCCTGCGAAAGCTCGCGGCTTTGCATGCGCCCGGCCAGCGATTTCGCCTGATCGCTCAGCTTGGATTGCACCTCGGAAAGGAACTTGGCCGCTTCAGCGGACGCTTGCCGCGTGGCCGTCTTGTCGCCGCGATGCTTCCAGGTCTCGGCGATGATTTCCATTTCCCGCTGCGAAATATTGTTCTGATCCTGCTGCCTGCCGCCGGCTCCGCCGCCGGCCGCCTGGGACTGTGAAAATTCCCGCTCGAACGGCTCGGCCTGAATGAAGGAAATGTCCGTGTGGGATTCGGCGTGGGCGTCGCGGGCACTGGCGTACAGGGCGATGACGTCGCCGGGCACGAGCTTGAAATTTTCCAGGGAAAGCGTGGTGGAACCGTCGGCCTGCTTGATCCCCTTTTGCTTCAGCATATCGACGGCCTGTTCGGGCCCGCCGTTGACCGAATAATGCAGCGCCATTCCCGTGAGTCCGAATTCATCGTCCGCCTTCACCGCCACGGTGACTTCCTCGATGGGGCTTGCCCGGTAATCGTGCCCGGGACGCGCGATGATCACGTTGGGCGGCTCCGCCTTGCGCGCCTCGATAAAGAAATCGTTCGAGAGGCGCACGGGCTGTCCCTGATCGAGAGTGGCAACGTGGTACACGCCGTCCTTTTCGATCTTTACGGTGCCCTTGTAGACGTTGCCTTCGCCGCCGGTGAGATGAATTTGCTGGTCATCGTTCAGGACCAGGATGCCGTCGCGCAGCGGCCGGTCCGTTTGCACTTCCAGGTCCGCTTCGGTGCCTTCGACCGCGCGGAGATCGCCGCCGCGCTGCTCGACAACGTTTTGCAGGTGTGTCCAGGAAGGATAGCGGTACGTCACGCGGATGTTCTTCACGCTGGGAAGGTCCCGCACGCGGATGGTGAAATGTTTTGAGGTGAGCGGCCCGGCCTCAACGTAATATTCGACATTTTCCGGGAGTCCCGCGAAGATGAATTGAAAGCCCGGGCTTCCAGGCTGCGGGCGCATGGCCACCTGATCCCACTTGGAAGCGCTCTGATAGCGGGCGTACAGGCGCACGTTATCGGTTTGCAGGCCGATGAGCTGCGCGGTCACAACCTGATCGGAATTCCGGCGAACGGTAATATTGCCGGGCGTCACCTGAATGTCATAAAAAGGAGCGGCGCCGTCGGGCGGCGTGGCCGCCCAGATCAATGCCGCGCCGTGGCCCAGGTATCCCGGCCCGGCCAGAATCATCCAGAGCAAAATGCACAGCGAAGCCGCGCCAATGACGAGAAATACCGCCAGCTTGCGGCCGGGAACCAGCCGCGCGGGCTCCGCCGTTTGCGCGACGTCCAGCGTGTCGGCGGCCAGCAGGTCGAGGAAAGGCTCGCGCGCCTGTGCGTCGCGTTCGGCAAAGGTCACCAGGCGCTGCTGAAATTCGGGGAAAATCGCTTCGGCCCGGCGTGCGGCGCGGCGCCGGTTCAGCGCGGCCAGCGGGATGGCGATGCCGAAACTGATGGCCAGCAGAATCGCGAAAAGCAGCACAACGCGCGCGCTGGTAATGCTCCACCGGGAAAACGCAAATGCGTTGGTGATCAGGACCAGGACAACCGTGGACCCCAGGGCCACGGAGGTCAAAATGGCGGTGCCGCGAAGCAGGGCGCCCAGGCGCAGGCGCTTTTCCAGCTGTTTGATATAGGAGTTGAGCTGCTCGCGAAGGCTCATACGTCCTCCTGCTCTTGTGCGCCTAAGTATCGATCGGCAAGAAGGGACTCCGCAATGGCTGCGGCAAATACTAGAAGCATTATATACCACCATAAACTGTATGGCTGCGTGTGTTCGGTTGTCGCCTGCCCGGCGGCCGCCTGCTGCGCACCCGTACCCGAATTTCCGCGCCAGAGCGCCAGCGTATCGGCGGGCACGGTTTCCAGGTTGGATTCGCGCCGGTCCGGATTCACGCCGACGACTTCCCGGCGTCCGTTGGCCAGCTTGATTTGGTAAAACCCGGCGCGCGTCAACTGGAAGGTGCGCTCGGAGGCGGCCTGTTTCAGGGAAAGCGGCCGGCGGCCGTCCGGATCGATCACCTCGACTCCGATGTCGGCTCCGCCGGATCCGGATTGCTGCGTGGAGCTGCGCAGATCGAGAAACGAATCGACGGTGCGCGCGCCGCTGCGGCGCTGGGTCCCGGAAAGATAGAGCGCGGTCTGCTCGACGAAGGGCACGAAGATCGGCTGGAGCGGAAAATCGTTGGTGATGTTGTCCAGGCCGGAAGCAAACAGCAGCACGCGGCCCTCGCCGATTTTCTTCTCCAGCAGCAAAGGCGTCTGATCGGTGAGCCGCGCAATCACGCGCGCATCGCCGGGATCCACGCGAACCGCAAAGTAAAATTTCACTCCGGCGAAACGGCCGGTATTTTCCACGGACGGGTAGGAGGGATCGGCGTCGCCCACGTTCAAAAACTGGTCGCTGGTGCGCGAATAATAATGCGATCCCAAAACGTTGCCGCCAAACACGGGCACGCGCGCGCTCTGCGCCGCGGACGCCCCTTCCAGAATCCAGACGCTGCCGCCCGCCCGGACATACCGCAGCAAATCGCTTTCCATCGATGCAGGCACGGAAATCAGGTCGGAAAGAACGACAAACGCGTATTTCGAAAGGGGCAGGCCCGCAGCCTGCCCCGCGCTTACCGTTTCCAGCGTGAAGGCGGACTCCGCCGCCGAGGCCAGCGCGGAACGGAAATAAAGCGGCGAACGCGAGTCGCCCGCATCGGAAACAAACAGCGCGCTGCGGGGATCGGAGCGCTCGACGGCGAACAGGCTCACGTCGTCCGCGGGAAAAGCGTCCGCCGAATCGATGCGCACCGCGCAGCGTGTGAAGCCGTAAGGCACAGCGAGGGAGTCAAACTCGGCGGTGGCGCTGCCGCCGGCGGGCACCTCAACATTTTTCGTGGCGATCGTCTTGCCGTTCACCACCAGGGATACGGCGCGCGTGGCGGCGGGAGTGCCGAAGCCGGCGACCACCGCCTGCACGCGCGATTTTTTCGGGTCCCAAACCTGGCCCGGGGCGTTCACGCTTTCCACGGTCCAGTTCGGCGCGGCGCCCTGGGCGACCGGATGCAGGATGAGCGAAACATTCGCGGGCAGCGCCAGCTCGGAAAAACTTGCCGGCATCGCGGATTTCTGCATGTCGCTGAAAAAATGAAGTTCGATGGGCGTTTGAATCGTTTCCGCCATCGCCCGCACGGCGCGCGCCAGTTCGGCGTAGCTGGCGCGCGAGTCGCCGGGCTGCAGATTTTCGACAGCGGCGCGCAGCGCGCCCGCATCCTGCGACGGCTGCGTGAGCGCCTGCAGCTGCGAGCCCAGCGCCATGACCTGCGCGCGGTCGGCGGGTTTGCGCGAGGCAAGCACGGCCAGTGCCTCGCGGCGCGCGTCGGCCAGGCGCGTTCCCGCGCGCATGCTGAACGAATGATCGATCACCAGCAGCATCAGTTTTTGGCCGCTCATATCCGCCGCCGAGCGGTTGATGAACGGATTCGTGAACGCCAGCACGAGCAGCAGCAGCAGCAGCGCCCGCAGCGACAGCAGCAGCAGGTAGCGCAGGCGGCGATGCTTGATCGAACTCTGTGTGCGGCGCTCGAAAAACATCAGCGAACTGAACGGACGCGGCGTGGTGGTGTGCCGCCGCAGCAGATGCACGTAGAACGGCACGGCCAGCGCCGCAAGACCCGCGAGAAACCATGGAGCGAACAGGCCCACTCAGTCCCTCCCCTGGCGAAGCGAGAGATACTCCCGGAGCGCGGCGTCCAGGGGCTTGTCGGTGACGAGCAACTGATAATCCATGCCCGCGCCGCGCGCTTTGTCGCGCAACTCTTCGACGTGCGCGTCGAATTTCTGCCGGTATACATCGCGCACATATTCGGGAGTAATTTCCATATGATCCTGCGTTTCCAGGTCGACCAGTGTGGCGGGCTCGCCGAATTCCGGCCGGATTTCCCGGGGATCGAGAATGTGAAACAGCACCACTTCGTTGCCGTGGAAGCGCAGAGGCTCAATCGTGCGCACAATGTTGCCGGGGGAATCGTAAAAATCGGAAATGAAGACGACGATCCCGCGGCGGCGCAGGAACTGCTGGAAATGGTCGAGTGGCTTGGCGAAATCGGTGCGCGCGTGCGGCTCGGCATGTTCCAGGCCGCTGAGCAGGCGGTGCAGCTGACCCTGGCGCGTGGACGGCCGGATGTACTGGCGAATCTCGTCGTCGAAAACGATCAGGCCGGCGGCGTCCCGCTGGTTCTGAATCGCCAGGTAGAACAGCGCGGCAGCGGTGAAACGCGCGTAGTCCATCTTGCTGACCGCGTGCGAGGAAAACTTCATGGAGGCGCTGGCGTCTAGCAGCACGGTGAGCTGGCTGTTGGTTTCCCCGCGATAGCGTTTCAAATAGGCGCGCTCGGTGCGGGCAAAGACGTTCCAGTCCACGTGGCGCAGGTCGTCGCCGGGAGTATAGGAGCGGTACTCGGCGAATTCCTGGCTGAATCCAAAATCGGGCGAGCGGTGCAGCCCGGCGACGAAACCGTCGACGACGGTCTTGGCCACCAGATCCAGGCCGGAAATTCCGGCGAGCACGGTCGGGTCTAAAAAGCGCTGCAGCATAAAATCCTCTCCGTCTTTCTCAAGCCTTGGATGGCGGCGGCATGTGCGCAAGCAGCTGGCGCAAAATCTCGTCCGAATCGATGCGGTCCGATTCGGCATGGAAATTCAGCAGGATCCGGTGGCGCAGCACCGGGGTCGCCAGCGCGACGATATCCTCGTACGCGACGTGGTAGCGGCGGTGCGCCAGTGCGCGGGCCTTCGACGCCAGAACGATAAACTGCGCGGCGCGGACGCTGGCCCCGTAATTGACATACTTCTTCACGAAGTCCGGCGCGGAGCCGCTGTTGTGCCGCGTCGCGCGCACCAGGTTGACGACGTATTGGGCCAGGGATTCGCCGATCGGCACCATGCGCACGAGTTGCTGAAAATCGAGAATTTCCTCCGCGCAGGTGACCGGTTCGATCTGCACGACGCGCGTCGTGGTCGTCAGGTCCACAACTTTCACCTCGTCGGCGGCGCTCAAATAATCCAGGATCACGTTGAACAGGAAGCGGTCCAGCTGCGCTTCGGGAAGCGCATAGGTGCCTTCCAGCTCGATGGGGTTCTGCGTGGCCAGCACGAAGAAGGGCGCGGGCAGCTTGTAATGGTTGCCGCGCACGGTGCAGGAGAGTTCCTGCATGGCCTCAAGCAGCGCCGATTGCGTTTTCGGAGGCGTGCGGTTGATCTCGTCGGCCAGCACGATGTTGCCGAAGATCGGCCCGGGGACGAAGGTCCAGCGGCGGTGCCCGGTGGTCGGATCTTCCTCGATGATGTCGGTCCCGGTGATGTCGGAGGGCATCAGGTCGGGCGTGAACTGAATGCGCTTGAACACCAGGCCCAGCGTCTGGGCAATCGTGCGGACCATGAGCGTCTTGGCCGTGCCCGGCAAGCCGGTGATCAGGCAATGCCCGCCGACAAACAGCGAAGTGAGGATCTGGTCGAGCACCTCCTCCTGCCCGACGATCACCTGGCGGACCTGTCCGAGAATGTTGTCCCGCACGGTCTGGAAGCGCTCAATGCGTTTTTTGAGTTCCGCGGAATCCGGATCGAGCTGTGCGATAGAGGCCATGTTCTATTTCCCCTCGTTTTTATTTTCTTCGCTGGAATCGTTCAACTGCAGGAGCAGCTTCTGGGCCGGACGGAAATCGGGCGCCGCTTCCAGTGACGCCAGGATGTGGTCCTGGGCATTTTCTTTCTGGCCGGCCGCGAAGTAGGCCCTGGCCAGATTGAATTGCGCGGAGGCCTTGTCGATCGGGTTGGAAGCGATCACGGCGGTGTATTCGCGAATGGCGCCGGAATAATTTTTCTGCGCGAACCACAAATCGCCCAGGCGCCGGTGCAGGTCTTCGTCCATCGGATAAATGTAGTTGAGGCGGTTCAGCGTGGCGGCGGCCTCGCCGGGCTTTCCGAGTTCCACTTCGAGCGTGGCCAGCTCTTTCAGCGCCGGCGGATTATGCCCGCCGATTTTTTCGTATGCCGTGAGGATCGCGGCGGCAGCCGGCTTGTCGCCCTTGGCCATGTCGGCCTGGGCCATGAATTCGTAGGCGTTCGCCGGATAAATGTAGTCCGGGTACATGGCGCGCACTGCTTCGCCTTCCTTGAGGACCGCGTCGTAGTTCTTGTCCCTGGCTTGCTTCACCAGATCCTTCAAGGCGGCGCGCCACTTGTCAAAATTTGCGACTGTTTTTCCAACGTCCTGGTCCAGCCAGGCCAGAAACTGTTTATCGAACGCTTCGGGAGCCATGCCCAGATCTTGCCGGATGACGTCCGGCGTGGTTGTCTGACCGGCAAAGGAGTGCACCATCTGCAGCAATTTGCCGGCGCCCCAGCGATCCTGAATGTAATCGCAGATGCGGCCCGCCTGATAGTAGGACACCAGCACCTGGCCGGGATATTCGGGGCGTATGAATCCGCGGTCCAGATCGGCAACCGGAAGCAATTTCTTGTCGCGAATCGCCGCGACCACCTCCGGCGTGATGCGGTCGCCCCATTCCGGCGATGCCTGGGTTTCCTCATGCACCGCCAGGCCTTCGGTAAACCAGCGCGGCACGCGATGATTGGTGGCTGTGAGGACGTAGACGTGGCTCATCTCGTGCCACAGCGTGCTGGCCCAGAGAAACTCCCCGGGAGGCCGGGCCGAGGGGCTGTCCATGGCGATGACTTCGCCGAATGTGACGCCCAACGCGCCCAGGCCCGGCATGCCCATGGTGCGCACGGCAAAATCCTCGTGGTTGGGATAAACCTCCACCTGCACGGGACCCGGCAGCGTCATCTTGTACTTTTTATTGTAGGTGGCGATGATGCGCTTCAACTCGGCTTCAAAGTAGGGGCGAAGAAGGGCTGCTTCGTTCTTCTGCAGCTTGAGGATCGTGGTGGCGTCCCTGAAGGTGACAAAATTCTTGTAGCTGTCAAGCAGGCGAAGACTGTTGACCGTCTCGTCATTCCGGTAACCGTTGTCGTAGCTCAGTTCCAGCTGCTTGCGCGGTTCGTCTTCCTGTCCCAGGCGCATCAGGTTGATGCCCAGTTGCGAATGCGCCGACCACAGCCGCGGGTTCGCCTCAATCGCCTTGCGATAGTAGGCGATGCCGTCCTCGTAGCGGCGGTTCAGCACCAGATGATGCGCGATGAGCGCGTAACCCTGCCCATACACGGGATTGACGCGGCGAATTTTTACCAGCCACGCATCGGGCGAGCGGTCGGCCAGAATTTCAATGGCGGCGTGAATGGCCATCGCGTCCAGCGCTTCGGGAGAAAGTTTCAGTGCCTCGTCGGCTTCCGCGGAAGCCTTCGCTTCGTCCGAATCCTCGAGCAGCAGGTTGGCCTTGAGTTCATGGGCTTCGACGAACTTGGGGTCCAGCTCCAGCGCTTTGTTGACGTAGGTGAAGGCCTTGCTGTCAAATCCATCCGCGCTGACCAGCGCAAGGCCGTAATAGGCTTGCGCGTTGTTGGGATCGCGTTCCAGGGCTTCCTTGAAGAGGTTGTCGGCATCGGTGTTGTTGAAGCGCTCGTGCAGCAGGCGTCCCCAGCGAACCCGATACATGGCATTCGCAGGAGACTGCGCCACGGCGATGCGGAACTGGTTGTTGGCCTCCTGATACTGTTCGACGCCCCAGTAGCCTTCGGCGCGCAGGTAGGGATCGCGCGCGGTGGTCAGCGATTCGTAGCACTTCCGCGCTTCGGCGCGATGGCCGTGCTTGCGCAGGGCCTGGCAATCACCCGGCGTCGCGGCGCCGGAAATGCTCGCGCCCGCGAGGCTTGCCGCGCACACCACGCCGCACAGGAAAATCTGGCGTGCGCGGCGCGTGGCTTGCCCGTTCACTTGTCCAATGCCTCCTGCACCCTGGCCAGTTCGAGCAGAGCGGCGGTCAGCTGCTTTTTGTAATCCTCAGAGGACATCGCGGCCTTCTGGTATTTCAGGGTATCGATTTTGCGCTCCAGCTCTTCTTTCTTGTCCAGCAGCGCGCGTTTGGCCGGATCGTTGGCCTCCCTTTGCGCCGCGCCCAGGCGCAGCAGCACGAAATTCGCGGCCAGCAGGCCCTCACCATTTTCCGCCGAGGCCGCGCGCACAGCCTCTTTCTTTCCGGTGTCCTCGATCACGGCGTGCTCGGTGGCCAGGCGTTTTTGCGATTCGTAAAACGAAGCCGTTTTCCGGTCGGCATATCGAAACGCTTCGAGCGCGCTGATGACGTCGTTCTTGTCCAGATCGGCGGAGGCATCGCTGAGCGCCTCCACCCAGTAACGGGCAAAGACAGTGGCGTTTTTTTCCGTGCCCGACTTTGTCGCGGCGATCACGATTCGTCCGGCCCTTTGCAGCGCGCCGATCGAGCCGCCGCTGGCGCTCGTGGTGTTTACGATCAACTGGCGTTTCGCGGCAATCCGGTCGCACAGCGCGGCCAGTTCCTCTCCGGAAATATCCGGGCCGGGCAGGTTGAACTTGTACTGCTCGCCGTCGTAGGAACCGTGGCCGATCAGGATCAGCGTGAACTCGTCGCTGGGCTTGGCTTCCCGCGCAATCTGAGCCAGCGTCTCGGTGAGGCGCGCCTTCGTGGCGTCGCTCCCGCTGAGCGTGTAAACGTGCGCGTCATTCGAGGCGGCTTTCAAAAGCTTGTCCAGGTCCTTGGCCAGCGCGGTAAAGCGCTGCTCGTAATCCGGCTCGCCGCCAAGGCCCGCGACGGTAACGTAATACGGCGCGGCCTGCGCGGGGCGCACGGCCAACGTCGAGCCTGCAATCCAGAAAGCAAGCAGCAGCGCGGCCCTGCCCATGATTTTTCCCCGAGCCCTCATACCACTCCCCACTTCCTGCGCAACAGCCACTCCGCGCAAGGCAACATCACCAGCAGCAGGAACACGATGGGCATATTCCAGAGTTGCTTGGTGTCGCGCACGGTGATGCCCGCTTGGGAATAGGAAATTTCATTGGGCAGGCGGGAAACGTCCTGCGGTGTCCAGTAGCTCCCTCCGGTCTGTTCGGAAAGTTTTTCGAGCAGGTCGCGATTCTGCCCGGTATGGAAACTTTCGGCGACGCCGTTCATGCGCGCAAACGTCAGAACGTCCCGGCCAAGCTCCTGCTTGCCGCGCGTGGCGACCACCTCGGTGAGATACGACCCGGGAAGATCCGCCGTCCAGTCGGCGTGGAACGTGCCCGGAGTATTCGGATCGGGAGTCATCTCGATTTGCGCCGCCGTGCCGCCGGGCCCCAGGATGTGCGCTTCGACGTGGGCGTCGGCGGCGGGAAGATAATTGGTGTCGCGCACGTCGGCGGAAAGCCGAACGTGGCCGTCGTCGAGCAGCACCTGGCTGGGAACCGAGGCGACCACGGGGTTCGGCGTGTCCGTCACCAGCCAGCGCAGCAATTGCTGCCAGAACTCCTCATGCGTCTGATCCTCCAGCGGCTGGCTCATCTGCCAGCGCCAGGTGCCGCCGGTGGCCAGCACGGCGGTGCGCCCGCGGCCGTAATTTTCCGTGATCAGCAAGGGCATTTTCCGGTTGTTCGCGGTCATGTCGGCCAGCACCACCGCTCCGGGCTTGGGCGTGCCCACTTCCTGATAATCCATCAGGTAGGGAAGTTTTTTCCAGCGTTCCACGTTGGCCGCGGGGTCCTCTACCAGCCGCGTGATGATGCTGTCGGCCCCGGCGGGAGTGAGTGAAACAGTAGCCGGATCGCGGTGAAACGTTCCTTTCTTGTTGGGAAGAACAACGGGAAGCAAATCCGCAAGGCTCGAAGACGCCCAGCCGCCATCGCCTAACGCGGCGCGCCCGCCCAGAAACAGCAATCCTCCGCCACGACGGTCCACAAACTGGTGGATCAAATCCTTCTGCGCCGCCGTAAAGTAGCTGGCTTCGACCGATCCGATCATGATCGCCTGATAGCCGAACAAGTCCTCGGCGCGGGACGGAAAACCGTCAGCAAGTTCCTGGGGATTTTCGATTCCCTGGCGATAAATTTTATTTTCGCTGGTGCGAAGCATGGAGGCGATGCTGACGATGCGGTCGTTTTGTTCGGCCCTGCGGATAAATTTATATTCCCAGCGAGGTTCGCCTTCGATATACAGAATACGTTTTTTGGCGGATTCGACGTTGATCAGGCGCGAGATGCTATTGTTGGCGCGATTTTCCTCCCCCGGAAGCGCATCGATGGAAAACTGGAGCGTCTTGGCGCCTGCCGGTCCGGCATTGAACAAAAGCGTCTGGCTCTGCGTGCTGCCGTCAGAGGCAAAAGTAATCTGGCGGCCCGCGAGGACTTTCCCGGCATCGCGCACCGTCAGCATGGCTTTTTGCCCGGCATAGCCGCGCTGGTGAAAGCTGATTTTCGCGGCCAGCCGCGAATCGGCCAGGGCGCGCGGCGCGACCTCAGCATCGTTGATCTCCACGTCGTGCGGCACCTGTTCCAGGCCGAATCCCACTGTGTGCACGGGAATCCGGCGGCTGCGCAGCATCGAAATGGTATCGAGATCGATTCCGCCGGAATTGTCCGCGCCGTCGCTGAGCAATACGACGGCGCCGATCGGCAGGTCGGCCGCTTCCCCGGCCAATTGCTTGAGGTCGTCGCCAAGGCGCGTGGCCGGAGCCGGCGGCGCGGCCTTCAAATCATCCAGCTTGGAAATGCGCGTCAGATGCCCGTCGGCGCGGTAGAGGCGAACCTGGAATTTCTTTCCCAACTGCTCGAGCACGCCGCCTTGGAGCGCCTTGACGGCCTGCGCCTCGCGCGTCGCTCCGTTGTCCGCAATGGCCATGCTGCGCGAATCGTCCACCAGGACGGCGATGATGTTCTGCTGCGGCCGCAGTTCGGACACCAGGATCGCCGGCTGCCACAACAGGATCAGCAGAAGCGCCACCATCGCGAATTGTAGCAGCCAGATGACGCCCGCTTTCCAGTTGCGCACCTGCGGGGAGGCCTGCGGAAGTTTCGAACGAATCAGCCACGCCAGGCCCGCCGCCGCGGCAATCAGAAAAAGGACCAGAACCCACTTCGGCCAGGCGCCCAGCAGGACCAGGTTGCCCTTGGAAAAAACAGCCCGAGGATACTTGAACAGAAATTCGAACATATCCGGATCGACCCATGAAAAATGCTGTTTCTCACAACCGGAAAAATCCGCACGGTTCAATTGCCCGCCGATGATGGACGAGCGGCGTCGCGCGTGCCTGTAAGAAATACGAACTAGAATCGCGGCCCGAAGCTCACCGTCAGTGCGTCATTCCGTACATCACATAGTTAATGCCCAGCCGAAACGCCAGCGACGCGAACTTCTCCGGATAGCGAGGATCATCGGCCCACTCCCAGGCGTCACCCAGGTGCATGTTGAAACAAATGGCGACCATCACGCGCCCCCGATCGTCGCGAATCCCGCGCCATTCCGGGATGTAACCGTCCTTCTCGTACGTCCTGCCCGTGGCGACGTACTGCTCACCGGGCACTTGAAAACGATTGCTCAGATCGTAGAGCACGTGAAAAATCTCGTCTTTGTCGCTTAGGTCCTCAATGGGGCGGTCCGGAAAAACCATGAGCATCCCGTTCATGAAGTGTTCCCAGTCGGACGTGCCATGAAAATCGTCCACCATGAGGAAGCCGCCCTTGAGCAGGTAATCGCGCAGGCGCTTGGCCTCCGGCTGTGTAAACGTCCACGTCTGGACTTGCACCGCATAAACCCAGGGAAAGTTTTCGATGCTCGTCGGCCCGTTGCTGTCCAGGTCCACCACCTGCTCGACGGGGCGCGCATCGATGCGCGTCAGGCGGCGCAGGGCCATCAGGAATTGCCGGTCGGCCTTCGGGTAGTCCCGGGACCAGCTGGAATAGCGCCCGTACCCATACCCTCCAAAACCGCCGCCGGCGCGCGTATACCGCAGCCGCGACCAGGTATATTCGCTTTTCACGTTCGCGCTGTCGGAGGAAGGTTCGAAATATCTGCGCGCGTACCCAAATTCGTTTTGACTGTATCCACCGCGTTGCGCGCGTTGAAAGGCCAGCATACCGGAGCCCGCCCCCAAAAGAAGCAGAAGCGCCGAAATGGGTGCGAGGAGCTTCATACCGTAGCCCTCAGATAGACGGCGCGCAGGTCGCCGTCGTTTCACCAGCAGCTGGACGTAACGAACTCTACCGGCATGCTACAGCCAATCGGAGCACGCACGCAAGCGAAGGGATGGAGAGTGGGTCAGCGTGCCAGGTCGCCGCCATCCGGCGGTCAGGTTTGCGGCCAGAAGTGAGGCCGAAGGAGCGCAGCTGCAGGTTCACGGAGCCATCAACAGGTCCGCAGGAAATAAAAACGGAGTTCGAGGATTCCGGACGAAGCAGGCGGAAGCAGGTATCGCAATTCCGCGCGCCCTACTGCTGCCAGCCTCCGCCGAGGGCTTTGTAGATTTGCACGAGGGCCAGGAGTTGGTTGAGGCGGGCTTGCGCCAGGCCGAGGTCCGCATTCAGATAATTCGTCTGGCTGGTGAGGACTTCCAGGTAACTTGTCGTTCCCGCCTTGTAACGCATGCCGGAAAGTTTGGCGGCATCCTCGGCGGCGCCGGCGAGCAGCTGCTGCTGCGCGAGGAATTCCTGATCTTTTTGATAGCCAATCAGCGCGTCGGAAACGTCGCGAAACGCGTCCTGAACCGTTTGCCGGTACGTGAGCAGGGCTTCCTGCTGCTGCGCTTTCGCCAGACGAACGTTTGAGCGCAGCCTGCCGCCCTCAAAAATCGGCTGTGTGATTGCTCCGGCGACGGTCCACAGTCCTGCCGGGCCGCTGATGAGAGTCGAAAGCGCGGAACTCTGGAAGCCGGGCGCCGCCGTCAGTGAAATATCGGGGAAATAGGCGGCTCGCGCAACGCCGATGCGCGCGTTCGCCGCGATCAACAGCTGTTCGGATTGCCGGATATCCGGGCGGCGTTCCAGCAGCGTGGAAGGAAGCCCCGCGGGAACTACCGGCACATGCGGCTGATCGGCGAGCTGCTTTCCGCGCGGGAGAATCGGGCCGGGATTGTTTCCCAGCAGCACGCTGAGAAGATCTTCCTGCTGGCCGATGCGCCGCTGGATGTCCGCAATATCCGCCGCGGCGGTATACACCAGCTGCTGCGCCTGGCGCACGTCCAGAATCGAATTGATGCCGTGTTCCTCGAGCGTTCTGGTCAGATCCAGCGATTCCTTGCGCGCTGCCAGCGCCTGCTGAGAAATTTGCAGTTCGAGGTCGAGTTCGCGAAGCTGAAAGTAGGCGGCGGCAACGTTGGCCACCAGCGTCGCGTTCACTTCCTGGCGCGCCCAGTCGCTCGCCAGCAAATCCGCGCGCGCCGCTTCGGTGGCCCGGCGAAACTTGCCCCAGAAATCCAGATCCCAGGCGGCGTTCGCGGTGAGGCGGCCGATGGTCAGGCTGTAGGATGGAATGGGGCCATTCGTGGCCGTGTGCAAATTCGTGCCGCTGCCGCCGACGCTCAAGGTGGGAAGCTGATCGGCGCGCGTAACCCCCAGCTGCGCCTGCGCCTCCAGGACGCGGGTCGCCGCGATGCGCGCGTCATAATTCTGCTTCAGCGCGGTGCGAATCAATTGTTGCAGCTGCTGGTCTTGAAAAACTTCCCACCACTTTTGATCGCCCAGCGAAGCAGCGCCCGCGCCGGCCGCAACCGGGCCCGCCGGTCCGCGATAGACGCCGGGAACATCAACGCTCGGCTTCCTGTAATTCGGGCCGACGGCGCATCCGGATAGAAAAAGAGCCACGGCAACAAAGGCGGCGGAAAAAAAACCAAAGTGCGTCGAGCTGCGCGTATGCCTTCTCATCCCGACCTATTCTCCCGCCCCATCCGGGGCCGTCATCGGGTTCTGCCGGGAAGGAAACTGAGAGTGTCCGGAGTGGAAGAACGACGTGCGGTTCAAAACTTTCTCCTGGAACTGCTCGAGGTACAGATAAATGACCGGCGTGACGTAGAGCGTGATGAACTGCGAAACGATCAGTCCCCCGACGATCACCATGCCCAGCGGACGCCGCGACGCCCCGTCGGCTCCATACCCCGCGGCAATCGGCACCGCCCCGAACACGGCCGCCAGCGTGGTCATGATAATCGGCCGAAAGCGATCCATGCTGGCGTCATGAATGGCCTGTTCCGCCGTTTCACCCGCGTCCACGCGCTGGCGCGCGAAATCCACGATCATGATTCCGTTTTTCTTCACGATGCCCATCAGCATGAACATGCCGACAAACGCATAGAGCGAAGCCTGCTCTCTAAAAATAAACAGGGTGAGCAATCCGCCCACCAGCGCGGTCGGCAGCGTCGAAAGCACGGTCAGCGGATGCACGTAACTCTCGTAGAGAATGGCCAGGATCACGTACATGACGAACACGGCCAGCGCCATCAGGATGGTTAAATTGCGCACGGCCTGGCGAAACGTCAGCGCTTCGCCCTGCAGGCCGGCGCGGATCGTGGGCGGCACAATTTGCTTTTCGGCCTGGGTGATGAAATCGGTCGCATCACCGATCGCGGCGTCCGGCTTCAAGTTGAAGAAGATGGTAACGCTGGTGAACTGGTTCAGGTGGTTGACGGTCTGGGCCCCCAGCGTCTGCTTCCACGTAATGAGCGCATTCAGCGGCACCAGAGTTTTTCCATCATCCGACTTGATATAGAGCAGGGAAAGATCCGAGGGCTTGGAGCGATCCGAATCCTTGACCTCCAGAATCACCTGGTACTGGTCCTCCGGCTTCTTGATCAGATACAGGTAATTCTGCGAATACGCGTTGCGGAGCAGCGTTAGAATCCGCGTTTCCGAGACGCCGTACGTGCGCGCCTGATCGCGCCGGATATTGATTTCCAGGTTCGGCGTATCGTGGAAATAATCCGAGGAAACTGTCGCAAATCCCGGATACTGGCGCATTCGCGCCATCATTTTTTCCGCCACGTCATACACTTGCTGGGAATCCACTCCGGAAAGCGAGTAGGCATATTGCCCCTGATTCTGGTTGGTCGCTCCGGTGCTGATGTTCAACACCGGCATGGGCCGCAGGAAGGCGAACATGCCGGGAATGGAGCTGAGGCGTCCCATCAAGCGTCCCGCAACAGCCTGAATCGGCGCGCGCACCTGCGGCGGCTCCAGAAATGCCAGCACCAACCCTTGATTGGAGGCCAGGAACTGGCTGTTGCCGGTCAGCGTGAACGTGGCTCCCACGCTCGGGTCCTTCTGCAGCACAGCGGATGCCTGATCCTGCAGGGCCCTCATCTGCACGGGCGAGGAGCCTTCTTTTCCGATCATGACGCCCCAGATGAAGCTGCTATCGCCGACCGGGAGGAAAGCCTTGGGTATAATCGTAAACAGAATGATCGTGCCGGCCATGCAAACGGCCCACAGCAGCGCCGAGATCCAGCGGTGCCGGAGAAACCACCACAGCGATTTGCCGTAAACGCGGAGAACCCTTTTCTCGATATGGCCCGTGAACCTCTCGATCCAATTTTCTTTAATGCCCTCTCCGCGCATCTTCAATAGCCTCGCGCACATCAGGGGAGTGAGCGTCAGCGACACCAGCCCCGAAGCGAAGATCGCAATGACGATGGTGACCGCAAATTCACGGAAGATGCGCCCCACCAGGCCGGACATGAAAACCAGCGGAAAAAATACCGCCGCCAGCGAGATGGTCATCGAGAGAATCGTGAAACTGATTTCCCGCGCGCTCTCCAGCGTGGCTTGCAGCGGCTGCAACCCCTTCTCCATCAGGCGCACCGTGTTTTCCAGAAACACGATGGCATCGTCCACCAGGAATCCGATGGCCAGCGTCAGCGCCATGAGCGAAAGATTGTCCAGGCTGTATCCCAGCAGCCGCATCACCATGAGCGTCATCAGCAGCGACAGCGGAAGCGCCACCGCGGGGATCAGCGTGTCGGTGGCCCTGCCCAGGAACAGGAAAATCACGGCAACGACCAAGACAAATGCGATGAGCAGAGTCGCCTGCACGTCATCGATGGAATTGACGATGGTCAAGGATTGATCGTGGATGATCGTGACGCGGATCGACGCGGGCAGTTCGGCGCGGATTACCGGCAGCAGGTCCCGAACGCTTTTGGCGACCTGCACCGCGTTGGAGCCGGCCTGGCGGTTGACCGCGACGACCACGGTGGACGCCGGCTCGGGATACCCCCGCACCCAGAATTTCATCCTGATCCGCTCGTCCTGAACGCTGTTTTCCACCTTCGCGATGTCGTGGAGATACACGGGCGCGCCGTTGGTGCTTTTGACGATCAGATTTCCGTAGGCCTGCGCGGTGTCCAACTGGCCGTTGGGGCGGAGCAATTCCGTGCCCGACGGGCTGTCAAACTGGCCCGCTCCGGTGTAGCTGGTTCCGTTTTTCACGGCGGCGACCAGATCATCGACCGAAATACCGCGCGCCCACATCGCCGAAGGATCGACCTTGATGCGTATAGCCGACTTCGTGCCGAACACGTTCACGCTGCTAACGCCCGGCAAAATGCTGATGCGCTGCCCGACCTGCGTGCTCGCGTAATCGTAGAGCTTGCCCGGCGTGACCGAATCGGTGGTGAGCGCGATGTACATAATCGGCTGGTCGTTGGGATTGGTTTTCGAATAGGTGGGCGGCGACGGCAAGTCCACGGGGAGGCTGCCGCTGGCCTGCGATATGGCCGTTTGCACGTCCGTGGCGGCCGCGTCGATGCTCTTGTCCAGAGCGAACTGCAGCGTGAAGCTCACGTGCCCCTGCGTGCTCCTCGAGGTCACCACTTCCAGCCCGTTAATCTGCATGAATTGCCGCTCGAGCGGCGTGGCGATATTGCTGGCGACCGTGTCCGGGCTTGCGCCAGGATAATTCGCCTGCACGGAAATAACGGGGTAGTCCACGACGGGCAGATCGTTGACCGGAAGGCTCAAATAGCTGAGCACTCCGAAAACCATCACGGAGAGGGTCAAGACCGCGGTCATTACCGGCCGCCGAATAAATGGTTCTGAAAGATTCATTGCTGTCCCGCCGCCGGAGATGCCGGCGAGCCTTTGTCCACGCGAACCTTGCCGCCCGGCATCACGCCAAGCTGCCCGGCGATGACCACGCGCTCGCCGGGTTGCAGACCCTGTTCCACGACGACCATGTCACCCTGACGCTGCCCGAGCTTCACTGGCCGGATCTCCGCGGTGGAATCCTGTTTAACGACATAGATAAACGGGCCTTTCGCCGAATCCTGCGGCGCCGCTGCGGGAACCAGCACTGCCTTCGGCAAATTCGCCAGGATGAGCCGGACGTTCACAAACTGGCCGGGCCACAGGCGGCGCGCGGCGTTGGGAACGGTGGCGCGAAGCATCACGGTTCCGCTGTCGGCCTGCACGGTGTTATCCAGAAACGTGAGTTGTCCGATGATGGGTTTGTCCGGCTCATCGGGCAGGCGAACTTCCACCTTGAGCCTTCCCCTGGCCGCATTGCGCTGCACGGTGGAGAAATCATTTTCGGTGGCGGTGAAATCCGCATAGATCGGATCGAGCCGCTCGATGCTCAGCAGCGTGCTGGTATTCGCCGTTACGATATTTCCGACGTCCACCAGGCGATGCCCCGCGCGGCCGTTGATCGGCGAACGGATCGAGGTGTATTGCAAGTTCAGGCGCGCGGTTTCCACCGCGGCTTCGCCCTGCTTGACCTGCGCCTCGCTGACATCCACGGCATTTTTCCGCGTGTCATAATCCTGCTGGGCGATGGCCTTGGACTCGACCAGGCCCTGCACGCGCGCAAATTGAATCTTGGCGAAATCCATTGCCGCCCTGGCCTGGGCCAGATTGGCTTCGGCGGCGTCGAGTTGCGCCTGGAAGGGCCGCGGATCGATTGTAAACAGCAGATCGCCCTTCTTCAAATTCGCGCCGTCGATGAAGTGAATCTGCGTGATCCGGCCGGACACCTGGGGCTGCACGGACACGGATTCACGCGCAACGCAATGTCCAACCTCGTCGAGGTATAAGGGGACGTTCCGCGCGATCGCAGTGGCTACAACGACGGGCGATGGCGGACGCTGCATCGGTGGCGCAGCCTTCTGCGCGCAACCGGCCAATGCCATGGCTGGCGCAAATAGCAGGACAAACAGCTTTCCCGGACGGGACATCGATCTCCTATCGCTTCCTATTGGGGTGTGCTCGCAACCCTAGTAATGCTTCCCTAGCATGATACGACATGTAAGATCAGATGTTTCATACCGTCAGGTCGTCATAATATTTTTTCGGGAGTTGTCCCCACTTGCATCACTTCATGCCGCGGCCCAGGGGATGCAATGTGCGGGGGCAGGTTGTACTGTAAAGTGTGGAAAAAAACAGCAGGGAAGAACCTCCGCCCGGATGATCGGGAGAAACGAGCCAGGGGCGGAGCAAACACGCTATTTTGCCGATGCGGCAGCGACGGACGATAATCGCTTCAATTCTTCGTAAGTGAAGACAATCCGCATCATATCTCCTATTTTCCGGCTGTGACCCAGCCCCAATAGTCGCGAAAACCAGCGCAAATCCGGCAGCGAGAGGCCCAGCAGCACCGCGGCCCGATATTCATCAATTTGGCCCACTTCCATTTTGTCCATGAATGGACACCTCCTTGCGATCCTATTTAATTAGATGGTATGAGGGCAGTATTGATGCCGGCGTGCTTTGCGTGTCGCG
>DATLTA010000094.1:0-4493 GCA_035533775.1 Candidatus Dormiibacterota bacterium | reverse complement strand
CTCTGGACTGGCCGATCGTGCATGGGAAACGCGCAATAACTATTCCGCAGAAGTCACTTGTCTTTCGTCATATGCAGCAAGGTTCCCTCCCAATACACATTAAGTATGAAGGGGATACGAAAAGGGGACTATGACTGTCGTCACGTTTGGATGTGACGACAGTCACAATTTCACTGCCGATAGGGCTTGTTGTGCTGGAGGAGCAGCTCTGGCTACCGGGAGGACCGAACCCTAGGTCGCGCGCGCAAGATTTCTGATGTGATGTGCAAGTTTTTCGATTTCCTCCGCCTTGCGGATTAAGGAAACGGACAGCACATCGGTTTGATCGGTATGATCGGCTTCTTGTTTCAATGCCTTGGACAGTTCAAGCAGTTGATCGGCGTCTTTTCTCAGTTTCTTCTGGTCTGCTTTGAGTCGCACCCTCGGATCCGGCGGCGGCAACTCCGGCGTGTCATCCGGCGGGAATCCGGAACTGCTGGCGTCGGGCAAGCCGGGAAAGCGAGGGTATGGACCCGGGGGCATTTGCCGCTGCGGCGCCGCCAGCAAGGGCCTGATCCCCGCCAAAGTAACCGCGAAAATCGAAAAGAAAGACCTGCGTCCCGTATTCATCGGGCCCTCCAGTTTTTGCACATCCGGTAGCCATACTGCAATTCCCTGCGCACGCGCCGATGCTATAATCGCTCCCGCATATTATGTCTCCAAACCTATTTCAATGGACGGATTTTGCAATCGGTCACACGATTCGCCTGGCCAGCATTCTGCTGATCGCCCTGATCCTGAACCGTCTGCTGCGCAGCGTCACGCGGCGCCTGATCCCTAAACCCGGAACGGAGGGGCTCGGACGGTTCGCCAGGTTGCGTGAGCAGCACGTGAAAACGCTGGCAGGACTATTGTACAGCGCAGGAACAGCCATAATCCTGACTGGCGCAATCCTGACCGCCCTGCCCGAGTTCGGCTTCAACATCACTCCCATCGCAGCCGTCGCGGGGCTCGCGAGCCTTGCCTTCGGGTTCGGCGCGCAACACCTGGTTCGCGACCTCATCAACGGCTTCTTCGTGATTGTCGAGGATCAATACATTGTGGGTGAAACGGTGCGGATCGGCACGGTCGTGGGGCGCGTCGAACATCTCACTCTGCGCCGCACGGTAGTTCGAGATGCCCAGGGCGCGGTGGTCACGATTCCCAACGGTGAAGTCGCTCAGGTGGCGAACCTCAGCCGGGATTGGGGCCAGGTGTTCGTGGACGTGGCCATTGCGCGGGAGGGCTCTTGCGATGCCGCGCTCGCGGCGCTGGAACGAGTCTCCAACGAACTGCGCAGCGACTCCACTTGGTCGCCCGTCCTGGTGGAGGGTCCGCGCGTGCTGGGAATTGAATCCTTCGGGCCGGCCGGCGCGACGCTCCGGTTGCAGCTTCGAACCGTGACCGGCCGGCAGGATGATGCCGCGCGTGAATTGCGCCGCCGTATCCAAAATCGTTTCGAACAGGATGGAATTGAGTGGGGAGGGGTGCAGCGCGTGGAAATTATGGGCCATCCGGAATTGCAGAATCTGTCTGCGCGTTCGAACCCTTGAAACCATCGACCCCGCGGGATCTCTACGACTCCCGAGGACCGCTCCGGGAGAATTCCAGCGATTGGCGATGCACGTCTTCGTGTTCGGCCGCTCCAGCCATCGCCGTGCGATTTCGGCCCTCCTGCTTGGCGTGATAAAGTGCCGCGTCCGCCATCTGCAAAATCTGATTTGCTGTGTCTTCCGGCCAATCCCCCGCAGCAGTTCCTCCGAGGCTCATGGTGATGTTTAGCTGGCCCATGTCTGTCTCGATGGGTTGCCGGGCGATGGACAGGCGCAGGCGCTCCGCCTTTTCCCTGGTTTCCTCCCTGTTACAGCCGGGAAGCAGGATCAAGAACTCCTCGCCGCCGTAGCGGCCCAACGCATCATAGGGCCGGATTTCTCTCTGCATTCTTCGTGTCACTTCGCGAAGCACCCCATCCCCGGCAAGGTGCCCGTAAGTGTCGTTGATGGATTTGAAACGATCCAGATCCGCGATCACCACGCCCAGCGAGAGCCCCTCGCGACGGGACCTGACAATTTCGCGGTCCAAAGTCTCCAGGATGGAGCCGCGATTCCAGACTTCGGTCAGAATGTCGTGCGTGGCCTTGAATCGCATCGATTCGCGGGCCTGCACGAGGGTGTCTTCCAGATCGAGCAGGCGCGATCCCACTCGAATCCTGGCCCGCAATTCCTGAGGATGGTACGGCTTGGTCAAGTAATCGTCGGCACCGGATTCCAGGCCTTCCACGACGCTCTCCTTGGCGTCTTTGGCGGTGATCAGAAGAATGTACGTATAGGGCGCGGGCCTTTGCTTGCGCATTTTCCGGCACACGTCGATGCCGTTTTGTCCCGGCATCATCCAATCCAGCAAGGCCATGCGCGGCGCGTCCGGCGAATTTAAAATTTTCCACGCGGCATTTCCGTCCTCGGCCAGGACAACGTCGTAGCCCCATTTGACGAGCAGCCCCTGGAGCAGACGGCGCGAAATGGTCTCGTCATCGGCGATGAGTATTTTCATTTCGAAACTCCCTGGAGCAGATCCGCGAGCAGTGGAAGCAATCGCTGCACGGTGCCTTCCAGTTTTTTTAAATACGCTTGCGAGGAATGCGCATTCCCGGACCTAGCGCTTGCCTCCAATCGTGAAGCGATAGCGGCCGTGAACTGCGCGGAAAGATTGCTCGCGGCCCCTTTCATGGAATGCGCGGATCGCTCCAGCGCAGGCATGTCGCCAAGCTGAAGGGCGTCGCGCATGGCAGCGAGGAGGCGCGGCGCATCGTCAATAAACAAATGGATCATTTCCCCGAGCAGATTGCTGTCGCCCTCCACACGTTCCAGCGGGGACACGCGGTCAAGCTGCTCGCCCGGTTTCGGCGAACCGGAGGCCATCGTCGTGCTTGCATCGGCTCCCGCCAGGCATCTCTCGATTTCGGCAAAAAGGGACGGCGGATGGATCGGCTTTGCAATGTAGCCGTCCATTCCGCCTGCGAGGCATCGTTCCTTGTCGCCCATCATCGCGTGTGCGGTCATCGCAATGATGGGAATGTGCTTGCCTGTGAATTTTTCGCGTTCACGAATGGCCGCCGTGGCCTCCATTCCGTCCATTTCCGGCATCTGAATATCCATCAGGACAACGTCAAACCCGCCGGGGCCGGCGTTCTCCAGCGCATCGAGCGCCTGCTTGCCGTTGCCGGCCAGCACCGGTTGATGCCCCGCCTTTTCGAGCAGACGAAACGCCAGCTTCTGATTCACGAGATTGTCTTCGGCAAGCAGAATATGGAGTGGCGGCCTTTTTGATTTTTCCTGAACCGGCGACGGAGTCTCCTCCCGGCGATCCTCGCCCACGCCCGCTCCCAAGGCTGCCAAAATAGCGTCGAGCAATTCCGACGGCCCGATGGGTTTCGTCAGGAATACGCCAAATCCCATTGCCCGGGCGCGCGCGGCATCGGCCCCATGGCGGTCGGCGGAAAATATCAGAATGACGGAACCCGCAAGACCCGGATATTCGCGAATGTGCCCGGCAAGAGTGAATCCGTCAATCCCCGACGCCTGCGCATCCAGCAACACGATGGAAAATTTCCGGCCCTCTCCTTGCGCGGCTTCTATCAGTTCCAGGGCTTCGCTCCCGCTCTCGCTCACCACCAGCCGCACATGCCAGCTGGTCAGCATTTCTTCCAGAATCTTCCGGCCCGGCCCCTGGCCACTCACCAGAAGAAAATCCAGGCCGGATAAGACTTCTCCCACCATCCGCTCACTTCCTGAGGCAGGCGCGGTTCCCGGCAAAAATTCGGCCGTGAAGTGAAACGTGCTGCCTTCTCCAGGCTGGCTTTCCACCCACATGCGGCCGCCCATCAGTTCCACAAGCTGGCGCGAAATCGTCAGACCGAGGCCCGTACCACCAAAACGCCGCGTCGTCGAACCATCCTCCTGCGCAAAGGATTCGAAAATGTACTGTTGCTTTTCCAGGGGAATGCCGATTCCGGTATCGGAAACGGAAATATGCATGTAAACGCCGTCGCTCGCCAGTTTTTCGAGTTCCGCATTGACCGTGATGCTTCCCTTCTCGGTAAACTTGATCGCGTTTCCCACCAGGTTCACGATCAACTGCCGCAGGCGCGTCGGATCTCCAATGACAGTCCGCGGAACGTCGGGCGACACGCGCACGGCCAGTTCCAGTTCCTTCTTGTCCGCCCGCATGGCCAGCGCCTTGAGGGTGTCCTGCAGCACGCTGCGAATTTCGAATTCGGTTGCTTCCAGTTTGAGTTTGCCCGCTTCGATCTTCGAAAAATCCAGAATGTCGTTGATCACGTGCAGCAGGTGATCCGCTGACGACTTCACCAGGCCGAGGTAATCCCTCTGTTCCACAGTCATTGCCGTATCCAGGGCCAGATCCGTCATCCCGATAATTCCATTCATCGGAGTGCGAATTTCATGGCTCATGTTGGC
>DATLTA010000093.1:0-7818 GCA_035533775.1 Candidatus Dormiibacterota bacterium | reverse complement strand
GTTATTCGTGCCCGGATTCGAGGTGCGCGGCCTATGGCCCGCGTTCTGGGGGGGCATCATTTTGAGCCTGCTGAACATAACGGTCCGGCAGATCTTAAGAAGATCAAGCGAATAGATTAAGGAAAAACATCCCGGCCAGAGGCGTTCGCGGGGGTCGCCGGAACATAAGGGGAACACAGGCGGGACACAGAGAGGTGGCGTGCATGCGCATGCTGCTCGGCAGGCCGCTTGCGCGAATCGTTAGAGCCTCACAGGTCCCCCACAGGGCGGGGTTGACGAGATCAGCAACCCCGCCGCCGTGGAAAATGATGCGTTACGATTGCGACTACTGCTTCATGGAGCCAGGCTGCGCAACCTCAGGCTGCGGCCCAAGCACCTTCACGAGGGCCTGGTAGGCGCACTCTTCGTCCTCATTTCCGCCGCCCACACCAATCGCGCCAATCATTTGACCGTCCACCACGATCGGCAAACCGCCCGGAACAAAGTAGTAGGACAGGCCTGTGGCCTTGCCGAGGTCCATGCGAATTGCCCGGCCATCCAGGGTTTTGAAACGCCGGCCGACAGCACCCGATGTTGATCGTGCATACAGCGCGGTCTCAGCCTTCATTAACCCGGTCTCAATGGCGATGGGCAGCGCTCCGTCCATCGCGTGGGCATCCACGATCTGGCCCATTGGCGAAAGCACGTACACGACGACGCTGTGATTTCCCGGCTCGGCCTTGGTAAACGCCACGGCCGCGTCCACAATTGCCCTGGCCGTATCCGCATTGATGGCGGCCTTGACCAATGTCCGCTGCGCGGTCAAATCGGATACCGTTACCTTCTTGAATAAAGCGGCCTGGTCTTCCTGGGCCCAGGCATTGGTGTTTGCCACCGCGAATGTCGCCAAAGCCAACGCTACGATTACCGTCGTACGTACCCAGCTCATCTGTTTCATCATGTTATCCTCTCATCTCCTTGAGAATCTTTTTAGTCTGTTCCCACGGGCGTTTTGCCCGCATTCCGGAAATGCCTGCTTGCCTGCACATAGAATTTCCGTTGGGGGAATCCCCAGTATCAGGGACTTTACACCCACACAGCACTGCTTTGCAAAAACCCGTGCTCAGCACATGGATTAGCGATTGCGCAGCAATTTTGCCAGATTGCCGCGTCTTTCACGAGTTCAAAATTGACGGCCATCGCCGCTACTGCGCGTCGTGCGAGCGGCCGTAGCCGCCGAAGTACCAGCGCGCCCCGATCGTGGTATAGAGACCATAGGGCCCGGAGGTGCCCAGGTCGGCGAGGCCGACGTTGTGGTTGTACTTTCCGAGCCAGTCCACCTGATGCTGGGTCACGCGAAGTTCGAAATTTTTCGGCAATTCGAAGCCGAATCCCACCGAGCGTTCGAATGCAATTCCGTCCATCGACGCCGTGTACTTGAATTGCGGCACGTTATTGCCAAAGGAAAACGTTGGCGTGAAAAACAGGAAGGCGTGCCGCGCCCAGGTCCTTCCGAAGGGCTGTATTTCCAGGTAGCCGCTCCACAGATAGCGCGCGTAGGCGTTGCAGTTGGAACTGGCGCCGCCGGCGCTGCTGATGACCGCCTGCGACTGCGAACAGCGGCCCAGGTCGGGCTCGTTGTGCGATGGCGCAATGTCAAAACCCACATAGCCGCGCAGCCAGTGATGCGGAAAAAACATGCGGCCTTCGGGCACGCCCCAAGAAGACGGTTGGGGAGCGGGAGCGGCCGGCGCGGCGGCTGCGGCCAGCGTCACCGCCCCCGTGGCGTTCTGCGCGCGCGCCGAAATTGCCGCGATCGCCAGGATCGCGGACAGCAGCAACACTGTTACCCTGATTCGTTTATTCAACTCAGTTCTCCTTTTTTGTTTTTCTCGGCGCACTTTCTCCCCCCGCGAGGCCGTTTCACTTCACAAATGCAGGCGCGCGGCCCTGGGACCATGGATCGTAGGTCTGCGCGAACCGTATGCGTTCCTGCAGCGGCGGGTGATTGTAAAACCAGAATTTCACGGCAGTCGAGGGGTTGGGCTCTTCCAGATCCACTTCGCCCAGCACCTGGAACGCGTGCGCCGCAACCTTCGGAGCGTCCGGCACCAGCCCGTGAATCACTTCCAGGCCGTACTGGTCGGCCTGATGCTCCAGATGGCGGCTGTAAGCGTTGGAAATGGGCGTGAACAGGAATCCGAACACCGTGAGCAGCAGAATCAGCACGGGCAGCACCGCGAGGTCATCCTGGCCGCGTATGCCCCAGGTGGCTCCCCAGCGCGCCAGCATCCAGTGCAGCATCCGGAAGGCCAGGTAGAGAAATGCCAGCAGCACGCCGCAGGAAAACAGGATGCCGTCGCGCACATGCCCCAAAACGTAGTGGCCCATTTCATGGCCGAAGACGAAGAGGATTTCGTCCTCCGACATGCGCTGGATCGAAGTATCCCAAACCACCACGCGCTTGGTGGCGCCTAGGCCGGAGACATAGGCGTTCACCGATTTCAATTTCGAGCTGGCGTTCATCTCGAAAATGCGGCTCTGCGGAATTTTCAGTCCCCCTCGCCGGACCACCTGCTCGATCCGTTCGGCCAGATGCGGCTGAACGGTCTCCAGCGGCGTGAATTTATAAAACCACGGCTCGATGATCAGAGGCTCAACCACCGCTCCCAGAACGATCAGCGGCACGGCAACCGCCCAGAAATAGAACCACCACCTTCGCGGGCTCTCGCGAATCGCCGCGAACAAAATCCAGACCATCAACACCCCGATCGTCACCACCACCAGCTCGCCCTTGGCCCAATCCACCAGCCACGATTCCCACCCCTGAATCGATTGCTGGTATTTCACGGCAAGATGGTGGCTCCACATCGCGGTAGGCAAGCTCAAAACATCGATGGTCAGCAGCAACAGGGGCGCAAAGATGACCACCTGCGCAAAATTGCTGTCGCCTGCTCGCGCCGCCCAATCGCGATAGCGGGGCGCCACGCGAAATTGCAGCAGCAGGATCAGTACCAGGATGCTGTAGGCGACATCCAGAAAATAGAGTTCATGCCGGGCGCGGGCATACGCGATGGCCAGCGCCGCCTGCGCCGGGGGCAGCGTATAGCCCTGCACTTCCCCTGCAGGAGGCGGCGTGAGTGGCACCGCAGCGGGCGCGGATGTCTGCGGCTTGGGAGTTGTGGACGGCGCCGGCTGCTGCGCATGGCCCGCCGGCGCAATGGCCAGGCCTGCGGCGAGCAAAAAGAGGAAAGCTGTTAAAAATGCGGCAATGCCAAACCTTCGACGATTCAATCGTGCCCCCCCGACGATGCCGCTCCGGTGGAGATGCCCTCCGGTTGCGGCGCGCGGAGTATGATGCAACCGGCTGCGCGTGCGCAAGTGCGCCCTGCATCGCGTTCGGAGGTTACCACCGCTCAGGGGAACTGCCGGGGCGCTAATTGAAATGCGGCGTTTTCAAAGCGTAGTTGCGGATGGCGCCTCCGGTGGCGACTCCAATGTGAATGACCGAAATCCAGCGCTCCAGCCGGTGATGTCCGGTGCGATGCAATAAATACGCGACGCCGATGGAAGCGGCCGTGGCGGCAGCCTGGATCCCGGCAAACAGCGGATGATTGTCCACGATCGAATTGGTGAGAAAAATTTCGTCCAGGCCCCGGCGGCGGAGATTCAGCGTTGAGGAATAGTCGAGGGCCCGCGCCACGCCCACCCCGGCAAACAGCAAATCGTTTTCGCGATCCCAGAAGCGATGGGTCGTTTCCGGGATTGCCGCGGCAAGCGTCTTGGGAGCCGATGGCGATGCCGGCTTGGCCGCCGCGCCCGTCTCAGCCGGCTGTTGCGCCCGCGCGGGCGGCGGTGCCGCGGCGAAAAGCGCCGCCAGGCAGAGAATCCATCCCGTTTGTATCCGCATCGAAGACCCGCCGGCCTTTCCGCACGCGTTGTTACTTCGCGCAGTGCTGTTTCACAAACACAGATTGTGGACATGCAGGCAAGGGTTGTAAAGGGCGCGCGCGCATTTCGCAGCAAATTTTTTGAGGCCAGCGCGATCGGCCGGCCAGGCAGGCGCGCCCCCCTGCAATCGTACCACTAGGAATAGTATCTTTTCTCTTGACACCACAAGCCCACCGGCGGAAAATTTCCGCGAGTTTTTTCCGACGCGTTTCCGCTCCAGGGGAGCGGCTTGAAAAAAACTGCGCGTCAATCCACAAAGGCCACGAAGGAGGAAAGCGTGCAGTATTTGCCCGGCTGGACTGTGCAATGCATCAACCCGGAATGCGCGGCGCGCGGCCACTGGCTGCGTGTGGGCGCGTCCGGCGGGGAACTCTGCAGCAACTGTAGCGCACCGCTCCACAATGTGCCGCCTCCGCTCGCTCCCCGCCTGCGGATGCGTCCCCGCTCGCTGGGCAGTTACCGTCCGTCGGGTCGTCCCTCCGGACGCCCGCGGTAGCCGTTTCAGCCGTCCCCGCAAACCATCACCGCTTCGAAAAACTGCGAAGAACCGGCCCCCCCCGAAAATTCAACACTAAACGTTGTGTTACTCGTACAAAGGCATAAAGCAAAGGCTCACAGGCTGAAGCCTGTGCTACTGGGTGGGTTCAAGTAGCACAGGCTTCAGCCTGTGTGGGGTTCTGCTTTCGCCCACGTGGTGTGATGAGAGCGAGTAGCGAAATGTAGAGAATGGATCCAGATCATCTCCCAAGAAACAAAGCCCCGCTCTCCGACCATCGAAAACCACGATGGCTCGGCCATCCGAAAATTCAAATGCGCCTTAAAGACTTTGCCACCCGCCCGAACGGTTCGCTCGGACAACTCCAAATCACGGATCCCTTCAACAGTTCCAATACGCAGACCTGTACCTACTCCCATGACGACATGAGCCGCATCCAGAGTGCGAACTGCGGATCGATCTGGTCGCAGACGCTCAGCTTTGATCCCTTCGGAAACATGAATAAGGCGGGAAACAGTTCTTTTGGCGCGACATTTTCTCCGGCGACGAATCGCATGACGACGATTGGATCGTCCACTCCAACCTATGACGCGAACGGCAATGTGACGAACGATTTCCTGCACGTGTACAGCTGGGACGCCAATGGCCGGCCCGTCACCATCGACTCCGTAACTGTCACCTACGACGCCCTCGGTCGCGCGGTCGAAATGGACGCTGGCGGATACTACAGCCAGATTGTTTATACGCCGACAGGTGATAAGCTTGCGCTTATGACGGGCCAAACATTGCTGCGTGCATTTGTTCCGTTGCCGGGAGGAGCCACGGCGGTCTATACCAGCAGCGGACTGGACCATTACCGCCATTCGGACTGGCTCGGCAGCGCCCGCTTGGGGACGACACCTGGCCAGACGGTTTATAGCGACGTGGCGTACGCTCCATATGGCGAGACCTACGCCCAGTCGGGCCAGACGGACTTCTCATTTACGGGAATGAACGAGGATGTGGAGCAGAACGCGAACCCGGCAACCTTATACGATTTTCCGGCGCGGGAATACGGGATTCAGGGCCGCTGGCCCTCGCCGGACCCGCTGGGGCTGGGCGCGGTGAGCTTGGACGACCCGCAGTCGTGGAACCGGTATGCGTATGTGGAGAACAGTCCGCTCAGTTTCACGGATCCTAGCGGTGAACTGCTCTGGGCCGGGCCCGCTTCAGCTGCACTTTGCTCTAATCCCGATACTTGTGTGATAGGTATCATAGGCATTATCGGACAAATTTTCCAGCTCTTTGGGCTCTTCGGTCACCACCCTACACCTCATGCGCCGACCGCGCCCGGAGGCGGCTATGGCGCGGGAATCGATCCGTATGGGACATGGGACGAATCGATTCCCGGAGGGGTGCAAGTCTTTCCCGCGCTCGGCTTCCCTAGCGCATCCGGATGCACCTACGGCAGCGGCTCTTGCGGCGGGATTGCGACGAGCTACCAGGGAATGCCGCCTATTCCGCCACAGGTCTGGGACGAGGCTGGAGATTTCGCAATAAGAGTAATCGTTTGGGGGACTGCAATCTATGAGTCGGCTAAAATTGCAACCAGCCAATCGGCGCACAATGCATATAACGCTGCGAAGTCGTACCTGAGCCAACAGCTAGACAAGCTGCATCCGAGCCCACCGCAAAACAACTCTGGTCGTCAGAAGAAGTGCCAAATACAGTCGGTTGGGCCAGGTTACTGTACGTATGTATGCGAAGATGGGACAACAACAGTTGATCACTCTTGTGTTCCAATTATTTACGTACCTCATGTGCAGCCTTGGTAACGCGGAGACAAGAAAAATGACTTTTTGGATTGGGAAGAAGCTTCTCCGAGAGGACCGTTGGTTCAAATATTACGAGATGCAACCGGGCATTTCCGCTAGGGTGTCAAAGTTCCTCACGCTTGAAGTTGAGGTGAAGGAAAGTGACTTGAGACGGGAATGGGAGTCCTGGAATGACTCAGAACGCATCATGTTTGCGCAAGCATTTTGCGCGAAGCCCGAGATCGGCTCGGAAGAAGAGGCGATCCTTGAATTCATGATGAGCAGCAAGGAGGATGCCGTACTAAGTTCCATTGCAATCTGCCTTACACGCCATTCAAATAAGGCAATGGTGTTGCCGTTTCTTGTCGCTCAACTAGAGTCCAAGGCGCAGCCAAAGGCCAATTTTCTACAAGCCCTAAATATGTTAGGAGACCGAGCCGCCATACCTTCCGTCAAGGCACTTCACAATCGCCTCGCGGTTGAGCTTAAGCGCGCAGGCAAGGAACCGAATGGATTTTTGATCACGGACTTCTTTGCTTCCTGTGCAGCGATTGACAAACTGGAGGGCACAACGACGTACCGAGCCGAAATTGAACCATTCTTGAGTCACCCGAATGGGTCCATAGGTGCGATGGCGAAGTTGTGGATAGCTGGCGGACCTCCGAGTCAATAGTCCTTCCGCGCCGCCGAGTGTGCCAGCCTTTGAACTTTCGGGTAGCCCGAGCCGAAAGGAGCAACCTCCATGTCGTGGTTTTACGAAATCCGCAGGGCCGATAACACCCTATTGAAGCGCGATGGCGACTTTGCGTGAGCGATACGTGAAGTGCAGGGGCTATGGGTTGGGAGGAACGGGAATTCCCAGAGCGGCGCACCGGGCGATATGAGTTTGTTTCCAACGGCGGGTGGCAGACCCTTTGTGGGGCGTGGTTGAGCGACATTGAAGTTTCGGGTGGCGCATCCCTTGTGTTTTTTCAAGGGTGCGATTCCCGTGATTTATCCTTTCGCCAGAAACTGGCCCCGGCGCATGTGACTTTCTTTGTATTCCGCCCTGCCTATTTCTTGATTGTAGCTGGAGCTATCCGGGAGGAGGCGCGCCATCTGAACCCCCACCTCCCCCACCTGCAACCATTTCCGAGCCGATGGGCCCCGATCCTAATTTCTCCAACGGCGAAATGAATGGCATTCCCATCGGCATGCAATTTCCTGTCGGGGGCGGCCTCCCTGGTTGCACCTACGGCGGCGGCAATTGCGGCGGGGGGATTTATGGCTGGACAGCACAAGTCGGTTCGGCAAATTCCGGCATGATCGACCTCACGGGCATCTTTAAGATTGTTTCGCTGGTCACAGAATTTCTGCCGCAAACGCAGATCCGTCGTCAACCTGCGAAGTCGAAGCCAACTCCAAAGACGATACGACAGATCGCATCGTGCATGGTACCCGAGCTTATAGACAATACCTTCGGCGACGACGCACACGCTGGTGCGACCATCGCAGTCAATGTTGCCGCCTACCTTGCAATTCGGGGCGGGTGGCAGGCCCTTTGTGAGGTAGGTCTGAGCGGTTTTGAACCTCCGGGTGGGTGGCAAAGCTTTTGAGGAG
>DATLTA010000092.1:0-18532 GCA_035533775.1 Candidatus Dormiibacterota bacterium | reverse complement strand
GAAAAATCGCTTCCCGTGGCACGGCGGGAGACGGCTTCGCTAAAAAATGGCGAATTGCGGAAGTGCTTGTGCAGCCAGGCGTCCAGGCCGAGCGAGCGGCCCGCGGCCAGGTAGATGTTGGCATTGTAGAATGCGCCGATGATGGAAGAAACGCGCACCAGGCAGCTGAAAATCAGCGAGAGAGATCGATGGCCAATTTGCCAAAGGCGACCAGGTAGCTGAAGAAATTCGCATGCGGAACGGCAAAGCCCTCGATGAAGGCGCGATGCCAGTCGAGACAGCGGAAGGGCAGAACGCGAAGAACCAAGTGATCTTCCTGCCGAACTTCTTCGACGAAGTGCGGCGGCTCACGGCGACGCAAACGAAATGATCGGCCAAACTATCTTGCATGAGTACGCCCACTTGCGAAAAACGGGCCTGCCGGAAACAAACCCGCCACCAAAAATGCTGTACAATTTGCTCCAATCAAATCGACTCTGCTAGAGTGCCAGCGTATGCTACCGACCTTCGCAAGGGCGAACCGGCACATGGGAACCACCGCGGGACGCGTTTTCTCCTGCCTGGTTTCGAATATTGCGGCAACGGCGGAAATCAAAAGAAGACAGGCGGAAGCCTGCCCTACGGAAGAGATACGGCTTTCCCCACAATGACCATGGACAACCGAAAACTTATCGGTTTTGCGAAGGCATTGCGCAGCTGCCGGATTGGCGTGGCGGGCGACTTCATGCTGGATCGCTATGTTTGGGGTTCGGCCACGCGCCTTTCCCCGGAAGCTCCCGTGCCGGTGGTCGATTTCATGAACGAAAGCGAGGTTCTGGGCGGAGCGGGGAACGTGGCCGCGAATCTGGTCGCGCTGGGAGCCACGGTTCTTCCCTTTGGCGTGATCGGGGAGGACGAATCGGGCCGCGCGGTGCGCCGCTGCCTGGAAGCGACGGGAATGCCGACCAAGGGAGTGCTTGCCGATGCGTCGCGCATCACCACGGTGAAGACGCGCATCGTCGCGCGGCACCAGCAGATCGTGCGCGTGGACCGCGAGCGGCGCGAACCGCTCAGCCGCGCTTTGCAGGAGAGCCTGATTCGGCGGATCAAAACCGCGGTCGGGCGTCTGGACGCGCTGGTGATTTCGGATTACGACAAGGGCGTGGTGACCGACACGCTGGCGGATCGCGTATTGACCGAGTGCCACCGCCGCGGCGTGCCCGTCCTGGTGAAGCCGAAGACTTCGCGATTGTTTGCGTATCGCGGCGCGACGCTGATCGCGTGCAACGCGAAGGAGGCGGGCTTTTTTGTAACGCGTTCCCTGGACGACGACGAATCGGTGGGGCAGGCGGGCCGCGCGCTGCTGGCGCATTTCGGATGTTCCGCCGTGGTGATCACGCGCGGCGCTGAAGGGCTGAACGTTTTTGAGGACGCTTCGCCGCAAGGCTTCCACGTGCCCGCAACCAGCCGGGAGATCAGTTATGCGCGGGTCGGGCAGGCGGGAGTCGATCGCGCAGCGCACGGCCGGCAAGTGTTTGACGTGACCGGGGCGGGCGACACGGTGCTTTCCGTGCTCGCGCTGGCCGTTGCGGCGCGCATCCCGCTGCGCGAAGCCGCCGTGCTGGCAAATGCGGGCGCAGGCGTGGTCGTCGGAAAGCTCGGCACATCCACAATTACGCCGGATGAATTATTCGCGGCGGCGCGCGATCTCCAGTAGCACAGACTTCAGTCTGTGGCACTTAGGGTGAAGAGAAAAACAGGCGAGAGGAAGCGTCTTGTGCATTTGGCAGGCCCGCAAAAGAAAACCTGACAGGCTGAAGCCTGTCCTACTCCAGAAACTTTATGGCGGGGGGAAACTCAGGGCCAGGTTGGAGCGCTCCACCCAGATCTGCACTTCGCGATTTTGCGCGTACTTTATCTTTTCCTCAGGCGTGGGGAAGGGCGCATAGGCGCTGAGTTCCACGGTGACGACCACGCCGCTTCCGCCATTTGGCGGCACTTCGGCGCTTACCAGGCGGTAACTCTTGATCGGGCTGTAGTATCCGTTCGGACCCCAGAAGCTGGCGAAGTCCTTGCAGGTGAAATTGGGATGGGTATGCCAAATTTCGCAGGCCTTCTGCGTGTCTCCGGCAACCACCGCATCCATGAAACGTTCGACGGTGCGCTTTTCGCTGGTATAGCGCAGCACGTACCACAAACCCGCGGCGAGCAACAAAACCAGCGCGATTCCGCTGATCACGTACCGCAGGCGTTTTGATTTAGGTTCTTCCGCTCCGGGATCGAGTAAGCCCACGAACCTGTCTCCCATTGACATTTTATATTTGCCTCTTGAAAAATACGACCGATAGACTCACCAGGATCACTGAAAATCCCACGAGAACGAAAACGTCCGAATAGATGGCCTCGAATCCCGCATTTTTCAGAAGCAAAGCCTTCAGCGCGTCGACGGCGTACGTAAATGGATCGACATAGGAAATCGCTCGCAGCCACGGCGGAAAGCCTTGTATAGGATAAATCGCGCCGGAAGGGAAGTACAGCAGCGTATTCAGAACGCCGAAAATGGCGCGCGGCACCAGGGGATCGCTGACGCGCACCATCAGCAGAAACATGAAACTCAGCATGGCGACCGACGTGGTGGTAAGCACGATTCCCAGATAGATCAGCCGCACCGGGTCCCACAAGCGGTCGATTCCGGCGATCAGCCCGCCAATGATGGTGATGGTGATTCCGGCCATGAGTCCCTTGATGGCCCCGGAAAAAATCAGCCCCAGAATGAGCTCGGACTTTTTAATGGGCGTGACCAGATAGCCTTCGTGCAGGCCGCGCGACTTGTCGTCAATAAACGTGATGCCGCCGCCGATCATGGCCACGATGAAGATGGACATGGAAATCGAGCCCGGAAGCAGATATTTGATGTATTCGATGTAGGGATAAACCTCCACGACCTGCAGATCGATCAGCGGGTTGAGGCGCGGCGTCGGCACGGTCAGCCGCTGGCCCGGCTGGAATGGATTCAGCCCCTTATTGATGTCCTGAACCAGGCCCTGCATGCGGGTCAGAAGTTCGCTGGCCACGAAGTTGTCGGTATTGTCCTCGATGAACGCGATGCGCGGGCGGTTTCCCTGCTCGACGCGCCGCGAAAAATCGTAGGGAATATAAACAATCGCCCGGACGAAGCCGGTGCGCAGGTCGAGCTCGGCGTTCGACAGGGAGGAGTAATCCTCGATTTTCATGGTTTGCGGACCCGCTTCGATGGCGTCAAAACGCTGCCGGATCTGGCGGGAGATGGCGGAGTGGTCTTCGTCCACCAAGGCGACCTTGACGCCCTTGATTTTGCCGCCGAAGGCGTACCCCAGCACGATCAGCTGCATGAGCGGAAAAATCATCGAGCTCATCATGAGCGCGGGGCTGCGGAAAAACTTCCGCATGTCGCGTTCGATGATGGCGGAGATGCGCTGGAATCCCATGTGTTGGTATTGGCCCCTATCGGTACAAATGGCTCATATCGCGCCGCGTAGTTTCCGCCGCCGCGTCGCGCAGCTGGCGGCCCGTGTAGTACAGGAACACGTCGTCCAGCGTGGTACCCTGCACCGAGACGCGGCGCACGGCCACGCCGCGGTCGCGCGCCAGATTCATCAGCTCGCCGACGGTTTGCGGCCCGCTGGTGGAGGACAGGTGCGTGACCCCTTCATGAATTTTCACGCTGGCGACGCCGTCGATTTTTTCCAGTGCGGCATTCCAATCGGCGGGCGGATTGTCGAATTCCGCTTCCACGATGTCGGTACCGGGGACGCTGTCTTTCAGTTTTGCGGGCGTGTCGAGCGCCACCAGATGGCCGTGATCCACAATCGCGATGCGGTCGCAGAGCTGGTCGGCTTCGTCCATGTAATGCGTCGTCAGCAGGATGGTCAGGCTGGCCTCTTCTTTCAGCTTGTTGATCATTTCCCACACGGCCGTGCGAGAGACCGGGTCGAGGCCCGTCGTCGGCTCGTCGAGGAAAAGAATCCTGGGCGAGTGCACCAGCCCGCGCGCTATCTCCAGCCGTCGGCGCATTCCGCCGGAGAAGCTACCGACCAGTTTGTCGGCGAACTCGGTGAGGCCCACGGCTTCCAGAAGGCGGGGAATCACTTCGGCGCGCTGGGCGCCGGTCAGGCCATACAGTTTTGCGTGGATCATCACGTTTTCGCGCGCCGTGAGTTCCGGATCGGAGGTGAGCGCCTGCGGGATGACGCCGATCACGTGGCGAACCCCGTCGGGATCGGTCACCGCATTGTGTCCGCCCACGATTGCATCGCCGGAGGTCGGCGGGGTCAGCGTCGTCATCATGCGAATCAACGTGGTCTTGCCGGCGCCGTTGGGCCCGAGCAATCCGAAAATTTCCCCGGTATGCACGTTAAAGCTCACTTCGTCCACGGCCACGAAGTCTCCGAACCGCTTCGTCAGCTTGATCACTTCAATCGCGTTGGTTTCCATGGTGTTCATCGGAATCGTGAAGTGCGCTGTGCGATCAGGCGGCGGTGGAAATGGATTTGGGCCGCAAAGACGAAATCAGCCGCCGCCACCAGGGCTGCGTGGTGGGAAGAGGCGGCAACAGCACCGTGGCCGTCATCCCGGACATGAGCCGGAGATCGGGATTGGCCACCGCAAGTTTGATGGTAAATGTTTTGATGTCGCGTTTGGTCCGGCTGACGTCGCGCTGCGTTGCGAAATCGCTTTCGACGCCCTTGAAGATCACGGTGCCCTGGATCATGCGTCCCGAGGGGAGGCGAATCTTCATGTGCTGGTTGAGCGCCACCGAATCGATGTAGCTTTCCTCGACGTCGGCCTGCACCCAGAGGTGGTCCACATCGAGAATCGTCACGATGGGCTCGCCCGCCTGCAGAACTTCTCCCTGGCGCGCGGCGCGAACGGAAACCACGCCGTTCAGAGGCGCGTAAATTTTCATATAACCCAGTTGAACGTCCGCGGTGGTTTTTTCGGCGCGCGCCTGTTGCAGTTGCGCGCGCATTGCCGCCAGATCGCTTTGCTGGACTCCCACTTGCTTGCGGTTGGCCTGGGCCACGGCAACCTGCGCCTGGGCGGCGCGCACCTGATCCTGCAGGGCTTTCACAGCCGCCGCCGATGCCTGCTCGGCCGCATAGGCCAGATCGCGGCTCTGCGCGGAGGCCACGCCGCCGTCAAATAGCCCTTGCTGGCGCTTGTAGGTCTGCTGATCGCGCCACAGGTTCGCTTGCGCCTGCGCGAGCTGCGAACGCGTCGCCGTCATGTTCGCTTCGGCCTGGAGCAGGGCCGCGCGGGTCTGATCATCCGTCCAGGTCCGCGTGTCGCGCGCGGAATTGACTTTCGCTTCCAGCGAAAGGATGTTGGCTTCGGCGGAATTCCGCGCGGCGATGTATTCCGCCGGATCGAGTTCCGCGATCAGTTCGCCCTTGTGGACTTCGGATCCCTCGTCTACCGTGAGGCGAATCATGCGCCCGGCAAGTTGCGGGCTGACGATGACGTCGGTTCCGGTGACGATGCCGGTCAGGGGAATTTCATCTCCGTGCGGCGTCGAGACGAGGTAGATGACCAGCGCCAATACGAACAGCGCGCTGAGAAAAATGAAAAATCTGGATATTTTCATTGCGTCCCTGCCCCCGGTCGAAACAGCCCGTGAGTGAGGAAATCATGGACCGCCCGGCGCCGCCGCGTCACCTCCCGTGGCCGTAGCGGATCATGCCCCAGAATGCGGGTCAGAACAGGGGCCGCCGAAAAATAAAACACCATAATGGAGACGATGGTGAGCGCCGTATTGCCGGTGTCCACGCGCCGGAACTCGCCGCAGGCAATTCCTTCCTCGATCAGGTGCACCAGGCGGCCATGCAGCGGCCGGTAATATTCCGAAACGATCCATTCGATGTTCGGGCCGTTGCTCATCATTTCCCGCTGGATCAGCCGGGGATAGTTCGGGTGCCGCTGCACGAAGTCGAAGAAATGGTCGACCACGGCGGCCAGGCGCATGCGCGAGGACATCGCGGCCGCGGCGGGATTGCCTACCCCGGAGCGCAATTGCGAAAGCAGCGTCTCAAGCACGAAGCGGTACAACTCCTGCTTGCTGTGGAAATAATAGTAGAGCAGGGCCTTGTTCACCCTGGCCGCGCGGGCAATTTCATCCATGCGCGCCCCGGCAAGGCCCTGCTCGGAAAAAATGTTTTCCGCGGCCGCCACGATTCTCCGCGCCGTGGTCAGGTCGCGCGCGTTCCGCAGGCCGCGCGGCGGCCGGCGGCCCAGGTTTTTGAGTTCCCAATCCGGGGGCGGCGCGGTTCGCGGATGCGTTGCGGTTCTCATTGTCTAACTAAACGGTTAGTCTAAAGTAGAAGGGGAAGCGAGTCAAGGGCGGCAGGCTTCGGGACAATCGGATCTTCTCACCCGCACGGGCAGGGAGAATGTGCGCCGCGCGGCGAGCGGGTTCAGTTCCGTCTTATTGGGAGCCGCCGCAATGATCCCGGCAAACTGTGTTTACTTAGTTTGCCTGGATTGCTCCGCGACGCCCTGCAGGGCGTCGCCCGTGAGGGAGACGGTCTTCCATTCATCCAGAAAGTCCGCGTCCAGCTTGCGGTAGAAATCGATTGCCGGCTCGTTCCAGTCGAGCACTTGCCAGCGCAGGCTGAAATACTTTTCTTTCCGCGCGATTCCGGCTACATGTGCAAGCAGCGCCCGGCCAATCCCGCTCCTGCGAAATTGCGGGCGCACAAAGAGGTCTTCCAGAAATAATCCGGGGCGACCCTGAAACGTGGAATAAAATTCGAAGAACAGCGCGTACCCGGCCGCTTGGCCGTCCGATTCGGCGATCACTGCGCGAAATTTTGGGTTGGGGCCGAAACCGTCCCGCGCCAGGTCCGCCTTGGCGACGCGGACTTTGTGGCTGAGGCGCTCGTATTCCGCGAGTTCGCGGATCAGCGCGACGAGCTGCGGAACGTCAGGCAGCGTTGCAGCGCGAATGGATAGCATTGGCACGATCCTGAAACGGCGCCCGCGGAGGTGCGCCGCCGAAAAGTTTCCCATCGAAGCATCACGGGATCCAGCAGTGCAGGATTGTTTCCTGCTTCTATTCCTAATTCACCCAGGGGTCGTCGGATTTGCCCGGCGGCTCGTTTTTGTGCTCGCGCATGTACACTTCGAATTTTTTCCGCGTACGGCGGCGTTTCCAATCCAGATAATTATTGCGCGCGCGGTACAGAAACAGGCCCCGCCGCAGATACAGGTATCCCACCAGGGCGCCGCCGAGATGCGTGACGTGGCTTACATTGTCGCCGCCGGTTCCCAGCGTGGAGAAAAATTCGATGGCAATCGCTCCGGCCACGTAAATCTTCATGGGGATCTGCACCGGAAACGGGATCAGCCAGATCTGGCGGTCCGGAAACATGATCGCCGCGGCAAGCAGCACGCCATAAACCGCGCCGGAGGCGCCGATCGTGGGTATCGCAACCGATATGCCGGTGCCGTGCGGATCCAGAGCCGTTTTTACCAGCACGTTGATCAGGCCCGCCCCAACGCCGGTCAGAAAGAAATAAACGTAGAAGCGATGCGTGCCCCAGGCGCGCTCCAGATCCACGCCAAACATCCAGAGAAACAGCAAATTGAAGAAAATGTGCCAGATGCCGCCGTGCAGGAACAGGTACGTCACCGGCTGCCAGATGCGCAGTCCATGGGTGACGGCCAGAGGTACCAGGCCAAATTCGTCCTGAAACCAATACGTCACCGTAGGCGCGAAAAACAGCTTCAGCAGCGTTTGCAGCAGGAAGACCCCGGTGCAGGCGATGATGATATTGCGGATGGCCGGCGTCACCGCCCCGCCCCAGTTGATGCGAGGTCCGTACGATCGCGGGTATCGCGGCACTGAGCCCATTGGTGAAAGTGTAAGCGCGGACCGGCTGGGAGTCAAAGTATGCGGCGGGTATATGGAAGCACCCCCGCGAAGTTGGCCCACCCGTGTGAAGTGTAGACGAGCACCAAATGGCGGTCCGTGATTTGAGGGGTATAGTTACAAAGTGCGGAAAAGTGATACACCTCCTCCTTTCCGCGCGTCGAGCGCGGGAGCGCCATCTCCGGAGCGAGCACCTGGGAAGCGAAAGCCTTTGCAAGGAAAACTCATTGCCCTATACGAAGTAGATCACGGCGAGTTGCCGCCTCAGAACGGACGGCGATAATCCATTCGGTAATATCATACGGACATGCCGCCCGGCCCGATCCTCATTTTTGACAAGTCCGCACTCCAGGCGCTCAGCGTGGACGAGGCGAATTGGCTCGACAATTTCTTCATGACCAATATTACGCCTTTGTTCTTTGCCGAGACCCTCGCCGATCTCGAAAAAGAAATCCATCATGGCCGTACACCGGAACAGATCGTAGGTAACCTCGCCCTGAAGACGCCAGATATGAATTCCACGGCTTGCGCTCATCACTGGAAAATCATGAGAAGTGTTCTTGCAGGCCGCGAGATGCCGATGGACGGCAGGATACCGCTTCATCAGGATAATCGTGAGTTGCGGAATGAGTTGATATTAAAAGACAGCCAACTGTTTGAGCTACTTTCGGTGGAATTGCTTTGCTCAACGGGTGCGAAAATGGCTGACATTTCCATCGGTATAGGAGAACAGCTTTCGACAGGCTTTCGAGTTCACATTCCGCATGCACAGATAATCCAAATGTGGAATCGTAACTACCGGCAAGGTTCAATCCGCTGCAGCGTTCGTAGGGGCGATCATCCGTGGACTGGCGAAATACCATTTGTGGGAGAGGAAGCACATATCAACAGAACTGTTTGGATTAAGTTGGTCGGATAAAAGCGGCGGGGGTTTTCGATCAAGGTGTGAAGGTCACGGGCAGCGTTTGACTTATCTTACTTGACCTGACCGGCATGAATTTGTCCAGCGGGAGTGAGAAAAAATCAGTCAGTGCGTGGACGCGTGGTACTTCGCGATTCTTTCGAGACCGACAAACCGCGAATGTGGTCGGAGAAGACGATCGGGGGCGTCATCGGCAATAAAAACATCAATCTCGCGCCCGACGGCAAGCGCATCATCGCGCTAATGCCCGTCGAGACAGCGGAAGGGCAGACCGCGCAGAGCCACGTGATCTTCCTGCTGAACTTCTTCGACGAACTGCGACGCAAGGTTCCTGTCGGCAAGTAACTGCAATCGCGCTTAACCCTGCAAGTCTTCTTCAATGAAAGCCACATTTTGAGGTGGGTTTGGTAGCACAGGCTTCAGCCTGTGAGCCTTTGCCTTTTGCTTTTGCTTTTTGCCTTTCGTTTTTGCCTTAGCCTTTTGCCCTCAGCCTTCCACCCTGCCACGCATCCTGCTTTTTTAATCTCTCAGCAAAATTCAAAACCTCACAGGCTGAAGCCTGTGCTACATCTCCCCGCATACTGCCGCCCCGTTCTGCAACTATACCCGTCAAAATATGCGGATTGGGGATGGTGAATCAGGTTTCAATCAGGCCGTTCTATAGAAACCATTTTCGGGGTGCGGGGGAGAAAATGTCAGTGATCGAAAAGTGCGTTTCATTTCCTTTACTGATGTGCGAGAATCGCGCCGTTCCGATTGCCGAGCATTGAAATCTGTTTCGCCAGGTGATTTCTGATGTCTGACCAGGCAGCCGTTCGAAAATTTACATTTGACGTTGATAGCGCCCCCGGCGGCATGATTGTGCGATGCCACGGGAGGCTGGTTGCGGGCCAAAGCGACCAACTCCAGAGCAGGATTCGCCAGTTGATTCCGGACAACAAGCGAATCGTACTGGATTTGACGGACCTTGCGATGATGGACAGCATGGGCCTGGGGATACTGGTTCGGCTCTACGTCGTGGCCAAAGCGGCAGGGTGCGAATTACAACTCCTCAACATCGGCAAACGCATTCAGGAACTGCTCGGGATGAGCAATCTCTTGTCGGTTTTCACGGTCATCGGCGAAAGTAATATCCGGATGCTGTAACCGGAAAGTTTTCGTGTGGCTTGCCGTGTCCCGCACTGCTTCTGTTGCGCCCCGCTTGTACGATGGCGCGCGAACCCTCGAAATTCCCTTCGAAAAATTTTGAGACCCGCGGAAAATCACGCATTCAATTTTCCAATGTGGTAGGCGCTTCTCTCCGGCGCTTCGAAACAGGTTTGTCCCCTGAGGCACAGACACAGAGGTGTCGAATAATCTCAGGGGTGTGACTGGATGCACCGGAGGATGTGACGAATGTCACTGACGGTGAGACCCTACGACGGGCAGCATGAGTTCAGGCTGGAGGTACCCATGGTTGACAATTTCCAATCAGGAAGAACGATCTGCTTGCTCAACGAAAATGCGCAATGCAACCCCATCTGGGTTTCGCGGGGAGATGGATTGCAACTGGCCCATTTTCAGACGTTTCATCTGGCGTTTCAGCAGAATCCGCAGGAATGGACACGAGAAGAACGCTTGCCCGTTGACCCCGCAGCCTATGCAGGATGCGCGCGGCACTGCCTGCCAGGCGGCCATCACTGATTTTGTCGCTTGCGGCAGCACAGCGGTAAACAAATGGCAATAAGGGAGGCCCTGCCATGAAGTCCCATTCGAAACTGCTCTTGAGGATTTTGAGCGCCGTGCTGATCGCGCTGTGTGTGCTGGTGAGCCCACAGGTGTTGCGCGCGGATAAACTTCAGATGAAGGACGGTTCCCAGGTTGATGGGATCATCGATAAAGTCGAAAATGGACAAGTGACCGTTAATGTGAGCGGGCAGATGAAAGTGTTTAACATTCTGGATGTCACCCGCATGGATTTTGACAACCTGCGCCTCCCGGCAGGGGCTTCCAAGCTTCCTCTGCAACATTTTCTTTCCGACATGGAATCGCAGGAAATCGTCGGCCACGTTCAGGACGTAGAGAAAGCGGCCGCGGACGTTCGCACGCTGGTGGATCAGGACAAGAAGAAGTGGTCGGGGCAGAGAATCATTCCCGCCAGGGATTTGCCGGCATGGCAGGCGGACCAGGAAAAACTGCGGCGGGCGCTGTCGCGATACCAAGAAGTCCTCGGCGATTTCTACTTCCACGTTGTGGGAAAGGTGGATGAGTATAACCGGCTGGCGAAAGAGGGGAATCAGATTCGCGTCAAAGGGCAGGGGCCTCTGGTCACCAACGAAATGGAGCGGTTCTCGGTCAAGAAATATGTCCCGACCAACTGGTATGACACGATTTTTTACTCGGGATACGATCTGGGATATACCCAGGGTTTCTACGGGGCGCGACCCCAGCAGATGGTTTCACCTCAATAATTTTCCGACGCCGTCCGCAGATCCTATGGAGCTGCGCCCGGGCAGTTGGAATCTCGGCAACTTGCATCCACGCCCGCAACCGCTGCCGTGCCCGTGGCAGCGGGCACGGGCGTTGCGCAGTCTCCACTAAATCCTTCAGATTTTGACTTCGCTGATTTGGAGTGTCGGCACCACGTCTGTGTAATTGGGAATGTCCTCCATGAGGGTCTGCGCGTGGGGTGCAAATGCCGTTTGGAAGGCTTCCAGCGAATCAAATGAAAGATGCCCCAGGGCCACGTACGGAGCGGGCGAAGAGGGTTCCGAACCTGCGATCCCGTGCTCCACGGTGACGCCTTTGAGGGCGGAGCCAAGCAGCCGCCGCACCATCGGTATATGCGTATTGCAATAATAAGCCATGTCGAATTTCGCAACCTTGTTGTTGTTCGGATAAAGTACGCTGATCCTGATCATGGATTTCCTCCAGACGCTGAAATTGTTCTGCGCAGGATTAAACTGTCCGGAAAGCGGGGCAGTCAAGCGCATTTTTCGGCTCCCACATAAACAAGCACAGCGCGCGCGGCGATTCGGCATTTCGTGTTACCGTACACGTTCGGACTTCCCATGCCCAAGCTGACCGCAATCCTGATCTCCTATAACGAAGAGCTGGATTTGCCGCGCGCCCTGGACTCGCTGGCAGGCGTGGCCGATGAAATCATTCTCGTGGATTCCGGTTCGACCGACCGCACCTGCGAAATTGCCCGCGAATCCAGCGCGCGCGTCTACACGCGCGAACTCGACAGCCTGGCCGAACAGAAAAATTATGCGGCGTCCTTTGCATCGAACGACTGGCTTCTTTCAATCGACTGCGACGAGGAATTGAGCCCCGAGTTGCGCGCGTCCCTGCTAGCCTGGAAACAGCAGGTACCCGACAAAAACGGTTATGACTTTCCCCGGATGACGAATTATCTGGGCGGATGGATCCGGCATTCCGGGTGGTACCCGGATCATAAATTGCGCCTCTATCACCGGGGCCACGGCAAATTTGTGAGCGTGGTGCACGAAAGCATTCAGACCGACGGGCCCGTGGACCGCTTGCATGGGCACCTGCTGCATTACACGGTTCGTTCCTTGTCCGAGCACAAGGCAAAAATGGATTCTCTCACCACCCTGGCTGCCCAGGACCTGTATGCGCGCGGACGCAAGAGCTGGCGCGGGGCCATGATTTTTGCGCCGCCCTGGACGTTTATGCAGCGCCTGACGTTCCAGCTCGGAGTGCTCGACGGGTGGCGCGGTTGGCTGATTGCCTGGATGGCCGGAAGCTACATCTACCATAAGTACCGCAAGCTGGGCCGCCTGCTGGCTGGTGAAAAGCTGACGCGGCGTTCCTGGCCCAGCCCCGGCAAGGTTTGAATTTGCGCCCTCTGATTGTCGATCTCGGAAGGGATTACCGCGGGGGACAGCACCAGGCGTTGCTGTTGCTGCAGGGCCTGCGCTCGCGCGGACATGCCCCGGAATTGATTGCGGTGCGCGAAAGCGAGCTGGTGCATCGCGCGAAAACCGCGGGTGTTTCCGTTCACACCGTTGCGCCGGGATGCCGGCGGGTTGGCGCCGCGCTGCATATTCGCCGGAGGCTGCGCGAGCAGCATGCCGGGCGGAGTTCCGGGCAAGGCGTGGACATCGTTCATGCGAACGAACCGCACGCGCTGAGCGCAGCATGGCTGGCGCGCGCCCATCGCTGCGTTCCTCTGATCGCATCCCGGCGCGTCGTGTTCCCCCTGTCCGCAAGCGCGATTTCGCTGGCCCGTTACCGCGCGGCTGCGCGCGTCGTTGCGGTGTCGCGCTGTGCGGCGCAAGGTGTGATCCGGAGCGGATTGCCCGCCAGTTGCGTTGACGTGATTTACGACGGCGTGGAGATGGTTCCGGAAATTTCCTTCGCGGCCCGCGACCGCGCGCGAGGACTGCTGGAAATTCCGCGCGCAAGTTTCTGTATCGGGAATATTGCGGCCTATGTGGCGGGGAAAGGGCAGGACCTGCTGGTCCGCGCATTTGCGGAACTGCGGGCGCGGGTTCCCGCAAGCATTTTGCTTCTCAGGGGTGAAGGCCCGGAGCAGGCGGCGATCCAGGAACTGGCCCGTCAGCTTCAGGTGATCGACGCAGTGAAATTCCTGCCGCCCGTCGCCGAGATCGAAACGATATTTGCCGCGATGGATCTTTTCGTTTTTCCCGCAAGCGCGGAAGCCCTGGGAAGCGTGCTGCTTGCCGCCATGGCGCATGGCCTTCCCGTGGTGGCTTCCGCGTGTGGAGGCATTCCTGAAGTTGTGGAAAGCGAAAAAAACGGCCTGCTCCTGGACCGGCTGGATTCCAAGGCCCTCGCCGATGCCGTGGCTGGCCTGTACGAGAACCCGGAGCAAGCGCGCCGGCTCGGCCGCGCGGCTCGCGAAACAATTGCCGCGCGCTTTTCCGCCGATCATATGGTGGAGGCGACCGTGCAGCTGTACGTGGACCTGATTGCCGCGCGGATGTGAAGTTGAATTGCTGAATTATGGACGGCCCGCGTGTCCTGCTGAAAAGCCAAAAGCGCCGGACATCCCGTTCCCGCGGAATGCCAAGCGCTTTTGGTAATGATGTATTACGCCAGTTTTTTGCCTTCGCGTGTTCCTCCTATCCTTGCAGCGGTTTCCCTGAACCAGCCGGGGTGTTCACTACCCACCGGCCGGACGGTTCTAGGAACTCAAGTCCGATGACAAAGCCGCCGGTTTGCGGGCGGCAATACGCCACGCGAGCCAGGGCGTGAAAATCGCCGCGCAGAGACTCAATGGTCAGCCGCTTATTCGGCTTCCAGCGGTGATCGCTCGAGACGCGCGCGCCATGCGAGCTGACGTTTTCCGTGAACGCCACCTCCTCGGCCTGCGCACATTCCGTCTCGGAAATATGAACAGCCACCGTCATCGGGATTCGTTTTTCAATACGTTCGGCGCCATATGGTTGCGGCATCGCTTCCTCCCATTCAATGCCGGGCTTAGAGAACACAGCCCGCACATGGTTGTTCTAAAGACAGGCGGCGATTCGAGCCAGCGTATGAATGCCAATCGACCGGCCTTTCATGCCGTACAGAGCCCGGTCCGCCGCGTTGAACAGCGCGTCGATCGTCTCCCCGTCCTGCGGGAAGACCGCGGTGCCGACGCTTACCGTAACTTGCGGAAATTCACCATCGTTGGCCAGGCGCTCGCAAACTCGCCGGCTCACCAAGTTCGCCGCTTCCTCGCCGGCTTCCGGCAAGACCACCGCAAATTCATCGCCGCCATAGCGCGCCGCCGTGTCCATCGCGCGGGAATGCACGCGCAGGACGTTGGCCAGGCGGCAAATCGCGCGGCTGCCCACCAGATGTCCGTGGCGGTCGTTGATGGCCTTCAATCCATCGAGGTCGAGCAGGAGAATCGAGAAGGGCCGGCCCGTGCGCCGTGAGCGTTGTATCTCCGATTCCATGACGCTGATCAGCGTGCGGTAATTCGACAGGTTAGTCAGCGGATCGGTGACGGCAAGATGGCGAACCTGGTCAAACAGCTTTGCGTTGTCCAGCAGCGCTCCGCCCAGCACGACGGCGTAGCTGAACACTTTCAAAAACTGCGCGATGGTAAACGGCGCATCCAGCAGCCGTTCGGATTGGGTGGCCACAAGATGGCAGGCCACGTTCATCCACAGGGCAGCACAAACGGCCCAGTCCCCCGATGACATTCCTCGGTGGCGGCGCCGCCCGAACCCGATCGCTGCATATGCAAATAGCGCGGCCGGCAGCAGATCGCCGGGCCTGGAGAAAAAAGCGTTGGGGTGCATGACCAGTTCGAATGGAGATCCCAGATACGCCGCGCTGGTCAGGTAGGCGACCACCACCACCACTAGGAACGCGACTGCCATCTCCCGTCCGGGTTCCCGCGAATTCGGCACGCGGCGTTCCACCACCAGCGCCGCAATCAGCACTAATGCCAAAAGCGTCCGGCTGACCATCCAGGACAGGGGCACGTGCATCGCCCCGGAGGAACCTGCGGCCAAATCGTCATAGAAATTAAAAGTGGCGACGCTTTCGATCACGCCCGAAAGAACAAATCCAAAGGCAAGAATCAGAGTCAGCCGGTCGTGTGTGCCGCGGAACCGCACCATGGCGTTTGCCGCGTACGTGAAACACAAAAGGCTTCCAACAATTTGGAGATAGGAATAGAGAATGGGGTCGGAGGAAAACGGAAGATGGCGAAGCCAGCCGGATAGGCCGATCAAACTCACTGCGGCGCCGATTCCGAGGAACCACCGGAAACGCACGCACCAGCTTCGAATTTGATTAAAAACGTGCACCGCTCCCCCAGTTGAGCAGCCCCTCAGGCCGTTTTAAAATGCGCTGTTCAAGGGAGCAAGTTCAGAACCTTTCCCGCCGGGAGGTTCTCTTCTTTTCTAGACTGATGATAAATAAGCAGTTGTGGAGAAGTCGGTTGAAGGGGCAGGGAAGTTCAGTTATGAGAGGTCTCTAATGAATGGATAGAAATGTAACCAGCAATGCCGTGCGCTTCCCAATACGGCGCACGGGGGTTATAGATGTGACACTAGATCGCCGTCGCGTCACACAGGATTGTTTCACAGAACTTTGTGTTGCGGAAAAAAACCGCATCCATCAATAGGTATCAGGGTGATACCGTGGCAATGCCAACGCCCGGATTCAGGCCTGCGGTTTGGGTGGCGGAAGTTCTCGAGCCTGCTGCTTGTCCTGGAAGCCTGCTGCTTTGTGCGAGCCGTCGCAAAACGGTTTGTTCGCCGAGTGCCCGCAACGGCAGAGGCTGATTGCAGTGCGTCCGCCGAGGCCGTATGGCCGGCCCTCTGCGTCTGCGAGTTCGAAGTCCCCCTCGACGCGCAGCGGCCCATCATTTCGAACAACAATTTTCGTGGAAGACATACGGGCTCCTTTTTGTGTGCATCTTGCTTTCTGGCGAGGCGCGGTCGAGTGGCACAGGCTTCAGCCTGCGCCACTCCGCGCGACAACGAACGGAACGCGAACCGCGCCGCAAAAAAAAATCAGCCCGCAGGGTGGCGCAGGGAATTCGGTTTAATACTTGGGCATGGAGGGATCGACTTCATCCGACCACGCCAGCACGCCGCCCTTGAGGTTCCAGAGTTTTTTGAATCCGGCCTTTTGCAGAAATTGAATCGCATCAGCCGAGCGTTTTCCGCTGCGGCAATGAACGACCATTTCTTGCGAACTATCCAGTTCGCTGACGCGGAGCGGCAGTTGCCCGAGCGGGATCAGCGTCCCGTTCAGATTGCAGATCTGATATTCGTGCGGCTCGCGCACGTCCAGAATAAACAAATTGTCGCCGCGATCCTGCCGGGCCTTCAGATCCTTGGGTGTAATTTCCTGAATACCATCGGTCATTGCTGGAGTCTCCTCCCCACGAATTCCGCAGAATTCTTCATAGTCAATCAGCTTGGTAACCGTCCGATGATCGCCGCAAATGACGCAATCCGGATTCTTTTTCAATTTCAGTTCTCGAAAGCGCATGGCCATGGCGTCGAACAGCAAAAGCCGCCCCACCAGCGGATCTCCGGTCCCCAGGATCAGCTTGATGGTTTCCATCGCCTGGATGGAGCCGATGATTCCCGGGAGCACGCCCAGAACGCCGCCCTCGGCGCAGGAAGGCACCAGGCCCGGCGGGGGCGGTTCGGGATACAAGCAGCGGTAGCAGGGCCCGCCCGGATAACCGAAAACCGTGGCCTGCCCCTCGAACCGGAAAATCGAGCCGTAGACATTCGGTTTGCCGAGCAGCACGCAGGCATCGTTGACCAGAAAACGCGTCGGGAAATTATCGGTGCCGTCGACGATGATGTCGTAATCGCGGAACAGTTCGAGCGCGTTTTCGCTGGTCAATCGCGTGTCGTAAACTTGGATGTCGATCATCGGATTGAGGCCGGAAAGCCGGGCCTTTGCGGCTTCGGACTTGCGCTTGCCCACATCGGCGGTGGTAAAGGTAACCTGGCGCTGCAGGTTCGAGGCGTCCACGACGTCGAACTCCACGATTCCCAGGTGGCCCACACCGGCCGCGGCCAGATACAGTCCCAAAGGCGCGCCCAAGCCTCCCGCGCCGATCGTCAGCACGCGCGCCTTCTTGAGCTTGAGCTGCCCATCCATCCCCACTTCGGGCATGATCAGGTGCCGGCTGTAGCGCTGAATCTCTTCCTTGGAAAGTTTCACTTCCTGCTGCGATTGTGCCTCGGTTGATATTGCCACGGGCTTTCTCCTCTAATTCTCTTCCGCTGGATGGCCGCTATCTTGCGGCTGCCGGGGAACCGCCGGCGATGGAGGGCACGATGCTGATCGTGTCTCCGTCCTTGGTTCGCGTATTTTCCTTATCGAGGAAACGGATGTCCTCATCGTTCAGATACACATTCACGAAACTGCGAATTCTGCCGTCTTCGGTGTAGAGATGCTTGCGCAACTCGGCGAAGCTCGACGTCAGACTGCCCAGCGCCTCGCCTACCGTGGCGGCGCTACATTCGATGCTGGTCCGCTTATCGGTGAATTGGCGAAGCGGCGTCGGTATCAAGACCTTTACGGCCATACGGTAGTTTCTCCCCCCTGATCGGATGTCCGGTATACGGCAGAAGTTTCAAACGAATAACTTATAAAGTCAGCCCTGCGTTCCCCGGCTTGCTGCTCTCACCGGTGCCACTTCTTCCGGCTGAAATTGTGTGCGGTCATCATCCAGCCGCCAGGACGTCAAATCCTTCGGCGCGCCGGCCTGTACGCTTACGATGACGTAGCTGTACCACGGCCAGGCATGCTCCCGGTCAAATTCACTGGGCCGCGCCGGATGATCCGGGTGGGAATGATACCATCCCAGCAGGTCGAGCCCATGCTCGGCCGCGGCGCGTTCGGCCGCCCGAAAATCTTCCGGAGTGATCGAAAATCGGTTGCGCGGCGAATCGTCCCTGCGATTGATCAGCGGGAACAGCGAGCGAACTTCCCGCCCGGCCTCGCCATCGGTTCCCAGCATCGCGCCGCAACACTCGTTCGGGTAATCCTTCGCGCCATGTTCGCGAATTTGATTTTCCAGATGGTCCGCCAGCCGCAGCATTACGCGATCCTCACTTGTAAAAATCTCCTAAACTAAACTTCGTCCCAGAAACGCTCGCTCAAATATTTTGTGCCGGAATCGGGGAAAACCGTAACAATCACCGCGCGCTCGCCCGGCGGCAGCGACGCGGCCACCTGAAAACAGCCGTTGAGCGCGGCTGCGGCGCTGGGACTCAGGAGCA
>DATLTA010000091.1:0-37609 GCA_035533775.1 Candidatus Dormiibacterota bacterium | reverse complement strand
AACCGTGCGCGCCGCGTTTGATTCTTCCGCAGGCAGCTCAATTGAGGAAAGATCGAAGAAACGGCCCGCCGCAATCGATTCCAGTTTGCGTTTTGAGCCGGGAGCAAGCGCGTCGCTGGAATAAATCACGATAAAACCCGCGGATTCGAATGCGGCATACTGCTTCTTAATATCGGAGGCGGATCCAGCGCCGCCGGTCACGCGCAATACCTGGAAATGATCGTCGAACAGGGCGCGTTCCAGGCGCACGGCGAGATCAGGATTGCCTTCCACCAGAACCAGCGCGGGATAGTGCCCGTGTCGATTGTAGCGCTCCGCTGCGGTCACCGGCGTTAGCGCGGCGTCCCCGATGTGAGGCCCGAGATAAGGTTCGCTGTGCGAATTGGCGTGCGCATCGACGCCCGTCTGGTCCGCAAGGTCGGCGCGGATCATTCCGGCGCCCAGCGTGGCGTTGGAAATCGGATCGATCAGGATGAAGCAGCCGGTGATGCGATTTTGCGTGTAGTGATCGAAAAACAGCGGGCTGACCGTTTCGAATTCGACGTAGGCAATATCGTTCATCTGCAGGCGGCTGACCGGCTCCTGCACCAGCGTGTTGACGTTCACGCGGTAACGAATCTTCGTCGCTTTTCCGCGCACGGTCCGCGAGGTGTGCTTCAGCAGGTACGTCTTTCCCGGCTCGGCAGGTTCGGCGTTAAACCACACCACCATGGCTTCGAAATGGCGCGACACGCGCGGCCGGTGAACGGGCGAAACCAGCATGTCGCCGCGGCTCAAATCAATTTCATCTTCCAGCGTCACCGTGACCGACATCGGAGGAAACGCTTCCGGGGCGTCACCATCGAATGTGGCAATCGAGCGCACGCGGCTCTTCTGTCCCGAAGGCAGCGACTCGACCGGATCGCCGGGCCGGATCACGCCGCCGGCCACCTGCCCCGCGAAGCCGCGAAAGCTGGCGTCGGGGCGAATCACATACTGTACGGGAAAGCGCACCTCGTCCGAAATCGTTTGGACGCGAATGGGCACGGTTTCCAGATGCTCCAGCAACGTGGGGCCGTGATACCAGGGCATGCGCTCGCCGCGCGCGACCACGTTGTCGCCCGCCAGCGCGCTGATCGGGATCGTCACCACATGCGGCACGGCCAGTTGCCTGGCCAAGGCGATAAAATCTTCCCGCAGCTTGAGAAACACTTCCTCGCCATAATCCACCAGGTCCATCTTGTTGATCGCCACAAGGACATTCGGAATTCCAAGCAGCGACGCGATGTAGGTATGTCGACGCGTCTGCGCCAGAACGCCTTTGGTCGAATCGATCAGAATGACGGCCAGGTTCGCGGTGGAAGCCCCGGTCGCCATGTTGCGCGTGTACTGCTCGTGGCCGGGGGTATCCGCGATAATGAATTTCCGCAGCGGCGTCTCGAAATACCGGTAGGCCACGTCGATGGTGATGCCCTGCTCGCGCTCGGCGCGCAGGCCGTCGGTGAGCAGCGAAAAATCCACCGCGCCGGTCGAGCGGTTGATGCGGCTTTTTTTTACGGCGGCGAGCTGATCTTCAAAAACGGATTTGGAATCGTGCAGCAGCCTGCCGATAAGTGTCGATTTGCCGTCGTCCACGCTGCCGGCGGTGGTGAAGCGGAGCAGCTGCTTTTCCAGGTTCCGCTCCATGAAGGATTCGAAGCCCCAGGCTTGCTGGTTCGCGTCCAGATTCGCAGTGGCGGCCATCAGAAGTAGCCCTCGCGCTTCTTGATTTCCATGGAGCCTTCCTCGTCGTGGTCGATCACGCGGTTTTCGCGCTCCGAGCGGCGGAAAGAAATCATCTCCTCGATGATTTTCGCCAGCGAGTCCGCCTCGGACCGGATGGCGCCGGTGCAGGGCACGCACCCCAGCGAGCGCATGCGGCAAACCATTTTTTGCGTTTTTTCGCCCGGCAGCAGTTCGGACGGGTCATAGATGACGACGATGGAGCCGCCGCGAATCACCACATCGTGCTCGCGCGCGAAATACAGCGGCACGATGGGAATCTTTTCCAGGTAGATGTAAAACCAGATGTCCGCTTCGGTCCAGTTCGACAGCGGAAATACGCGAATGCTTTCGCCCTTGTTGATCCGGGAATTGAAAATGTTCCACAATTCGGGGCGCTGATTTTTCGGGTCCCATTGCCCAAAGGCGTCGCGGAAGGAGTAGACGCGTTCCTTGGCGCGCGATTTTTCCTCGTCGCGGCGCGCCCCTCCGAACGCGGCCGTGAAATCGCCTTCGGCCAGCGCGTCGAGCAGCGATTTGGTTTTCAGCAGGCCGCAGCACTTCTGCGTGCCCAGTACAAACGGGTTGGCTCCTGCGTCCAGCGCTTCCTGATTCTTGTGCACGATCAGTTCCGCGCCGATTTCGCGCGCGTAGCGATCGCGAAACTCCACCATCTCGGGAAATTTGTAGCTCGTATCCACGTGCAGCAGGGGAAACGGAATTTTCCCCGGATAAAACGCCTTCTGCGCCAGGCGCAGCATCACCGAGGAATCTTTTCCGATGGAATACAGCATCACGGGCCGCGCAAATTCCGCCGCCGCCTCGCGGAAAATGTGAATGCTTTCCGCTTCCAGCGTCTTCAGGTAGTTGATCGTCCGGGCGGTGAGCAGGGCTGTCCCTTCGCCGCTGCCGTCCTGCATTGCGGGTGCGTCCAAAACGTTCGTTAAAGTGTCCGCCATCGAGTTTGCCTCTGCCGCGCCACTTCACGGCGCCGAAAAAACTTCCCCTGAAAACAAAAAACCCACCAGCCGGGTCTTCCGGTGGTGGGCCAACATCCGTACCAGTCTATGCTTGTTGCGCTAGATTGGCTCCCTCACCCACCCCGCTGGAACACACGTACACGCCGCTGCTGGAAAACAACAAGAGCAACTGGCGGCCTTCCACGGGTGGAGAATCGATTTCATGTTACTCACACTACCCGAATGTCCTGCGGGCCGCAAGGCCAAAGCGCCCGGCGAAAAACGCCTTGACACGAGTCGGGAGGCTAACTATACTTTGCTGGCTGGACACGTGGCGATTTAAGGCAACTTGCTCCACGTAAAAAACTGCTAAAGGGTCGGACGAGCACTCAATCAGAACTTTTTGAGCCCTCCCCCACTTTGGCGCGGAGGGTTTTTCAGTTTATACCCCTCTTGCACCGCTCACCAGCAGCAGTCATTCCAGCCTAAATTTAAGATTCTCTTCAGGAATGGCCCAAGAGAATCAGCGAAAGCGGGAATTATATATGGCCGAACATTATCAGCTGAAGTGCCGCGAATGCGGCAAGTTGTGGGGCAATGAGCCGCGCTCGTTCTGTGAAGAATGCCTTTCGCCGCTGGAAATTACCTATGACCTGGAGGCGATCCGCGGTGTGTTTACACGCAAAAATATCGAGGCCGGCCCTGCCAACCTGTGGCGGTATAGCGCGCTGCTCCCCCTCCCGGATGGCTTCCAGGGCACTCTTCCTACTGGGTTTACGCCACTGGTGCAGGCACGGCGCCTGGGCAAACAGTTAGGGGCCGGAAATCTGTACGCCAAGAATGACGCCGTCTGTTTTCCAACGCTTTCCTTCAAGGACCGCGTAGTGGCAACCGCCCTGGCGGCGGCGCGCCGCTTCGGATTCAAGGTAGTGAGCTGCTCCTCGACCGGCAACCTGGCCAACGCCGTGGCCGCGCAGGCCGCGCGCGAAGGATTCGACGCGTGGATTTTCATTCCCGCCGACCTGGAACCCGCGAAAATCACGGGCACGCAGGTATTCGGTGCGAAGCTGGTGCGCATCGCTGGCAACTACGATCAGGTCAACCGCCTCTGCTCGCAGATCGCGGAAAAATACCGCTGGGGATTCGTGAACGTGAATCTGCGGCCCTATTACGCGGAAGGCTCGAAGACCGTGGGCTACGAAATCGCCGAACAGCTGGGCTGGCGCCTGCCCGACAACATCGTGGTGCCCATGGCCGGAGGCTCGCTGATCACGAAAATCCGCAAAGCCTTCAACGAATTGATCGCGCTGGGCCTGGTCGAGGAAAAGAAAGTGAAATTCTTCGGCGCGCAGGCCACCGGCTGCTCCCCGATTTCCGACGCCGTGAAGCGCAACCTGGACCAGCTTGTGCCGCAAAAGCCGGCCACGATTGCGCGCTCGCTGGCCATCGGAAATCCAGCGGACGGCTACTACGCCTCGCGCGCGATTCGCGACAGCGGCGGATGGGCGGAGGACGCCACCGATCCGGAAATCGTCAAGGGCATCCAACTGCTGGCCGAAACCGAGGGGATTTTCACGGAAACGGCCGGAGGCGTAACCATCGGCGTCGCAAAAAAACTGATCGATGGCGGCTACATCAACCCCAGCGAAACGACGGTGCTCTGCATCACTGGAAATGGCCTGAAAACAATCGACGCCGTTGCGCAGGAATACACCCTTGCGCCCGCGATCGAGCCGCGCATGGCCGTGTTTGAGACGTTCCTCCACGACCGCATGGTCGCGGTTGCCGGAAATTAGGGTTGTGGATCGGGCCTTCCGGCCCGATAACAGAATGCCGGGGAGATAAGGCTTTTCAACCCTGCCCCTACAAGGGGCTGAAGCCCAGGAAAGTCCAGAATGACCGGAGACGTGACGCCGGAGCTAAAGCTCCGACCCACAAAGCACATGGATCGCGAATATCTAAAATATGGCACCTAAAATACACAGTCAGGAAAACCCATAGAGATGAAAATTACGGTAGAAATTCCCACAGCACTGCGGCGGTTCACCGACGGCGTGCAAACGATCGAATGCGGCTCGGCCACGCTGCCGGAATTACTCGGCGAAATCGAACAGCGCTTTCCAGCCATCAGCAAGCATCTGCGCGATGATTCCGGACAGGTGCGGCGATTCGTGAACATCTACGTCAACGAGGAAGATATACGTTTCCTCGGCGGCAACGAATACAAGTTCCAGGAAGGCGACCGTGTGCTGGTCGTTCCCTCGATTGCCGGCGGAGCCCCGGAAAATGCCCGCCGATGAAGCCGATGCGGCGCGGGGAGCACCGATTGCACGCCGCTCCGGGAACTTTGGCTTGACAAATCCGGCGGCTGATTTACCCTATACAGGCAATGATGACAGCCAATCTCAAGGGAATTACGATTATGACGCGCACGCCCAAGTGTATTGGGGCGGCGCGGACCCCCTTGGGAGCCAAGGATACGCAAGCGAAGTAAGCCATCCTTCAAGCTCTTAGATGCGGCCCGCGAAGCGAAACGCTCGCGGGCGTTTTTATTTATAGACGTTATTTGCGAACGTAAAGTCACAGTGAATTTGGAGCGTAGGCCTGAAAAGGGCCGCAGAAAGAAACAATGATCGCGGCGGCACAGGAAAAAATTGGCGCGGTACAGTCCGAAGCGGAGCGCTGGAGCGCGGAAGACATTCTTCGCTGGGGCCTTGCGGAGTTTCATCCGCGCGCGGCGATTGCGTCCAGTTTCGGCGCCGAAGACGTCGTGCTGATCGATATGGCCGCGCGCGTGCTCCCGGACATACGCATCTTTACCCTGGACACGGATTTCCTGTTCGCCGAAACGTACGAGCTGATCGCGAAGATGGAAGAAAAATACGGCCTCTGCGTCGAGCGCGTGAAATCCCTGCTGACGCCGGAACGTCAGGCCGCGCAGTTCGGGCCGAAGCTTTGGACCATCGATCCGAACAAATGCTGCGAACTGCGCAAGGTCCGGCCGCTCCAGGCGAAGCTGGCCGAACTGGCCGCGTGGGCCACAGGAATTCGCCGCGATCAGGCTCCCACTCGCGCAAGCGCCAAAAAAATCGAGTGGGACGAACAATTCGGCCTGGTCAAGATGAATCCGATCGCGGACTGGACCTGGGAAAACGTCTGGGAATATATCCGCGATCATGAAGTGCCCTACAACCCGCTGCATGAGCAAAATTATCCGAGTATCGGCTGCACGTACTGCACGCGGCAAGTGCAGCCGGGGGAAGATCCGCGCGCAGGGCGCTGGTCGGGATTTGCGAAGAAAGAATGCGGGCTGCACGCGCCCGAGTAAGGAATCGAGTGAAGGTATGAGTTTATTTCCCATGTTCGTAAAGCTGGAGGGGCGCCGCTGCCTGGTGGCCGGCGCCGGAAGCGTGGGCGAAGCGAAGATTGAAAGCCTGCTGGCGGCCGGGGCCGTGGTGCACGTGGTCGCGCCGCAGGCCACTTCCCGTGTGCGCGAATGGGCGCGCGCAGGCCGCATCGAGTGGGAGGCGCGCGAGTACGCTCCGGCCGATCTGGCGGGCGTGTTTCTGGTGATCGCCGCGACAGGATCGCCCGCTCTGCATGACGACATTTATGCCGAGGCGCAAAGCCGCGGCGTCCTCTGCAACGCCGTGGACGAACCGCAGCGCTGCGACTTCTACTTCCCTGCCGTGGTGCGGCGGGGAGAGTTGCAGATCGCCATTTCCACGGGCGGATTAAGCCCAGCGCTCGCGCAGCGCCTGCGCAAAGAACTGGAACAGCAGTTCGGGCCCGAATGGGAAGAGTGGGTGGCGCAGCTGGGCCGCACCCGCGATGAATTGCAGAGCATTCCAATGCCGCCGGAGCAGCGCAAGCGCCTGCTGCACCAGTACGCGAGCCTGGACCCGAAAGGTCAGTAGTTTTTGTCGTCATTCCTCGCTTCGCCTGGAATGACGACCTTGTTGGCTGCACGAATTGAAAATTGGTACAGGAGCGACGCAATCGAAATGCCGGAAAAAGTCTATCTTGTGGGAGCCGGGCCGGGCGATCCAGAATTGCTGACGCGTAAGGCGTGGCGCGTGCTGCAATCCTCGGACGTCGTGCTGCACGACGACCTGGTGGCGGAAGAAATTCTCCGCAGCCTGCCGGCCACCACACAGGTCGTCAGCGTCGGAAAACGATGTGGGGCGAAGGGGATTTCCCAGGCGGAGATCAGCGCGCTGATGGTGAATCTTTCGCGCGCGGGAAAAGTGGTCGCGCGGCTCAAGAGCGGCGATCCGATGCTGTTTGGGCGCGGCGGAGAAGAAATGGAAGCCCTGCGGCGGGCCGGGATCGAATTTGAGGTGATACCGGGAGTCACGTCCGCGCTGGGCGCGGCGGCTTCGTCTCAAATTTCTCTCACCGACCGGCGTCACGCGGCGCGCGTCGTCTTCGTCACGGCGCATCGCCAGGGCGGAACCGGACTGACCAGCGAGCGCGATGTCGCCGCCGACACCACCTACGTGATTTTCATGCCGGGCCATCGATACGCCGACCTTTCCCTGGAATTGCAGGCCGCAGGCATTGGCGCGGACATCCCGTGCGCCGTCATTTCGCAAGCCACCACGACGCGCGAAACCATCTTTCGCTCGACGGTCGGCCGCCTGGCGCAGTGTCCCCGGACCGAGTCGCCGTCGCTGCTGGTCGTGGGCACGGTCGTGGGCGCCGTGGCGAACGATGCAGATAAGAAAGAAGGCGTGGAAGGCGAAGTTTTAGACAACGTCAGCGCCGAGCTGATGGATCTTGTTCTGCAGCATCCATTTCGTGATTCCTCTGGGGGGAGCGGTGTCGAATAATCGAGTGCGGGTAGGAATACTGGGCGCGACCGGAATGGTCGGCCAACGGTTCGTTCAATTGCTGGAGAATCATCCGGGTTTTGAGATTACGGCTCTGGCCGCGTCGGACCGTTCGCAGGGAAAGTCGTACGCGGAAGCCTGTACGTGGCGGCTGGTGGGCGACATGCCGAACTTCGTGAAAGCGATGATCGTGCAGCCGCCGCTGCCGCCGCTGGATTGCGACGTGGTGCTGTCGAGTTTGCCCTCCGACGTCGCGCGCGCCTCCGAAGAGGCCTTCGCGCGCGCCGGCTATCCGGTGATCAGCAATGCCTCGTCTTTCCGCATGGATGAGGATGTTCCCCTGCTGATTCCTGAAATCAACGCGGAGCATCTGGACGTGATCGGGCGACAGAAACGGGATCGCGGCTTTACCAGCGGCTACATCGTCACGAATCCGAACTGCTCGACGATTATCATGGCGCTGCCGCTGGCCCCGCTGCACGCGGCGTTCGGCATCGAGTCCGTGATCGCCACGACGATGCAGGCCATTTCGGGCGCGGGCTATCCCGGCGTGCCGTCGCTGGACGTGGTCGACAACGTGCTGCCCTTCATCGACGGCGAAGAGCCGAAGATGGAGCGCGAGACGCGGAAAATTCTCGGACACCTCGCGAACAACTCCTTCGAGAACGCCCCGTTTGCGGTGAGCGCGCAGTGCCATCGCGTGAATGTTGCCGACGGCCATCTGGTGGCGCTGCGCGTGAAGCTTGCCAAGCGCGCCTCGATTGAGGAAGTTCGCCAAGCCCTGGCATCGTATCGATCGGTGCCGCAGGAACTGAAATTGCACACTGCTCCCGAGCATCCCGTGCTGGTGCGCAATGAAAAAGACAGGCCGCAGCCGCGCATGGATCGCGACGCCGGAGGCGGCATGAGCGTTACCGTCGGCCGCCTGTTTCCGGACAGCGTGCTCGATTACCGCTTCGTGGTTCTGGGCCACAACACGATTCGCGGAGCCGCGGGCGCGGCCATCCTGAATGCCGAATTGCTGCAGGCCCGAGGCCTGCTCGCTAAAACTTCCAGGCGAGAAAACGGGGTCGCCGCCGAAACGAGGGTCCGATGAGCCTCCCGATCCAGGTCATGAAATTCGGCGGCACGTCGGTCGGCAACGCCGAGCGCATTCGCAGCGCGGCGGCCATCGCGGCGGAAGCGTCAAAAGATCACGCCGTCGTGGTGGTGGTTTCGGCCATGTCCGGAGTCACTAACACATTGATTGCGGCGGCCGGAAAGGCGACGGCCGGAGATGAAGCCACGGCGAGCGCGCTGGCCACGGCGCTGCAAACCAAACATCATGAAGTCATCGGAGATCTGATCACCGACATCGAAAGGCGCCGCGAACTGCTCGCCGAAATCGACGCGTTGATCGAAACCGCGGCGAACTACTGCCGCGGCTGCGCCCTGCTGGGCGAGCTATCCCCTCGCGCCCTGGACGTGATTGCCGGAACCGGAGAGCGGCTCAACGCGCGGATCACCGCCGCCGTGCTCCGCGAGATGGGGTGCCGCGGCGTGGCGTTCGACGCAACCGATTTGATCGTGACCGACGACGTTCACGGCGGCGCAAGGCCGCTGACCGTGCCGACGCGAACTAGAACACAGGCCGCACTGCTGCCCCTGCTGGAAGCGGGCGGGATACCCGTCGTTACCGGTTATATCGCCGCGACAGCCAAGGGCGTGCCCACGACGCTGGGCCGCGGCGGATCGGATTTCTCCGCAACGATTTTAGGATCGGCGCTGGACGCCGGAGATGTCGTCATCTGGACCGACGTGAACGGCGTGCTGACGGCGGACCCGCGCATGGTTCCCGACGCCATCACTCTCGACGAGGTTTCCTACATCGAGGCGGGGGAACTCGCATTTTTCGGTGCCAAAGTGCTGCATCCGATGACGCTGCGCCCGGTGATCGAAAGCGGCATCCCCGTCTGGATTCGCAACAGCTTCCAGCCGCAACAGCCCGGCACGAAAATCACGCACAGCGTGAGTCCCGCGCCGCAAGGCGTGAAGGCCGTCACCGCGACGCGCGATGTCGCCATGATTGCCGTGGCCGGCCCCGGCATCATCGGCGTGCCGGACATCGCCGCGCGCATTTTCGGCGCGACGGCGTCGGTGCGCGCCAACATCGTCATGATTTCCCAGTCGTCCTCGCAGGACAGCATCTGCTTTGTCGTGCAGGCCGGCGATGCGGCGCGCACCGAAAAGGCGCTGCGCGACGCCCTGTACGTGGACGTGCACCAGCACGACCTGGAACACATCAAGGTAAACCGCAACGTGGCCATCGTCGCGGCCGTCGGTGAAAACATGTGCGGCACGCCCGGCATTGCCGGCCGCGTCTTCAGCATCCTGGGCCAGGAAGCGATCAACATCATCGCGATTGCCCAGGGCTCTTCGGAATACAACATTTCGTTTCTAGTGGAATCCAGCGGGATGGAAAAAGCCGTAAAAGCCCTGCACGAGGCGTTTGACCTGGGACACCAGGAGCAGCACAACAACACGCGTACGGTCTCGCAGCCGACGTCGTAACCAGTAGTACAGGCTTCAGCCTGTCCTGCTCCTGTGTTAGACGCCCGTGAACGTCGCCTCGCCAGGATCGGCGGCGCGCGTCATCTGCGCGCGGCCGTTGGAGGCGAGATGCTCGAGGATGAGGTAGATGCTCTCGGCGGATTGCGCAGCGCTGACGGCGGCGATCTGAACGGCGGTTTGCGGCGTGCTTGACAGCGCTGCGTGCGCCCTGGCCTGCAGACTCAGCACGGCGGCGGCGGCTTTCTTTCCCGACTCGACGCCCGGCTGGTTGTACGCATTGATGTGAATCAGCGACGCGTAAATGCCTACGGCGCGCTCGAACAGGGCAATCAGGGCGCCGACCGTGCGCGCATCCACCATGCGGATGGTGATCGTCATGGATTGGCGGTCATTGCTATAAAGCGCCTCGCGCGTGCCCAGCAGAAATCCGTGCAGGTAATCGCCGGCCGTCACGCCAAGCTCCACTTCCATGTGCGAGCCTCCGGACTCGAGGACGCGAACGAACGTAACGAAGAAATTGTTCACGCCGTCACGCAATTGCTGCACGAACGCATGCTGGTCGGTGGATCCCTTGTTGCCGTATACCGCGATTCCCTGCTCCACGCGCTTGCCGCTCAGATCGAGCTGCTTCCCCAGCGATTCCATCACGAGTTGCTGCAGGTAGCGGCTGAACAGGAGCAGGCGGTCCTTGTACGGCAGAACGACAAGGTCCTTCTTCCCTTTTCCATCGGTGGCGGCATACCACATCAGCGCCATCAGCGCGGCGGGGTTACGGCGCGTGTCATGCACCCGCGTCGCCGCGTCGCACGCGGAGGCTCCGGCGAGCATCGCGTCAATATCGATTCCCTGCAGGGCTGCGGGAAGCAGGCCGACGGCGGAAAGTTCGCTGGTGCGGCCACCGATCCAATCGAACATGGGAAAGCGCGCGAGCCACGATTGCGAGGAGGCCAGCTTGTCCAATTGTGAGCCGGGCATGGTAACGGCCACGGCGTGGCGCGCAAAGTTGAGGTTTGCCGCGCGATAGGCATCTGCGACGACGACCATGCCGTTGCGCGTGTCCGGCGTGCCGCCGCTCTTGCTGGTCACGATGCAGAGCGTCTCTGGAAGCAGCCCGCCCAGCGTTTCCAGCGTCCGCGCGATGCCGTCCGGATCGGTATTGTCGATAAAGTGGATGCGCATCCGATCCGACGCGGAATCACCCAGCGCGTCGCCCACGAACATGGGCCCCAGCGCCGAACCCCCTATGCCGATGGCGAGCACCTGCTTAAATTGAGCCGCCTTGGGCGGACGTATTTTCCCCGCGTGCACGTCGGCGGCAAATCTTTTGATATTTGCAATGGTGCCGGTAATTTCTCGCGCGATGTCCTTGGTGGGCGCCAGCAGCGGCGTGCGCAACCAGTAGTGGCCCACCATGCGGTGTTCGTCGGGATTCGCGATGGCGCCCGTTTCGAGCGCATCCATGTCGATAAACGCCTGCTGCACAGCCGGTTCCATGGAGGTGAGGAAATTCTCGTCGAAGTGCATGCGGCTGATGTCCAGCGTGAGGTCGAGCGAAGCCACTTGGCAGAAATATTGCCGGTACCGCTTCCAAAGCTCGGGCGCATCCATTGCGTCTCTCCCTTTCGGAACATGGTCAGGGGCGGAAGCCCCAGTGTGTCCAGTCATTTATGCCAGGGCGGAAACCTTGGCCCACAAACCCGGAAATGGTCCGAATGCCCGGGTAACGAGCCTAGCCTTTGGCCTCTTCGATCTGCTCCTTCGCCGCCGCTACGATGTGTTCGACGGTGAATCCAAAGTGCTTCAGAAGCGCCTTGAGCGGCGCGGAAGCCCCAAAACTGTGCATCCCGATGCTGCAGCCCGACGTTCCGACGTAGCGCGACCACCCGAACGTGGCGGCCATCTCCACCGAAACGCGCGCCCTCACCCCCGGCGGCAGGACGGAATCCCGATACGCCTGGTCCTGCTTTTCGAACAGTTCCCATGACGGCATGCTGACGACGCGCGCCTGAATCCCTTCTTTCGAAAGCTGCTCGAACGCTTCCACGCACAGAGCGACTTCGCTTCCTGTGGCCAAAAGCAGCACGTCGGGATTTCTTCCCGGATTCTGGGCCAACACGTAGGCGCCGCGCGCCAAGCCCGAGGCCGGCGCGTACCGTGTGCGGTCCAGCGTGGGCAGCCCCTGCCGCGTGAGCACCAGCAACGCCGGCTCGTGCTGCAGCGGCATGACCACTTTCCACGCTTCAACCACTTCGTTGGCGTCGGCCGGGCGCAAAGTGATCATGCCGGGCGTGGCGCGCGCGATCGCCAAATGCTCGATGGGCTGGTGCGTGGGGCCGTCTTCGCCCACGCCGAGCGAATCGTGCGTCAGGACGTAAATCACCGGGATCTGCATCAACGCGCTCAGCCGCATGCCGCCGCGCATGTAATCGGTGAAAACGAAAAACGTCGCGCCGTACGGGCGCACTTTGGTCAAGCTCATCCCATTGAGGATGGCAGACATGGCGTGCTCGCGAATGCCGAAATGCAGGTTCCGACCGGAATATTTTCCCGCCTGGAATCCTGTCGCGTCTTCGAATGTGAGCAGGGTCTTGGTCGAGGGCGCAAGGTCCGCCGCACCGCCCATCAGCCAGGGAACATTTTTTGCGATGGCGTTTTCGACTTTGCCGGAAGCATCGCGCGTGGCCAGTCCCTTGGCGTCGGCGGGAAACGCGGGCAAATCCTTGTCCCACCCCGCGGGAAGCTGGCGGCGCACCATGCGGAGAATTTCATCGGCGAAATCCGCAAACCTCGCGCGGTAGGAATCAAATTTCGCGGCCCATGAATCGCGCAGCTGTTTTCCTCGCACGCCGATGCCGCCCTGAAAATGCTCGTACACGCCGTCGGGAATCAGGAATTTCGCGTCCTCGGGCCAGCCGTAGGCGCGCTTGGTCAGTTTGACCTCCTCGACGCCCAGCGCTTCGCCGTGCGCGGCGTGGGTGTCCTGCTTGTGCGGCGAACCCCAGCCGATGTGGCTGTTCACGATGATGAGCGTGGGGCGGTCAGCGGTCTGCAGGAACGTGCGGAAGCCCGCGCGAATCAGGTTCAGATCGTTCGCGTCGGTGACGTGCGTGACGTTCCACCCGTAGGCGGCGAATCGCGCGCCCACATCTTCGGAGAAAGCCAGCGGAGTGCCGCCCTCGATGGTGATGCGGTTGCTGTCGTAGATCCAGCACAGATTGGAAAGCTTCAGGTGCCCGGCAAGAGATGCGGCTTCGCTGGAAATTCCCTCCATCATGCAGCCATCGCCGCCCAGCGCGTAAACATTGAAATTGTAAATATCTTCAAAGCCGGGCTGGTTGTAGCGCGAAGCCAGCCATCGCCCCGTAAGCGCCATGCCCACGCTGGTGGCGAAGCCCTGGCCCAGCGGGCCCGTGGTGGTTTCAACGCCCGTGGTCAAATGCGATTCCGGATGACCGGCGCAACGGCTGCCCAGCTGCCGGAAATTCTTGATGTCTTCCAGCCGGACTGCCGGCCCGTCGAGAATTTCGAGATTCTTTCCAGCTTCCCGGACACCGCACAGGTGCAGCACCGAATAGAGCAGCATGGAGGCGTGTCCGGCGGAGAGAACGAAGCGGTCGCGGTTGGGCCACAGCGGATCTTTCGGATCGTAGCGCAGAAACTCCTGCCACAGGCAGTAGGCCAGAGGCGCCATCGCCATCGGCGTGCCGGGATGCCCGGAGTTCGCAGCCTGCACGGCATCGATGGAAAGCGTGCGGATCGTGTTGATGCAGGCCATCTCCATCGGGCTGGCGGCATTGTGAACAGAAGCACTCGTGTCGGTCACGCTCATCCTCAGCTCCTTAGCGGCAGGCGAACCATACGCCAATTTCCATTCCATGCAAAAGACTACTTTAATCCAAGCCACGCGTTTCTGACATACCCGAATTGTCAGGCACCCGCACACCAATCGTGACCACAACGGTGAACCTTAATGCGCCGATTGAAACTCGCGCCAGTGAAATTCAAACGAGGTTTCGCGATGGGCCAGCAGGTAGGACACGTTGTGCCCGCCCGGGTATAGATGGAATTCGTGCGGAATTTTCAGGGAATCGAGCGTCTGGTGCAGTTCGGTTGCACCACGGTAAAAGCCGAAGGAATCTTCGGTGCCGCAATCGAAGTAAATCTTCATGGTGCGAAGCGCGGCGGCATGTTCCCGCGCCAGCACGAATGGGCTGTTCCGGTTCCAGAATTTCCGGTCGATGGGATCGCCGAACACCGAGGTGAACATCCGCGCCAGCACATTGCCCGACGACGCCCCGACGTTGACCCCCAGCGGAGGCTCGCGCATCAGCGCGGCGCTATGCGCGCTGACCGCGCCGAATAATTCCGGGTGCCCGAACGCAATCCGCAGCGCCCCGTACCCGCCCATGGAAAAGCCTGTGATGCCGCGCGACGCCCGGTCCTTGCGGACACGATAAACGCGCTCGATGAACGGCATAAACTCTCGAAAAAAGAAATTGCCGTAGAGGGTTTTGCCGTCTTGCGAATTGATAAAGAAGGTGTCCCAGCCGTCCGGGGCAACCACCAGGAAATCGCCGATTTTGTGTTCGCGCCGCAAATCCTGCAACGTGTTCCACTCGCCGTCCACCGCGGCGGACTGCGCGTTGCCTCCCAGCCCGTGCAGCAGGTACAGGATTGGATACCGCCGAGTTTTCGCGGCCGGAGTGAAATAACTGGCCGGCAGGAAGACGCAGTACCGCACCGAGGTATGCAGGATCCTGCTGCGGATCGCGCGGCAATCGGCGCGTTCCTGGGCATGCGCGCCGGACGCGCACAGCAGCCCCAGAAGCGCAATCCCCGCCAGGCGGGTCAGGCGGTGCCGTTGCGGCAGCAAAGAAATCAACATACGCATTTTTTATTGTAAGGATGCATCCATGCCGGAGCAAGCGGACTTAAATGTATTTTTATTCCGCGCGCTTAACCGACTGCGGAACAAGTGGAAATATTTGTAGGTCGTGCCTTCAGGCACGACATAACACCTGCGTTTTTTCAGGGGTTTTAACCCCTGAAGGCGTACAAATCGATTTTTCCGCAACCTGTGAAGCAATCTTTGCGCCCTGCGCACGACTTCCCGGCCTTCAAGAAGCACGATCGAATTGCAGGACCGCGCGGCACAGGAAACATGAGCGCGGATCGCCTGCAAACTGTAGAATACTTCGCTGCACCCGGCCCGTACCGCGCAGCATCCAATGCGCTGGAACAATTGGCGCGTTGCCCAAGCCGGCCGGGGCCGCTAGTGCAGCAAAAAAAGACAGCGCGCGTACCCGTAGAATTCATTTGCAGCCGGGTTGTAAACTAACAGAGACCACGGCACGCAGCGCGATGCCGGAAATCTCAAAAGGAAAATATGGCTACCCTATTTGATTCTTTGCCCATTCGCGGCATCACACTCAAAAATCGAATTGTTGTTTCGCCCATGTGCCAGTATTCCAGCGACAATGGCTTCGCCAACGACTGGCACCTGGTGCACCTGGGCGGCCGCGCCGTGGGCGGGGCCGGCCTGGTCTTCACCGAAGCCACCGCCGTTACGCCCGAGGGCCGCATCAGCCCGGAAGACCTGGGCATCTGGAAGGATGAGCACATCGACTATCTGGCTCGCATCGCCCGTTTCATGGCCAGCCAGGGCGCCGTGCCCGGCATGCAGCTGGCTCACGCGGGCCGCAAAGGCAGCACGCACAGGCCCTGGGAGGGCTCAGGCTTGGTTTCCCCCGCCGCTGGTGGTTGGGAGCCGGTGGCGCCGAGCGCGCGCGCCTATTCCGACTCCTATCCCATGCCGCAGGCATTGTCGAAGGAAGGCATTCACGAAATCACCGGCGCGTTTGTGGCGGCGGCGCGCCGCGCCTTCCATGCCGGATATCGCGTCATCGAGCTTCACGGTGCGCACGGATACCTGATGCACGAATTCTTCTCTCCGCTCAGCAATTTCCGCGAAGACGAATATGGCGGCTCATTCGATAACAGGACGCGAATCGCGCGCGAAATCGTCACCGCGGTGCGCAACGTGTGGCCGGAAAATCTGCCGCTTTTCATTCGCATTTCGGCTACGGATTGGAAAGAGGGCGGCTGGGACCTGGATCAGTCCGTGGAACTGGCCAGGCAGCTTGCCCCGCTGGGCGTCGATCTGGTGGACTGCTCCTCGGCCGGGCTTGCCCATGACCAGAAAATCGTTGCCGGCCCCGGATTCCAGGTTCCCTTTGCCGAGCGCATTCGCCGCGATGCGGGAATCATGACCGGAGCGGTTGGATTGATCGAAACCAAGGAGCAAGTCGCGGAAATCCTCGCCAGAAATCAGGCGGACCTGGTTTTCATGGCGCGCGAATTTTTGCGCGATCCCTACTGGCCGCTGCGTGCCGCGCGCGAATTGAAACAGCCCATGAGCTGGCCGGTGCAATATCTGCGCGCCGCCCCGCCGGAGTCTCCGGCGCGAAAACCGTTCGATGCCGGAACGCATCCGGCAAAAGCTGCGAAATGATCCTGGGGTTCGCTTAACGATTAAGAGGTCCGGGAGCGCATCCGGGAAATCATCCGCATGATGCCTCGGACTTCGGGCACGCCGAGAGCGGCGGCTCCCCCGAAATAGGCGAGGCCAAACGGGCCGAGAACCAGGATCGCCACCAGGATCGGGTTGCGCTGACCGACGGCAAGAAGCAGCGCGCGGCCAATGCCCGCGGCGAGCAGTGCGGAGCCCCCGGTCTTGAGCAGGAAGGTGGTCGAAAGGCCTGTCACGCCAATGCGCCGATTTAACGTGCGGCGCAGGAGTGTATACTCCACCCAGGAAGAAATCGCCGCCGAAACGGTGAGTCCCGCGACGCCCCAGCGCTGTTCGATTCCCAACAGATGCGGCAGAGGGATCGCCGCGAGATAACCGAATACGGAAGTCAAAATCACGCGCACCACCGCATAGCGCAGAGGCGTGCGCGTGTCATGCAACGCGTAATAGGTTGATGAATAAAGTCGCCCGAGCGTGGATACCAGCAGTCCCAATGTCGATCCCACCAGAATTCCCCAGACGTATATTACGTCCGCATGGGTGAACCGTCCCGATTGATAAATCGCGGCCACGATCACGTCGCCCAGAATTAAAAACGCGGCGAACGAGGGAATCACGAAAAACGCAATCTGCCGCAGGCCCGTGTTCAGGCGCGCGCGCAAGGCCTCGGCCACATCGAATTCCGCGCCAACCGCTCCCGACATGGCCGGCAACTCCGCCGCCGACACCGACATCCCGAACAGACTGAACGGCAGGTTGTACAGCGTCTGGGCATAGGCCAGGGCCGCCACCGCTCCGGTCGGCAGCAGGCTGGCCAGCAGCGCGTCCACGTAGGCGCTGATCTGCACCACTCCCCGGCTGAAGAATACGGGAAAAAAATTGCGCACCACGGTCCGCACGCTTTCCAGGTGGAAGGCGAACGAAAGATGCAGCCCGTGGAGCAGTCGCAGCACGACTGGCAGCTGGATCACCACCATCAGCGCCGCGCCAACCACCGATCCCCACGACAGTGCGATGGCCAGGGAAAATTGCGTGTAGCGCGCTCCAAAACCCAAAAGCGTGGCGATCATGGCGGCGTTCCAGACCACCGGCGCCGTGTAAGAAAGAAAAAATCGCCGGTGGCTGTTGAGGATCCCCAGGCACCATGCGGAAAAAACGAACAACCCGGCGCCGGGAAACAGGATCCGCACGATGCGGATCGTCAGTTCGCGCTTGGCTCCTGAAAACCCCGGCGCGATGGCGTCGATCAGGTAGGGGGTCGCCAGAACACCGATCAAGACCAGTATGGACGTGCTGAGCGCCAGCAGGGCCGCGACGGCTCCGGCGGTGCGGCGGGCGTCGTCTTCCTCGTCGCGCGCCAGCAATGACGCGTACACGGGAATGAAGGAAGCGGAAAGAACCCCTTCGCCAAAAAGATTCTGTAGCGCGTTGGGAATCCGGAAGGCCGCCTTGAAGGCGTCCGCGGCGTCGGAATTTCCGAAGTAGTGCGCGAATATGCGGTCGCGGATGAGTCCCGCGATGCGGCTCAGAAAAATACCGGAGGCGACAAGAAACGAGGAGCGCTTCGAGGCGAAGCGGCTGGCGGCGGGTGTCGCGGGATCGCTCACGCGCGGTTTCTGCAGTGAAAATTCATAGTCTCGCGCCATCCATTACAAGAGTTGCCCGGCAGGAAGTCAACCATGACTATAAAGGGATGTGCAAATGGCGTGCCTGGCGCCTCCGGGCATCCTGTGCTCATGCCTGGCGGATCAGAAAAGCCGGACAAGCTCAGGGGTTTCGCGCACGCCCGTGCAGCCGCACGGCGTCCCATCCGGAAGGGTTAAAGATTCAGCCCCATATGCCGATAGGTACAAATGGCAAAAGAAAATAACCTTTCGAAATCCGTTAGGGCGCACAGGAGTTTCGAAGTTGCGATTTCTGTAAAGTCGCCCGGGCCATAATTTTCGATGCAAACCGCAAATCCAGCACGGGAATCGTCAGCATTCCAACCGGATGAACGGCACGGACCGCTGCAATCGAGCGCATGATGAAAATTCAAAGCAATGAACGATGCCATACCGCAAACGAAGAACTGCGCGATTTTTTGCGGCAGGCGGAAGTTCTGGCCGATAAATCCGGTACGGTCCGCGAGGCGGATGTAATCGCGCTGTCCTCGCGGCTTGCCGGTAATGCTCCCGAGGTTGGGGACGCGTCTCGCGGCGAAACCCTGGATGCCGGCCTGAGAGTTGAGATTGGCGAGTACGTCAAAAATCTGCGGGCGGTGCAATCAACGATCGAAAGGGTTCGTTACGAAATCCTCGCCCACAAGTTGCAAACGGAGATGGTGAATCGGCAACACGATAATCTCCCCGGTTGGCCCTACCTGCGCCACCAGACCAATTAACCAGACCAGTGAAGAGGTTCCCGGTAGACAGGTGCTTGCCGGGCACATCTCGACGCGTGCGATTCGAGGCGTTTTATCTGCTCAGGTGTGGTTTTACGCCATGCCCCGTTTCGCTTGTCGCAAGAATCGTTCAACAATGTAACGCATACCTGGACAAATTCCGGACAGGCAGTTTCTCTGGCGTCTGCTTTCGTGAGTGTAAAATCATAGTCAGACGGGAACGCAAATGAATCAATGCGGACGAGTGAATCTGCGAAATGCGCGATTCGCCCACACCCAGCGCCGCGCCCACTTCCTTCATGCTTAAATCTTTCAGGTAATACAGCGTTACCACTCGCCGTTCCTTCACGTCGAGGCCTTGCAGCGCGATTGCCACCAGCGAGTTTATTTCACTATCCAGGCACAATAAAAATGGGTTCTTGTCCTCTCTCACCAGGAGGCAACTCACGATCGCTTCCCCGGCCTGCGGGTCAGTGAACTCGCCCTGCAAGCTTCCCAACTCAAGCCCGCGCAGCTCCCCCAGCAATCGTTGAAACTCTTCGAGTTCCATTTCGAGTTCCGCGGCCAACTGCGGTTCGGAGGCCACGCAGCCCAGGCGAAGCTTCAACTCGCAGCGCGCTTCCTCAATGCGGCGCGCCTGCCGGCGCAGGCGCCGGGGACTCCAATCCAATGCGCGCAGGCTGTCCAGGATGGCTCCGCGGATGCGAAACTTTGCATAGGATTTGAACTGCACATTTTTGCCGGCATCAAATTTTTTAGCCGCATCGATCAATCCGACCACCCCCGCATGGATCATGTCCTCCAGCGGCACTTGCGACGGCAAGCGATCATGAATCCTGCGTGCGATATATTTCACCTGCGGCATATTGCTGAGCAGAAGCTCTTCGCGTGCTTCCGCATCATTGACACTGCGTGAAACCAATGTGTTCGATACTTGCTCGCTCATTGAACCACCTCATCAGACTCCCGGACGCTTTTCCACCGGGTTGCAGCGCTCTCGAAATACAAACTACTGATTGCCATGTTTGGAGACCGGAATCCTCCGCATCATGGATCGGCATCATCCACCTAGCGTTTCCGGGTCCAAACAGAGAGTAGATTCAGCGATGCAAATGCGTGGGTTAGAGGAAAGTACATAAATCGTAAGATTCAAAACAGAAGGCAAGGTTCAAAACAGGAGGAGATCTCCTGAATCGGCACTGCCGCGGCTATGCTTTAGGAAATTTATCGCATAAACCGAATTGCAGTGCGTAATCAAAAACACCCGGTGTTTCAATGTGGCACGCCAGTCCGCCCTTCGGCATGTACTCTCTTGACGGCGTATTCTCTGGCTGTAACACTAGAGTTCCCTTCCAACGCAGTCCCCTCATTTTTTGGTTTACTCATGCAGATACTGATTGCCGAAGATGACGTCTCCGTCGCGAAAGTTCTTTTCAGAACTCTCACGGCCGAACATTACAGCGTGCGGAGCGCGCTCCATGGCCAAGGGATTCCGGCGATGATCGAAACGGATCCGTGCGTCTTGTTGATACTGGATTTGAATTTGCCCGGCGTCCATGGACTGGAAACCTTGCGGCAGATCCGCGCTAAAAGGCCTCGCCTGCTTATCCTGGTTCTCGCGAGCAGCGCGCGCGTGAAAGACCGCGTCGACGCCTTGAATTCCGGTGCCGATGACTATTTAACTAAACCATTCGTATTGTCCGAACTGCTGGCGCGCGTGCGAGCGTTACTGCGCCGCGGCAGCTTTTCGTTTGATCCCGTTCTGCGCACCCTGGATCTGGAGTTGGATCGTATGCGCCACATCGTGCTGCGCAAGGGGCGGCCCATCGACCTTTCGCCCAAGGAATTCGCCCTGCTGGAATATTTGATGCTCAATGCGGGCAGCAACGTCACACGTTCCGCGATCATTCACAACGTCTGGAAAATTTCTTCCGACGTGCTGACGAACGTCGTGGACGTCTACATCAATTACCTCCGCAAAAAAATCGATTCGAACTCGTCTGAAAAGATCATTCGCACCGTACGCGGCGCTGGATATCGCATCGACGCAGGACAGCCCCAGTTGACATAAAGCGCCAGCTCCGCTCGAATATTTCCTACGGTGAGCAAATTCATTCGCCGTAAAATTCCCGCCACGCTCGTTTCGCTTGCAAACACGCATCCGCCCGGCCCGAATTTCACACTTTTCGTGACATCGCCGCCACAAAGCGTCGACAGAAGTTCCCACTCTGTTGCGTTGACTTATTTAACGGATTTTTTGGAAGAGAGGCGCGCGAATCGCGCGCGCCTGTTGCGTGGAACGATTACTCCGCTTGTTTCCCCTTGCGATGTTCGGCGAGATCGTCCCATAGGAGGACGCCTCCGGCAAATGCGGTGGCGTTGTCGCCCAGCCGGCTACCCGGCGGCAGAGTCTTCAGCAGCTTGGCGTTGCCGCCGCCCAGCACGACATCGTCCGCCTCGAGCGCGTTCTTGAGCTTTTCGACAACGTCGGCCACGTGCTGCCGCCATTTTTTCTTGCCCAAATGCTTCAACCCTCGAAGTCCAAGATAATCTTCGTATGTGCGGCCTTTTTTGTAAGGCAGATGCGCCACTTCCATCGGTTCCAGAACTCCCTCGACAATCATCGCCGACCCCAAACCCGTGCCCAGACCGAGAAAGAGCATCCGCCCGCCGTGATAGACGCCCAAGGCCTGCATCGCCGCATCGTTCACGATCTTGACGGGACATCCGAAGGCCTTCTTGAAATCGAATCCCACCCACCCGCCGCCGAGATTATAAGGTTCACTGAGCGGATGGCCGTGCACAACGGGACCCGGATAACCAATCGAGACGCGCGAATATTTCCAGCCGGCCGTGGCCTTGCGAACTTCATTCACCATTCGCTGCGCCGTCATCTTCTTGCCCGAATTGATTTTGACCGGTTCCTTCCGGCCGGTGGCCAGCACCTTCACGTGCGTTCCGCCCACATCGATTACCAGGATCGCGCCGCCTTCTTTCTTCATGATCTCTCCCCGCTACACCCGGTTTCCGGCGTTTCGCTGCGGACACGGTTCGCAAATCCTGACCGATTTGCGATCACGGATTGCAACGCTGGAATCCTTCCCGCGAAAGCAGTTCTTGGATTCACCAGCCCTGTTCACAATGTCGTGTAAACAAGTGTGACAAATTGGTCGGGCTTGAGCAGCCCGTTGCCGAATGCGGCGTCGAAACTGGCCGTCGGCTTGGCGGCGATTGCCTCTTGCAATGTTTTTCCGGAGGACTTCTGCTTCCTCACGCGGTCTCGAACGGTGACGAGCATGTCGCGATACTTTGTGAGGGATGCCTTGTCGCCCAGCGGTCCGTGCCCGGGAACAATTTTGGTGGACGCATCGGCCAGTGTGATTCCCCGATTCGCTGCCGCAATCATGCCGTTGATTCTGCCGCCAGTACTGGCATCCAGAAACGGGTACATACCGGCGAAATACGTGTCGCCCATGTGCAGCACGTTGCTGGTCACGTAATGCACCTGAATGTCCGAGTCGGTGTGCGCGGGAGCCACGTGGGCCAGGCGCATTTCCTCTTTATTCAAATAAAGCCGGAAGGTGTCGGGGAACGTCTGTACGGGCAGGGCCTCGGGCGGAGAGGGAGGGAAATGCATGCCGAAGAAGCCGATCTCCTGCGGCGTGGAAAGGCGCTTGCGCGTGTTTTCATGAGCGAGGATCATAGCGCCCATCTCGTGCATGGCCGCGTTGCCGTCGGTGTGGTCAAAATGCCAGTGCGTGTCGATCAAAAGTTTCAGGGGAGCGCTGCTGAATCCATCCATCATCTGCTTGATCTTGGGAGCCACCCGGGCAAAGCTGGCGTCGACCAGAATCTTCCCGTCCGGCCCGTCGAGAACCACCATGTTCCCTCCCGGGCCAAACATCATGTGGATGTTGTCGCGCAACTGCAGAGTCTGCAGGGGAACGGCGGACATCTGCGCTTTCATCTGCTCGACCGCATCGGCGGGAGCCGCCGCACCCTGCGCCGCGTGCAGAAAAGTTCGCGGCATCAACCCGGCCAGCGCGCTGCCACCGGCCAGAAAAAACCCCGCGTGCAAAATGTCCCGCCGGCTTGCCTGCCGCAAAAACAATTCTCGATGCATTATTTTTCGCTCCTATTCACAAGATCCACTTCGCAGGCTCCTCGGGTCTCCTCCGGGTGATGATTCGGGAGAGGATCGGCCGCGCACAAACATATCACCGGCCCGGAAACCAGTCACGCGCAAGATGGAAGCGTTGCGAACCGGCCGCGCCCTGCGCTGCACAGGATCGAACGTTCCGGCCAGAATGTTCGATCTGGCAGGCGCCGGAAGCGCACATGAGCGTTGCCTGTACTTCTCATGAAACTGGAAATTTGCAGAACGCCTGCCGCTGGACTAATTTAGAGGGGCAAAAAAAACTCCCTGGCCGAAGGAAAGAAAACATGATTCAGACAAAAGGTTATGCGGCAACAAAGGCGAAAGCTCCACTCGCCCCCTACTCCTTTGCGCGGCGCGAGCCGCGCGAGCACGACGTGGCCATCGACATCAAATTTTGCGGAATCTGCCACTCCGATATTCATCAGGCCCGCGATGAATGGAACCGGTCCACCTTTCCGATGGTTCCGGGGCACGAAATCGCCGGCGTGGTAACGGCGGTTGGATCGAAAGTCACCAAATATAAAGTGGGAGACAAAGTGGGCGTCGGCTGCTTCGTCGATTCCTGCCGCGTTTGCACTCCATGCCGCGAAGGGCTGGAGCAATACTGCAGCGAAGGGATGGTCCTCACTTACAACGGGCGGGAGCATGACGGCACGCCGACGTTTGGCGGCTATTCGGAAAAGATCGTCGTCGATGAAAACTACGTTCTTCGCATGCCGGATCATCTTCCCCTGGATGCATGCGCCCCGCTGCTCTGCGCGGGGATTACGCTGTATTCGCCCCTGAAGCACTGGCACGCCGGGCCCGGCAAGAAAGTGGCGGTGATCGGACTGGGCGGGCTGGGCCACATGGGCGTGAAACTCGCGCATGCCCTGGGCGCCGAAGTCACGGTGCTGAGCCATTCGCTGAAAAAGGAAGCGGACGCCCGGCGCCTGGGAGCCGATCATTTTCACGCGACGTCGGACCCGGGAACCTTCTCGAGCCTGAAACGCCATTTCGACCTCATCATTTGCACCGTTTCAGCGGAAATGGATTGGAACCTGTATCTGGATTTGCTGAATGTGGATGGCGCCATGGTCGTGGTCGGCATCCCTGAAAAACCGACTCCCATTGGAGCTTTTTCGCTGATCTTGGGCCGCCGCAGTCTGGCGGGCTCGGCCATTGGCGGTATTCGGGAGACACAGGAGATGCTGGATTTCTGCGCCCGGCACAACGTCACCTGCGACATTGAAGTGATTCCCATACAGAAAGTCAACGAGGCTTACGAGCGCGTCCTGAAAAACGACGTGCGGTACCGCTTCGTGATCGACATGGCGTCGCTGCAAGGCAGTTCAGATGTTTGAAGCGGATATTCCCCAATGAATCGAAGAAAACGCCGAGCCGCCGCTTGACACAATCCCGCGCGTGCCCTATCGTCCTGCGCGGTTCTCAGGAAACTACGCATTCCTGGCTTTGACGGGGAGCGCACGAAAATCCAATGCCGATGATTCCGCTGCGCCGAATTCGAATCGCAGGATTTGCCGCCGCGCTGCTCCTGGCCGCGCTGCCCGCATCCCCGCTGCTGCATGCAGCCGCCAAGCCGAAGCCGGGACTCTATTGGACGTTCGTGACCGACAAGGGAAAAATCACCTGCAAGCTCTACGAAGCCGAAGCGCCCGTCACCGTGCACACGATGGTGGGCCTGGCGATCGGTAAAATCTCCTACGTGCATCCGGAAACGAAAAAGGTCGAGCGCAAAAAATTCTTTGACGGCCTTACGTTTGATCGCGTGATCCCGGGCGTTTTGGTGCAAGGGGGCGACCTGCTGGGCACCGGCGTGGGACATCCGGAAGGCCCGGGATTTCCGTACATAAGTGAAATCGTGCCGTCGCTCAAATTCGACAGGCCCGGGCGGCTGGCCATGGCAAATAGCGGCCCCGACACCAATGACACGCACTTTTTTATTACCGCAGCGCCCTTCCCGTCTTTCAACGGGAAATACACCATCTGGGGACAGTGCGGAGATGCGGACGTGGTCAAGACCATTGCGCAAGTGCCCAGGGACGCCGGCGACACGCCCATCACGCCCGTGCACATCCAGCACGTGATCATCGAGCGCGTCGGAACCGCACCGGCGGACGCGCCGGAAACCATGCCCCCCGGCACGGACTAGCCCGAAACGTTCACGAACATCCTGCCTGGCCGAACACGCCCCACCTGGTCGCGCAACCCAAGGCACACAGGCTGAAGCCAGTGCTACCAGCGGCGGTGCAAGGTCTGGGTAGCACAGGCTTCCGCTGTTTCAAATATTTAAAACGTCAGTTTCAGCGCGGCCTGCATCAAGCGCGGCGGCGAAGCCTTCACGACTTGCCCGAACAGATTACTGGAACGGTCACCGTTGACCGCCGCCGGTCCGAAGAATTGCGTATGGTTAAACGTATTGAAGGTTTCCAGGCGAAACTGCAGTGTCTTCGATTCAGATAGCTTGAAGGACTTGAGCAGGGCCAGATCTGAATTGAACATCCCGGGGCCATAGAAAAATCGGCGCGGAGAGTTGCCGGGCGTCCCCAGGGCATTCACCTGAAACAGCGAAGTATTGAAATACGGCTGCCCATTTTGAGGGTTATGGTTGATGTTCAGTGGTCCCTGGGAATATTGCGGAAGATCCAGGCTATGATTATTGACTCCGTTGGGAATGCTGCCCATCAGGGAATTATCGCCGCTGGTCGAAAGGGTCACCGGAAAGCCCGAACTGATTCGCGTAATCCCCGAGATCGACCATCCCTGCGTCAACACACCGGCATGGTGGAAGAGGCGTTCGAACGGAAGCTTATAATCGAAGCTGATGACAACATTGTGCTTGAGGTCAAATGACGAAAGCGCGCGAGAGGCCCTGAAATTGAAGGGATTCACAACGTCCGCCAGACTGGATCCCTGGTCAATTGATTTACTGTAGGTGTAGCCCACGGTAAAAAACAGCTGCGTTCCACGATGCGTAAAGTTGGCCTGAAACGAATTGTAATTCGAATTCCCCACGCTGCCCTCGTAATCGTTGTTGCTGAATGCGGATCCCAAGGGTCCGCGCGTGCCATAGATCGTTTGCCCGCCAGCCGTGGTGTACGTGGCATCCTCCGCAAAGGGCCCGCAGGTCGGCGTTCCCGGCATTACAGCGCTCGGCTGGCTCAGGGCGAGGCATAGCGCGGGGTTGCCGGGGTTGGCGGAATAAACCAGAAGCAGATGGTGCGCCTGGGAACCGACATAGCTGAGGCTCAGCACCGTGCTGGGGCTCAATTGCCGCTCGATTGACAGGAAATAATTCTCATTGTAGGGATACGTGTTATTCGGGTTCGGACCGGTCATGCCCGCAATCGGCATAAATGGTGAAAAGTTGATGGACGAGTTCGGATTCGTCACCGAAGTGTGCAAGGAAGGAAAGGTCAACGGGAATGGCTGGACATGGGTCGTCCCGTCCGACGCGCTGATAAACGGCGTCGCAAACAGGGGCGGTCCCGGACTGGTATAGCTCAAGCCGTAGGGCGGCTGTGGCTGGTCAAAGGCGGCTGTATTTCCCTGAATCACCGAATAATAGATTCCGTACCCGGCGCGAATGCTCATGCTGCCGGGGGCGCCCGTGATTTTGCCGAGCAGCCCTCCCGATTTACTGGGGGAATAGGCCAGGCCCACGCGGGGAGAGAAACGATTGCTCTGAGGCACCAGCGTGCTTGGAATGCCCATGTCGGTCGGGTAGACGAGTCCCAGGGGCGCCGTTGTGAAAACCTGGGATTGCTGGCCCACCACCATGGCCGGGATCTGATTGTATTTCTCCGACCAGTATTGCATCAACCCCCAGCGGACACCTAAGTTCAGAGTCAGGTTGGATTTTACCTGCCAGCTGTCCTCCGCAAAGCCTCCCGCATACTTGTGGCGCAAATAATAGCTCTGGGAATCCGCCTGGTTGTAGTTGCTGGCCACGCCGATCAGAAAATCCGCGAAATCCGATCCGGTTTCCGAGCCAAAAAACGCGAAGGACCCGTTAAAAGTAGGATTCGGATTCACGTTGACCTGCTGGAGGCTGAATTCTAGGCCAGTCTTGAACGTATGCCTTCCAATGACTTTCGAAAAATTATCGCTCACGGAATAGGTATTGTTCCACTGCTTCAGGTTCGTGATGGGAACTCCCATCACAAAGGAATTAAAGAATACATTTTCGACGCCCACGATGGATGGCGCCAGGGGCACGATGCCGCCCGCCGATCCCGGGGCAAACCCCTGCGAGGCCAGTGACGGGCCCAAACCACCCACGGGCTGGCCAATATCATTTGCGTTGCGCATGTAGCTGAGATGAAATTCGTTCACCGAAGAGGACCCGATTGTCTTGGTGTCCCCCAGATTAACCAGCTGCGACCGCCCCAGGGTAAGAGCGTTGAAGCCGGGAACGCTGGCGCCGCCCTGGCCGGTGGGATACGGGTTGTCCAGCCTGTAGTCGTCGAAATAATAGTACGCGGACATCATGCCCCATCGGCCGCCGTCGTAGTCGGCGCGGAAGCTGGTCTTATCGTCCCGCAATTTTTTGGATTGCGACCCGGTTGAAAATGTCGTGGACCCCAGATTGGGCGAGGGAATGTACTGGAGAAGATTTTGGGCGGGCGCCGACCAGGCGGCTTGCGGAATCACGGCGCCTGGAAAAACACAGTTATTCTGCGTGCACCCCGCCGTGTAGTACGGCTCTCCGGAAGCTACGGAATAACCAAGCTTCTGCGAAAGCAGGCTGGCCAGATACGGTCCGGAAACGCTGCCTGTCAGCGCGCTGGCTTGATCGGCCATATTTCCCGTGCGATCCAAAGTGGAAGGGACGGAAATCAGGCCGGTATCAATGCCCTCGACATTTCGCGTCCCCTGATAGTCGGCGAAGAAGAACAGCTTGTCCTTCTTGATCGGGCCGCCGATGGTTCCGCCGAACTGGTTTTGCTGAAACGTGTTCCGTTCAGGAGAAAAGAAATTTTTGGCATCGAGGTTCGTATTCCTCAAAAATTCAAAAGCGCTGCCGTGCAGCTGATTCGTGCCGGACTTGGTAACCACGTTCACGATGCCGCCGCTGTAATTCCCGTACTCCGCATCGAAATTGTTGGTCAAAACGCGGAACTCGGCAATCGAATCCAAATCCGGCACAATCGATGTTCCGCCGTTCATCATCTCCTTGACGTCGCCGCCGTTGACCACGAAGCCGTTGGCGTCCTAGCGCTGTCCGCTGATGGACTGGTTGCCCGGGTTCAGCCCACCCGAGGGAGCGATGGCCACCTGCACGCCCGCCATGACAATCGAATCGGGCAGCTGCGTCGACATGGGCACGATCCCCGGCTGCAAGGCCAGCAAATCCGTGTAACTTCTCCCGTTCAGCGCGACAGCGGTGATTTGCTTGCTCTCCACCACTTCGCCCATCTGGGAACTCTGCGTCTCCACATGCACCGCGGATTCCGACACCGTGATCTGCTCGGACTGCACGCCCAGTTCTAGCGTGACGTCCACCTGGAGTTTCGTATTCACGTCGATCGTCAATCCCGTGCGCTTGTACGGTTTAAACCCGGTTTGAGAAATTTCCATATCGTACTTTCCGACAGCGAGCGAGGGGAAGGCATAAACCCCGTCCGTATTCGTTTTCGTGGTCTGCTGCACGGAGGTGTCCACGTTGCGCACGGTCACGGCGACGTCCGGGATCACGCTTCCCGTGGCATCCTTCACCGTGCCGGAAATACTGCCCACCGTATCGGCCTTTACGCTTGCCGCCGACATCAGAAACAATACAACCATACAAATTCGCCCGGCCACCTTCACAATACACTTCACTCCGCCCACCCCTTCCTCATTGTCATGACTGTCCCGAAGAACCCGCTTCTGGTTCACACAAATCCACTCGAACCATCCTTCACAATGGCCCCGCCGGATCCCGGCGTGTCTGCCGTGCTTCAAAAATATTCCGCTTTACACATAGGCAATCCAGCGTCCGGCGGCCACGATGCCGAACCACAGCAGGAGCGAAATCAATCCCGCGGCGCGCGCCGATAGCGGCGCGACCCGATCGTTCTCCCACTTGCCGACGCTTTGATAGGCAATCGTGTGGAAGACAAAGGCGTTCAATCCGGCCACCACAATCAGCGCCATCTTGATTTGAAATCCGATGTTGTCGTACATCTTCGTGGCTTCTGAGGAAAACAGGAGTCCCCCTGTAAGCGCCATAAGCGCGAACCCGCCCCAGGCCCAGGGCAGAAACCGCTGCGCGATCTTGGATACAGGCATGTCACGGAGCGTCAGCCCCATCAGGCGTAAATCCAGAATCGATGTGGCCCCCACCAGAACAACGATGCCGCAGATGTGGATCGTCTCAATGATGGGAAAAAGCCACGTGGAATCCCGAACCGCAGTTCCGATCGACGTTTTCTCAATCCATGCACAAATCAAGTAAATTTCATGCATATTTTCGCACCTCTCAGTCACTCATGGTGAAATAGCCTTTCTCCTACCTCCCTCGAACTTGAGCTAATTCCCCGGCCCTTCAAACGTGAGCTCGCGCCCATTGGGCAGTACCAGCTTCTCCATGCGCATCGAGTGGGAGCCGTTGCGCGCCGGATGTCCCGAAACCGTAATCTGCTCCCCGGGTTTCAGTGTGTTCTTGTTCCAGCCCTCCCGGACGAGCATGTTCGGGCTGGTGCCTTCCACAACCCATTTTTGGACGTTGCCGTTGCCGGTTTTCACATCCAGAAGCACGAGGACGTGAGGGTTCTCAAACTCGAAAGAAGTCACGGTCCCTTTCACCGTGGCCATCTTTGTTAGATCGTAGTTTGCCTGCCCATGATGCGCGAACGCTGGCAACGAGAAGGTCAGCAGGCCGGCAAAAACGGCCAGAGCGGAAAATAGTCCGCCTTTCATAACATCCCTCCAATGCAAGATCGGGCGCGCGCCGCAAAGTGCGAGTCCCTGTTTATTTCCTGCCGCCTACTGAGCCGGCTTAGGAAGATATTTCGTGTGGCACCCCTCGCAAGTGTCATAAATTTTGTTGCCGGCATCGGCAACCGCGTCGGCGTCTTTTGCGTTGGCCGCTTTGTAGGCCGCCGATCCCGCCGTCACCAGCGCCATGGCATCCTTCGCCCACTCTCCGGTATCTATTGCGCGCCCAGGGAGCAGGAGCAGGTTGCCGCTTTCGGCGAGCATCAAAGCGCTATTCTGCACGGTCGCCCATTCCGCGTCGGTCTTGGGGGCTTCGTTCGGCACCTTGAAGATGACGTCCGAAGTCGGCACAACAATTCCAAGCATGATCTGATGGACGGTGCCCACCGGGTGAAACGTGGGGGCCTGGGCCATCGCCGGCACTGCAAAAAAAAGAACCATCGCTCCAGCCATTTTCATCAATCGCATCGGACCTCCTCATGCACACAAGACCTGCATCTGAGCCCGGATTGCGTATTGCTATGAACAATCATGAGGCAAACGGAGACGCAGAGAGGTTAAATCGAAGTAAAACCTTTCCAAGAACAACCGAATGAGCATTAGCCCGCGAATTTGTAGCCGAAACCAATCACGGTGACAATGTATTGAGGATTCTTGGGATCACTTTCGAGTTTTTGACGCAGCCAGGCCACGTGCACATCAACCGTGCGCGTCGAGGGAAGTTCACCGTAGCCCCACACTTCACGCAGCAACTCATCGCGCGAAAGCGTGGCGTCGCGATGCTCCACAAAATAGCGAAGCAGTTGAAACTCCTTGGCGGACACAGGCACGGGCTTGCCGTCCCGCGTCACCTCCGTGCGCCTCATATCCATGCGCACCGTCCCGAATTGATAGCGGGCCGGAGCGGCTGGCGCCACGGTGGAAGGGCGGCGAAGCAGCGCCTCGATTCGCGCCAGCAGTTCGGCCATCTGGAACGGCTTGGTCAGATAGTCGTCCCCACCGGCTTTCAACCCGGCCACTTTATCTTTTGTCTGGCGGCGCGCGGTAAGCATGAGGATCGGCGTGCTTGACCCGCCCTGCCGCAGCTTCTCGCACACGGCAAGCCCGCTCAGTCCGGGCATCATGAGGTCCAGGATGATTAAATCAAACGGCTCGTTTGCGGCTGTCTCCAGACCGGACAATCCGTCCCTGGCCACGGAAACCGAGTAGCCCTGTTTGCGCAGGCGGTCGCGCAACGTCGTGACCAACCCCGCTTCGTCTTCCACGATCAGAATCCTGGCAGCCATGCCACCTCATTTCCTGAATTGTAACAGGCGAAAGTCTGGCAGCAACCGCGCATCGCGCCCCCGCTCAAAATCAGGCGCTATCCCGCGCCCGCTCCATTGTGCTCGTCGGAATCGGGCACGGCAAAATGCAGTATCACCTGCGTGCCCCGCCCGAGTTCGCTCGACACGCTCACGCTGCCTCCCATGTCCTCCATCATGCGTTTTACCAGGTGCAGGCCCAGGCCCACGCCGCGAATCTGGTTGTCGCGCACGGTTTGCACGCGATAGAACGGTTCAAAAATGTGGGGAAGGTCGGCGGCGGAGATTCCGATCCCCTTGTCTTCCACGATGATCAGCACTTCCGGCTTCCGCGCGCCGGAAGACGCGCGCCTCTGGCCCCGGATCGCAATCCACCGGTTTGAATTCCCGTATTTCATCGCGTTGCTCACCAGATTCTCGATGCAGGTGATCACGGCAGAGGAATCGGCCACGATCGGCGGCAAATCGTCGGGGATGTCTTTTTCCAGCTTGAATCCCGCTTCCTGCAGTGCGGGCTCGGCGGTGGCCAGGCTTTGCGCCACGACGGGAGCCACTTCGACCACCGCGAGTTCGTAACCGGAAAGACCAAAGCGTCCGGCGGTAAACAGCAGAACTTCATCCACCATGCGCTCCAGGCGGCGGCCCTGGCCTCGTATAATTCCCCCATATTCCTGCATCTGCTCAGTGCCGTCGACCACGCCATCCACCAGATTTTCCGCCGCGGAATTAATCACGGCCAAAGGCGTGCACAATTCGTGGGATACGCCGGCGACAAATTCCATCTGCTGCCTTGCCAGGGCTTTGGACCGCCGCGCCACGGAAAAGATCAGACCCATGCTCGCCGCGAGAACCGCAAGCAGCCCAAAATTGATTGCCAAGTTGCGCCGTCTCAACCCGGTCACGGCCTCATCCAGCGATCCCGCCGGGTGCTGCACGACCAGTTGCCACTGTTGATCGGGATCGCTCGCCTGCAAGATGGGATGGCCCCGCCTTCTGGCTTCCTCGGCGACAAGACCGATTAAATTTACCGCGGCATCGGGTGAAGATGCGGAGACGGAAACCTTCGGGTCGGATTGATAGAGGGTCTGGTACGGAGGCTTTGCGCTCCGGATCGATACCACGAAACTTTTCTGGCCCGCGGCGCCGAAGTGGTGGTCGGCCAGGTCCGGAAGATACTGCCGCTCCAGAAACTGTTTACTCAGCTCGACAATGAGGAAGCCGATCGGACGGACCGATGAGGGCGGAGCCGCGCCGTCGGACGAATCCTGGAACAGCGGGCGAACCAGCGCCGGCATTTTTTCGTAAATGGTCCACGGGTAATAGACTGCTTCGCGGTCATCGATCGACGGCGGCATCTGTTCCCGCTGCCGCGTCAGGTAAGCATGCAGGGATTCGAATCCGGCGGGCCACGCAGCGCTGTGAAACCGGTTGTCGCGCGCATCGAATGTTTCCAGGTGCTGCGCGCCGGCGGAATCCGTCTTCCAGATGGACACCCCGTAGACCAGACCGGCGCGCGCGCTGTTCCTGATCCAGTTCGCATATCGGCGCGCGACCTGCGATTCCAGTTCTGACGGCGGCGTCGGGACGTCCATCGTAAAGCCTTCGCACAGCCGCTGAAAATCGTATGAAAATTCCTGATCGAAATTCTGCACGCTCGCGGCAAGCGAGGCCTTCAACCGCGCCTGCTCGGTGCGGCTGATTTCGCCCGTCCAGCGGTACTGGTAGACGGCGAGAATCGAGACAACCGCAACCATCACGAAAATCGCGATCAATTCCACGCCCGACCTTTTCGTCCACTTCATATCTTTCCAGATTTTCTATGGCTTGCCTGCGACTGGAATTCCTTTGCCGGCCGGCGACGGAATTTCTACCTGCCGCCCGTCATGTTGGCTTCACAAATATATTCGAGCAGATGCCAGGACGGCTTCAACTGGTAGACTTGCCGGCCGGTCCAGGGCCTCGAGTAAGCCCGTGGATCGTCAATGGTGAGGTCGTCCTGCAGGGTGTCATAATCGATGCGGCGTATGCGCTCCACCACGTGCAACGCGTCGGAGTGCGGATGACCCACCTGGTCCAGCCACGTTTTATCGTTCAAATCCACCGTGTCCACCACCAGCGTGTCGCCCTCCCACCGCCCGATCGAGTCCCCCATCCAGGTGAGGCTCAGCCCCTTGGCATGCTGCCGCTCGTCCATGCGGATATGGCGCGCGTAGTGGTCGTATTCAAAAAGCATGATGACTTCGCCGGGTATCTGCACGATCTGCATGGGGAACGGGATCAACATGATTCGCGGCACGCCCGGAGGCAGGCAGCTCAGGATGGGATCCTGCGAGTCCGGCGTCGCGCGGGGACCGTATCCGGGCTTGGCGGATAAGAATTTTGCCTTTGCCCAGGGCCGGAGCGGAGGTTCCTGGGCGCTGAACGTAATCTCATTCCGGCGCTCCATCCACACCCCGGACAAATTCCGGGGAGAGAATGTCGCCCGCGCCCCGGCCGGCCTGGAAGACTTGGGAGTTTGCGCGGAAACAGCCAACGCAAATGCAAGCGCAGCGATCAGCGCAAATCCCCGCCCTATCCCTCGATTTCGCAGCTTCGAACTCCTTTTGCCGTTTGGCTTCCGGCGGGCAATGCCGGAACGAAATCTGCAAGCCCGATCGTCATTTACCCAGGAGACTTCAAAATATCATTCCAGTTGCGAAAATACGAGGCGGGAATGGTCAAATTCGAATGGCAATCCGGCGGGCGATCGAAAAATCCCGCACGACTATCCGCGGACGCTGAGCACCGGGCAAAGCGCCTGGATCATGACCCTGTAGGCCGTGGCCATTCCCAGATGCGTTCGCGTCGCGGCAAATCTCGATACATGCTTCGTCCCCAGGACAATCAGGTCGACCGCCAGCTCCTCGGCCAACTCCAGTATCTTCTCCGCCGCATCCCCCGATTCCACGTACACCTTCGGCTCACACCACAGTTTCGCTTCCGGCGGCACCAGTGCGCGCAAACGAACCCCCAGCGCATCATCGAAGGAATCGGCCTGGGAAGCGGGCATCACGTGCAGTAGATACAGCCGTGCCTGATTTTCCTGCGCCAGCGAAACCGCGTATGGAAGAGCAGCCATGGATTCCGAACTGAAATCGGTGGGATACAAAATCGTATGGATGTCCGCGACGCCCTCCGGCTCTTCCGACACGTTGGGCCCCACCGTCAGGACCGGGCAACTCGACTGGCGAACAATTCGTTCCGACACGGAACCCATCAGCAACTTGCTGGCGCCCGCTCGTCCGTGAGTTCCCACGATGATCAGATCAATCCCGTTTTGCTCTACGACCGCGGACAACTCCTCGCCAACGTCGCCTTTTCGAACCACCAACGTGTGCGGAATTCCCTGCAAGCGGGAACTCACGGCCTTCATGCCCTCATCCGCTTCCCGTAACGCCTGCGCGGCGATGGCTCGCACCTCCATGGTCGGCGGAAGCCCTGAAGGCGGGATCACGTGCACGGCCGATACCGTCGAACCATACTTGCGCGCAATGGACAATACGAAAGGGAGCGCCTGGTTCGAATGCCTGGAAAAATCAGTGGCGAACAGAATATTCTCCATTGAAACTCGCTTGGATGCCAGCTGCGTGGTCATAAATTCCCCCCCCCCAAACTTCAACACCCCTCTCTTTAACGTATCCGCTTCAGCAGAGCGTATCGGTGACGGTTCTCACAGGGGATCGTGAGCGCGGTCACATTCGCTTGCACCCGGCACGGCCATGTTTAAGGCCGCACCGAGCCACACGCCCGAGGCCCAATGGAGCCGCCGAATGGGTCCGTCGAACGAATAAAGATAAGAAAAGCCCGAATGACCTGCTATTGATATATAAATTTGAGATACAGATCGGGTAAACGTATGAACTCCGTTTCTCCGGATACGCAGACCAATGCGGAAGGCCCGTACCATGCCCTGATCGGGCTGACCAGCGAACAGGCCCGGGAACTGCTGTCCGAGCATGGACCCAACGATCCCACTCCCGTGGCCAGAGGTGCGATTGCCCAGGAATTGCTCCACCTGTTTCTCAATCCCCTCGTCGTCATTCTCCTTCTGGCTGCCGCAATCTCCGGCGTTCTGGGACAGAGAGCCGATGCCGGAATTATTTTTGTTCTGGTGATCCTGGGAATTTCGGTGAATTTCGCGCAGACCTATCGATCGCAACGCGCGATCCAGCGCTTGCGCGAGCATGTCAGCCTGACGGCCACGGTGTTGCGCGATGGAACGTGGCAGGAAGTAAAGCGCCATGAGGTCGTTCCGGGAGATTTGATTCAGCTCTGCGCCGGGGATTTGGTACCCGCCGACGGGCGGCTGCTGCAGGCGCGCGACCTCTACATCCAGCAAGCCGCGCTGACCGGCGAGTCCATGCCTGCGGAGAAAGAAGCCCGCCCGTCAGACGCCGGCGCCGCAAGCGTTCCTGAGGCGCCCCATCTGGTTTTTCTGGGAACTTCGGTGGTGAGCGGCACCGGGGTGGCCCGAATCGTTGCCACGGGCCAAAAAACGATGTTCGGAGCGATCGCCAAGCGCCTGGTGGTTCGCCCGGAGGAAACGGAATTCGAACGCGGCATGAAGCGTTTTGGCATGCTCATCATGCGCGCAGTGTTCTTTCTGGTTTTCTTTATCCTGGCAACGCGCATCGCCCTGCACAAGGACGCGTTCGAATCCTTCGTGTTCGCCGTCGCCCTGGCGGTAGGGCTGACCCCCGAGTTTCTGCCGATGATCGCATCCGTGACGCTGGCGCGTGGCGCGGTTCGCATGGCGCGTGAAAAAGTCGTGGTGAAACACCTGCCGGCGATCCAGAACTTCGGGAGCATCGATGTTTTCTGCAGCGACAAAACGGGCACATTGACCAAAGGCGTGATGGCGCTGGCGTATTCGGTGGACGCATCTGGTAAGCCTTCGGACCGTCCGGCGTCCCTCGCCTATCTCAACAGCAAGTTCGAGACGGGAATCCGCAGTCCGCTGGACTCCGCCATCCTGAGCATCGAACGCCATGATCTGGACGGCTATCGCAAGTGCGATGAGATTCCATTTGATTTCAACCGGCGCCGCCTTTCCATTGTCGTCGAGCACGAAGGCGCGCAGGGATCGGAAATACTGTTCATTACCAAAGGTGCGCCGGAAGGAATTATCGACCTGTGTGCATCACTCGAAGACGGCGCGCAAACGCGAATGGCCGATCCAGCTGCCGCCGAAGGCGCGCGCAAGGTGTATCGGGAACTCAGCAGTCAGGGCTATCGCGTTCTGGCCGTGGCTTCCCGCGCCGTGCAGAATCGCGAGGGGTTTTCGGCAGCCGACGAACACTCCCTGATCCTTGCGGGATTTTTGGCGTTTGCTGATCCGCCCAGCGAAGACGCCGCCGAGTCGGTGGCGGCGATGAAGCGCGACGGCGTCCAGGTGAAAATTTTGACCGGGGACAACGAACTCGTCGCCAGGCACGTGTGCACCAGTGTCGGCCTGGCCGATCCGATCGTGGTGCTGGGTGACGAACTCGAACAAATGAGCGATACGGCGCTCAATCATGTCGCCGAGCAAGCCACTATCTTCGCGCGCGTTTCCCCAATGCAGAAGCTGCGCATTATTCTGGCGCTCCAGCACCGCGGGCATGTGGTTGGCTACATGGGCGACGGGATCAACGACGCCCCGTCGCTGCATGCGGCGGACGTGGGGATTTCGGTGGCCACGGCCGTCGACGTCGCGCGCGATGCCGCGGACATCATCCTGCTCCAGCCGGGGTTGGGTATTTTGCATCGCGGAATCATCGAAGGCCGCAAAGCCTCCGCGAACGTGTTGAAGTATTTGCTGATGGGCACGAGCTCGAATTTTGGAAACATGTTCAGCATGGCGGGGGCTTCGCTGTTTCTCCCGTTCCTTCCCATGCTGTCGACGCAGATCCTGCTGAACAATTTCCTTTACGACACCGCGCAGATCACGATTCCCTCCGACAATGTGGACGAATCCTACATCCGCAGCCCGCAACGCTGGGATATCCGCCTAGTCCGCAATTTCATGATTTTCATCGGCCCCATCAGCTCCATTTACGATTTTCTGACGTTTTACGTGCTGCTGCATTACTTCCACGCAAGCGAGGCGTTGTTTCACACCGGCTGGTTTGTCGAGTCTCTGGCCACGCAGACCTTGGTGCTTTTCGTCATCCGCACGAAGGGCAATCCATTTCGCAGCCGCCCCAGCCTTCCG
>DATLTA010000090.1:0-11647 GCA_035533775.1 Candidatus Dormiibacterota bacterium | reverse complement strand
TCCAACCAAGCGCTGACGCGGAACGATCGCCCGCGATTTTTTCCGGGAGCCAATCCCGGGCAACTTGGATGTTCCTTCGCCGGCACTGGTGGAAAATTTCGCCATAAATCCTTGCCATCGCGCTCCCACTGATATATATATTCCTCATGGGAAACCTATTGGATATTCTGGACTTCGTTGTCCTTTTGCTGATAGTAGTTCTCGCTCTGCGCACAGTGTGGAATAAGCAAACAAGCGGCTCTGGGTCGCTGGCTTTGTCGATCTGCACCTTGGTGGTGGCTGCCATTTTTGCGATTGTCTCGTACTCGGCCTACATGGGGATTGTCGAGGTATCGTCATCCATGACACGGGGATTCTTTCTCGTGGTCCTGCTGATTCTGGCAGCGCTTCTCCGCATCTCCTGGTCAGACAAGTCAGTCGCTTGAGCTGAGCAAGTCATCTCGCATGCGAGATCAACCTGTCGACGCAACACCATCGAATCGGTTGATCACACAATACTTCTCATAGAGAACCTAACGTATAGTGTCCTTAGTGCGGTCCTCATTCCAACCTAAACAGGCTAGTCTTCCGTTTGCCTCAACGCCCGCGAACGATTTGCGCTTTTGAGGCTCCTGCAGGCTGACTTCGAACGAGTGTTGCCTCCATCTCATGAGATGAGACCGCCGCGTTGATCGGGAAAAATACAGCAGCAGAGGTCAATTGAAAGCGGGAAACATTGGCAGTACCCTCAGGTGAGTGTCCCGAACATGCATTTTGCAGGTAACGACATCCGGAGTGGCTGCGTCTAATTTGAGCGGGTGCGAAGCCTGCGGCGCGCGGTCAAAATTTAAATCTCCAGAGGTGTCCAGATGAAAACCAGGATCGTTTCTCTCCTCGCGGCGGTTAGCATTTCCCTGGTGCTTGCCGGACCGGCATTTGCCCACCACTCGATGTCGATGTACGACCGCGGCCACGACACCACGCTCAAGGCGACCATCACGGCGTTCAAATGGGAAAATCCACACTCGCATATCCTCTTCACCGTCACCGACGAACAAGGCAACACCGTGCAATGGGATGCGGAAGGCGGCTCTCCGCACCGGCTGACGGATCGCGGCTGGAGCAAAGACTCGCTCAAGCCGGGCGAGCAGGTAACGATCATTGGTAATCGCAACAAAAATGGCTCGCCCACCATGCGGTTTGAGCAGGTGATCTTTCCGGACGGCCAGGCGTTGGGAACGCGCCGGCACCACATTTTCTAGATGTCGTCTCCTAAATGTGCTTTGTGGGTCGCGGCTTCAGCCGCGACATTAAAATCGCAAGAAAAGCTGGGCTTTAGCCCCTGAGGCGCGGAGCAAGCACAACCGGCGGGTATTTCTGAGATCGCTTCTAGTGAAGTCAAGACGCCCGAATGCATCGGGAAATCCGTTCAGCGCTTGATGATGGACTTAAAACCGCTGGCTTCCAGCGAGCGGCGCCCGGCTGCGGCGGCCTTGGCGTTGAGGTACGGCCCCACCTGCACGCGATAAAATTTGTCCGCGCCCGGCAGGATGACAAACGCGGGAAATTTCTTCTGTTGCAGCGCTTGCGCCAGCGCCAACGCGTCCCCCTCCCGCTGCAGGGCAGCCACTTGCAGCATGATGGCCCCCTTGGGAATGAGCGACCCGCTTACCGGAGTGGAAGACTTCCCCAATCTCGCGAGTTTCGCGCGGGAGGCCGGGGCCACGTGTTTGCGCGGGGCCGGGCGCTTCGCGGCAGCCACGGGCTTCGGTGGCGGCTGCAGATGGTCTTCGGCCGATCGTGAGTCGGCGGAGTGATAGAAATCCCAATCGGAATTCTGTGGCGCGGGCAGCGCAGCGCTGCTTTCCTGCTTCTTTTCAGCCTTGCTGGCTTGGGCGGGAACGGGCGGCGAAGCAGCATCCCGATTGCTGCCGGCCGCGGCGCGCAGGATGGTGTCGTACTGGCTTCGCCCGAGCAGATACCCGAGCGTGAAAACGATGGCAAAGGTCACGACCAGCATCAGGAACAAGCCCACCAGATGCCGGCTCTCCAACACAAAATCCCTGCTGCCGTTTCTCTCTCGGGATGCCATCTAAGGTTTCGGGGACAGCTTTCTGACCCATTCGTTGATGATATCAATCGGCAGGGGGAACACGATGGTCGTGTTTTTCTCGACGCCGATTTCGGTTAGTGTCTGCAGATACCGGAGTTGAATGGCGGCGGGCTGCGTTTCCAGGACCTGGGCGGCCTCGGCCAGTTTTGCGGAAGCTTGCGCTTCGCCTTCCGCGTGAATCACCTTGGCGCGGCGCTCGCGTTCGGCCTCCGCCTGTCGCCCAATGGCGCGCTGCATCTGCTCCGGAATATCGACCTGCTTGACTTCCACCTTCGTTATCTTAATACCCCAGGGCTCGGTATCCTGGTCAAGGATGATTTGCAATTTACTGTTAACTTTTTCGCGCTCGGCGAGGATCTCGTCGAGTTCAAACTGGCCGACGATGCTGCGCAAGGTGGTTTGCGCCTTTTGCGAGGTGGCATAGAGATAGTTCTGCACCTGCGACAGCGCCAGATTCGCATCCACCACGCGGAAGTACGCCACCGCATTGACCTTCACCGAGACGTTGTCGCGCGTGATGATGTCCTGTGAAGGCACATCGAGCGTTTCGATCCGCAACGAGATGCGATACAACGTTTCGATCGGCCAGAAGACGACGCGCAATCCGGCGCCCTTGGCGTCCGGCTGCATGCGCCCCAGGCGCAGCACCACGCCCCGCTCCCACTCCTTGATCACGTACAGCGAGTTCCAGAACCAGATCAGGAAAATGAACACGGCGATCATCAATCCGTACAGCGAGATATCCATCTCTTCCTCCTCATGCAGCCGGAGAACGATACGATTTCGCCCTTCGCCGCATTTTTCCAAGCGTTTCTGAAACTTTTTACCGGCCCGCTCCGCGATGTTCCACCGGCGAGACATGCAGCGTCAATCCCGTAATGCGCGTGACCCGGACGTGCGCGCCGGCCGGAATCGCCTCTCGCGCCACGGCGCGCCACAACTCGCCGTGCATCCTCACCATCCCCTGAAATTCCTCGCCCTCCGCCTGCCGCTCGAGCGGTACCGTCACTTCCGCGGACGCGTTCACGAGTTGCTCGAGGCCGGTCGACTGCTTCCACGCGCGCGACTTGAGCACCAATCGCATCAGCATTATCGTGATCAGCGCGAACGGCAACGTCGCCCCCAGCGCAACGCCCAGGCTCACGCCCGCATGCGTCAGAGGCGACCGGATCAGCATCATTGCGCCCAGCAGCATGGAAATAATGCCGCCGAACGCCAGCACGCCATGGCTGGTGTATTGCGCCTCCAGAATAAACAGTCCGAGCGCCAGAAAAATCAAAACCACGCCCGTGGGGGCCACCGGTAGAATATGCATCGCGTATAGCGCCAACACCAGGGAAATCCCGCCGATTACGCCGGGCGCGATCATGCCCGGATGCGTAAACTCGGCGTACAGCCCCAGCACGCCAACGATGAGTAGTATGAAAAAAGCGTCCGGCTGCACGATCCGCGAAAGGAATCGCTCGCGAAACGACATGGAAAACGGCACGAGTACCGGATGGTCAAGCGAAAGCTGCGTCGTCGAGCCGTCAAAGCGCTTGATCGTGCGGCCATTCAGCTTCGTCAGCAGATCCTCGGGAGAGTTTGCAATCAAGTCGATCAGCTTGCCGTTAAGCGCTTCCGTCTCGGTCCACGCTTTACCGTCTGTCACGGCGGTTTCCGCAAGTTCCACGTTGCGGCCGCGCTTGGCGGCATAGCTGCGCAGGAACGCCGTCGCGTCATTCAAAATCTTGTTCTTGAGCGTCTTATCCACCTGCAGCGGGATTCCGCCAATGGCCAGCAGAGGCGACGCCGCCCCGGTATGCGTTCCGGGCGCCATCGCCGCAACGTCCGCGGATAGCAGGATAAAAAATCCGGCGGAGGCGCCGCGCGACCCCGTGGGAGAAACATAGATGGCCACCGGCACGGGAGAATCCAGGATGTGCCGGATGATGTCCTCCATGGACGTGGAGAGTCCTCCAGGAGTGTCCATGGTAATCAGAATCAGGTGGGCATGAATGCGCTCGGCTTCCGCAATGCCGTTATCCACGTACTCCGCCAATACCGGCTCGATCTCATCGCCAATTCTGATTTCGACGACTTGCGCGGCATTTGTGGAAACGCCGGAAGCGGGGGCACTCCCCTGCCCCTGCGCGCGCGTGGTTCCCAGGGCGAACAGGATCGCGGCAAACACAACAGCCGCGGTCAAAGCAGCGCCACGCCTTACAGCAGAAAGCCGTGTTCCGCCAACCCTGCCGGTATCGCTCATTTTGGATCTCCCATCGAGTCCCGCGCGCGCGGTGGCGGCGCGGATCGCGGCGATGCGGATCGCGGCCGCGCCGCCGCATCTTCGCCGTTGGTTCGCAGCAGCGTGCGATCAAAATGCTCGGACACGCGCGCCATGCGCGCTAGCGCCACGGGATCTTGCAGAACAGCCTGCGTAATGGCCCCAACGGGGTGTCCGCCAATTTCTCCCGCATCGTCGCGAACCGCTGCGGCATCGGTATTGCGCCCCATCGATTCCAGCGCCGAAATCAAAAGCGCGCTCGTATCCTTGTCGTCAGGATCAAGCTTCCTGGCCCGTTCGAAGGCCGTGACTGCCGCGGCCGTCTGTTTTCCAGACAACCTGGCAATGCCGAGATTGACCAGATAATCGCGTTCGTCCGGGTCCAGCGCCGCGGCGCGCTCAAATTCCGTCACCGCTGCGTTCCAGTTCCCTAGGCGCAACCGTGAGACCCCCAGATTATTGTGCGCCTCGGGAAGTTCGGGTATGCGTACCTGGGGGTCCGTGCTCCGCGCACGCGCGGTGAGGCCGGAAAATGCCGCTTCCGCGCGCGCCGGATCATTGCGCAGCAAGTGGCACACACCGGCATCAAAGCTGGCCTCGGGACCGTTGGGACGGTTGGGAGGCACGCGCGAAAACCAGGGCAGTGCCGATTCGCAGTCATGCCGCCCGAAATAGATCAGGCCGAGTTCAAACGGCGGGCGATCCCAGGCAGGCTCCAGCCGCGATGCCTCACGCAGCAACGGCAGACGCGTTTCGTCATCCGAACCGGTCAGGCCCTGGACAAAATCTTTGAGTGCATCCATCCGCAAGGAAGGCGGCGGGTCCGAAAAGCTAGTCTCATCCCGATTCGCTCCCTGCGCTGGGCAACGTCCCGGATCCACCGTACACACAATCTGCCAGGTCAATCGAGCCTGGGCGCGAAGCAGATCCTGCATGGTGCTGGTTTGCTTCATGGGCGGCGAAAGCGAGGGCGGACTGATGCGCAGCACCCACGCTTGCATCGTCACCGTCTTGCCATCGGAGGCGTATTGTCCGTAGACCACGGCGTCGGCATCGGCTTCGATCGCAATCTTTATGATGGTGGCGTGCGAAAACCGCGCCGAGTCCGGCAGGCCCATTTTTTCCAGCGTTGCCAAACGATCCTGCCGCGTGAGCATGGGCACGCCGCGGTCCTGCAGGCGCTCGATCGTGAGTTCGGACAGCGCATCGCCGAGCCAATCTAGGCTGGCATTGCGACTCGCATTTTCAAAGGGAAACACCAGAAGCGTTTCGGGATGAGATTCACCGGAAGCGAATTGGGATGACGCTCCCGCCTGCGCGAACAATGCGGGTGCAAACAATCCCACGCACGTCATGAAAAGCCCAATTCGAAAAATTCGCCAGGGCATCGTGCGCATATTGTAACAGAGCCTGCGCGGCGCGCGTCCCGCGTTGTAAAGCCACTCTTGCAATCTACGCGCCGGGCGATGCGGCGGCGGACTTTTGCACTGCGGGGACTGTCCGGGCAAGCACGGCTTGCATCGGAAGGATCACGAAACATGCCAGTCCGGGCTAAACCCAGGAAAAAATTCGAGAAATGATTCGATTCATGGTGAGCGCCCCCGTATTACGTTGACGCCGCGTCAGTGGGGCCGTTCCGGCGCTTGCTACTGTGGCTTATCGGAGTCCTTCTTGCCTCCAAAAATTCCAAAAATGCGCCTCAGAATGCTTTTTTTGTTTTCCTGTGCTTCCGGCGGCGGGTTGCTCGCGGGCGCGGAAACAGCCGGTTGCCTGCTCGCCACGGCCCCGGTACTTCCCTCGGAAGCAGGTGGAGGCGCCTCCGGACCCTTTATCTTCATTTTGGCGCCGCCAAAGACCCGGGAAAGCCAGGAAGCGGGCGGGGCATCGCTGGCCATGTGTCCGCCATGCAAGGTGCAGAATTCCGTAGGTTCCGTGCCACGAATGAATACTTCCTGGCGCGTGATGGGACACTCGGGAGTTGCCAGTTCATTGGTTTCCGGGTCGATGGTGACTTGCGTGACCCCTTCCGGCATATCGAACGGCTGGACGTTGCGATAGTCGGGCAACGCGACTGCGCGCTTCATGAATTCGGCCCAGATGGGCGCGGGAGCCATCGCTCCGGATAGGTCCAGGTCGCGATTATCGTCAAACCCTACCCAAACAACGGCGAGCAGGTTGGAGGTATATCCGGCAAACCAGCCATCGCGCGAAGTTCCGGTCTTCCCGGCGGCGGGCGCGGTGAAGCCGAGCGCGCGAACGGTCTCTCCGGTGCCGTGGTTGATGACGTCCTCCATCATGCTCGTCACCAGATACGTGACGCGCGGATCGAGCGCCCGCCTGGACCGGATCGCGTTTTTTTCCAGGGATTCGCCGCTCGCATTGACCACGCTGCGGATGAACATCGGCTCGACTCGAACGCCTTCATTGGCGAAAATCGTGTATCCCGCGGCGACTTCGAGCGGCGTCATTTCATAGGCGCCCAGGGCCATCGAGGGCGTCGGCTGGATGGATGGGGCCAGCCCGAATTCATGCGCCATGTCGGTGACGCGTGTATAGCCCACCATCTGCGCTATTTTCACCGTGGCCACATTCAGCGAGTCCGTCAGCGCTTCACGGACGGTAACCAGGCCGTGAAATTTTGCTCCGTAATTGTTGGGAGTGTATTCCTTGCCGTCAAAATCAAACGTCGTCGGCTCATCCATTACGGTCGTCGCCGGAGTCACGATGGGCGGCACGCCGTCTACCGCGCTCTCGAACGCCGCCGCGTACACGAAAGGCTTGAACACCGAACCCGGCTGCCGCCGCGCCAACACATGGTTCAGCTGGCTCTGCCCATAATTGCGCCCGCCGATCAGCGCCTTGATCTCTCCGGTGTGCGGGTCCAGAACCAGTATGGCGACCTGCGCCAGGGGCGCGGGCTTGCCCTGCTTGCGCCAGCGCGCGTAGCGCCGCGCCAACTGCCTGTCAATGTTCTTGATTCCTATATTGACGGCTTCGGAGGCGGCATGCTGCAGCGCCGGATCGAGCGTGGTATAAACGCGAAAACTCTGGGACAGCAGGTCCGACTCGGAGAAGCGGTCGAGCAGATGCTGCTTCACCATGTCCACAAAATAGGGAGCGGAACTTCCTTCCACCCCCGCGCCGACAATCTTCAAGGGAGCTCGTTTTGCTTCGCGGACCTGCGCGGCCGTGAGCATCCCGTTCTCGGACATCGCCAGCAGGCCGCGGTCCCGCGCTTCGACGGCGCGCTCAGGGCGCCGCTCGGCGGTCGAATAACGGTTGGGCGCGTGGATGATGCCGGCGAGGAAGGCGGCTTCGGGCAAGGTGATATCGCGGATGTCCTTATTGAAGTAGGCCAGGGAAGCCTCGCCAAACCCGTGAATGGCGAAGCTTCCGCGATTTCCGAGGTAAATTTCGTTGGCGTACAGCTCAAAAATATGCTGCTTGGTGAAGCGATGTTCCAGCTCGAGCGCCACCATGGTTTCGGCCAGCTTGCGCCGGAACGTGCGCTTTGAGCTGAAAAAGAAGCTGCGCGCCAGCTGCATCGAAATCGTGCTGCCGCCCTGAATGCGCGCCCCGTGACGCAAGTCCGCCCAGGCGGCCCCGAAAATTCGAATGGGGTCAAAGCCGGGATGTTCGAAAAATCGCCGGTCCTCGACGGAAAGCACGGCGTCGCGCAAAACTTTCGGAACATCGCCAAAGCGCACGGGGCGGCGCTTTTCGCGGGAACTGTCGAACAGGCTGGTCAGCAGTTCGGGCTCGACTTCCGCCGAATCCAGAGCCACCCCGGTCTTCAACGAACGGATCTTCTGTATCTGCGATCCGCTGAAATCCACCACGATCGGGTTCTGGTCGCCAAAATACGATTCACTCGACGGAAGAATCTCAATCTCATTACCGCGCAAAACGTAGCGCCCAGGGGTTCCCGAAACGTCCAACTCGCTATAGCCTGCCCGCTGCAAATGGTTGGCCAGCTCGCCGACCGTGAGCGTCTCACCCGTGGAAATGCGCATCGGGGCGGAGTAGATCCGCGCGGTGGTCTGATCGACGTGACCGGCAAGACGCAGGTCAATCATCCGACCATAGGAAATCCAGTAATGCGTTCCTATTCCGATGACAATTAATAGAAGTAAAAGGGTTGTTCCAAGCAGAGCCAGGCCAAGCCTCGAGGTCCAACCCCCCCGGCCAATCCGAATTCGCAAGATGCTTCTCCGTTCCGCCGCGAAAAAGACCCTGGGTGGCCTCCCGTACGCTGATGACTTAGATGCACCGCCCACACAATTGTACCTGCTGGCACGATGAATTCCGAATCCTCAAATCAAGTGGGGAAAAATCATCGCCGGCAGGGAGAGCGAATTAGGGACATTCAGGTTCAGGCCGAATGCGAGCGCATACCCCCACTTGACTTCGCTCGCTAAACCAATGCGGTGTTATTGGCTTCCGGATGAAAATTCAACGTCCATTGGTACACCACCAAATCCACCGTCACCGAAAAGTTCACCTGAATGTTAACGTTTCCGGAAATCGCTACCACTTTAATATCTTCGGGAAGAACCGGCAAATTATCACTTGCCGCTTCCTTCAGGACGGCCTGGCGAATTTGGTCAATCGGCTGGCCGTTGACGCTGGCGAAGCGCGCAATGGTTTGCATTTCATCCTGCAGTTCGTACTCGCTCAGCAAGACCGGCATCACTTTAATTGCCACGAAGACAAGCGCAGCCAGCACCAAGGTCCATAGAATCGCTTTGAGTCTTCCCGCACCCCTCTGCGTGTTCCGTGTGGCGGACCTCGTGCCCGCTAAACCGAAGTGAACCACACGCGCTTGCAAACCAGAACTGTCCCTATTTTTTGTTGCCGATGCCGGGCTGGGAAAAAGCCACATGCACAAAATGCTAGCATCGGCCTGGAGGCGTGTCGAGAGTGAGTCGTTGCGTAGTTGCCATGCCGTCACGCCCGGCAATCAGCTGAATTCAGGTGCTTTATGCGGCATCCGGTATGCGGAAACAGGCCCTGATAGGCCCTGACGCGCGGCGGACTCAGTGACCCTTCCGTCTTAGTAGGCCTTGCCGAAGATGGCCACTTCCTTGGAAAGCTTGCCGCAGAAAATGCACGGCCCGGTTCCGCCCGGCTGTTCGGTGGGGATGCAGCGAAGTGTGGCTTTTGTTGTTTCCTTAATCTGATCCTCGCACTTACTGTCGCCGCACCAGTAACAACGCGCAAAACCCTGCTCGATCCCGGCGGTGAACTCCTCAAGGTTTTTGGGTTCCACCGTGTGCTCGTTGCGAAAGGCCAGGGCGCGGTCGAACAGGGCCTTCTGAATCTCGACGAGCAACTGCTGGACGGATGCGGCGATGCCATCCTGGGAAACGAACGCTTTCCCTTCCCTGCCCGGCTTGTCGCGGCGCGCCAGGACCACGCTGCCTTTGGCCACGTCCTTCGGCCCGATTTCCATGCGCAGCGGCACGCCGCGCATCTCCCAATCATTGAACTTGAATCCAGGGCTTTGGCCTTCCCGCTCGTCCAGTTTCACGCGCACGTCGGCGCGAACCAGTTGCTCGCGGATTTTTTTCGCGGCTTCGAAGACCAGCGCCTTTTCTTCATCGTTCTTGAAAATGGGTACGATGACCACCTGGTAGGGCGCCAGCCTCGGCGGAAGAATCAGTCCCTGGTCGTCGCCGTGCACCATGATGATGGCGCCGATGAACCGCGTCGAGAGGCCCCACGACGTGGTCCAGCAGTGCTGCAAGGCGCCGGCCTGATCGAGATAGCGGATTTCGAACGCCTTGGCAAAATTCTGGCCCAGGTTGTGGGACGTTCCCGCCTGCAGCGCCTTGCCGTCGCCCATCATCGCTTCGATCGAATACGTGGCGTCGGCTCCGGCGAACCGTTCGGACGGGGACTTCTTTCCCGGGATCACGGGTATCGCGGCTTCATTGACGGCAAAATCGGTGTAGATATCGAGCATCTGGCGCGTTTCGGCCTCGGCTTCCTCCAGCGTCGCGTGCGCCGTGTGGCCTTCCTGCCAGAAAAATTCGAGCGTGCGCAAAAAAAGTTTCGTGCGCAGTTCCCAGCGCACCACGCTGTTCCACTGATTGATCAGTAGCGGCAAATCGCGGTACGACTGAATCCACTTTGCGTAGGCCCAGCCGATGATCGTTTCTGAAGTCGGGCGGATCACCAGCGGCTCTTCCAGTTTTTCTCCGCCGCCGTGCGTCACCACGGCCAGCTCCGGCGAAAATCCGGCAACGTGCGATTGTTCCTTGCTGATAAAACTCTGGGGAATCAGCAGCGGAAATGCCGCGTTCACGTGCCCGGTGGCCTTGAAGCGCCGATCCAGCTGCGCGGTGATGTTTTCCCACAGCGACCAACCGTACGGACGCACGATCATGCAGCCGCGCACCGGCGCGTAATCCGCCAGTTCGGCCCGCAGCACGAGCTGGTTATACCACTCCGAGAAATCTTCAGAGCGAGAAGGAAGCTTCAAATCCGCCATGCGCGATGATCCTTTGTGCTGATGGAGAGTGAAACGCCACGATTCAAGAAAAATGAGCGTATCCGACGATGCCGGGAGTGTCAACCGAAGCGGGTATTTGCGGGCAAGCCGGCTTCAGATCATTGTTTCATTGTCTCATTCATTCATTTCTTCTTTGCTCGCTTGCCGGCCTGAGGGGAATTGCTCCCGCGGCGTTTTGTTTTTCGCGGACGGATCGTGCGAACCGGGAAGAATTGCTTCCGGATAGGATCGTAGGTGGTCACTATTCCCCGGCCGATATGGTACACCCAGCCGTGAAGATTTAAATCTCTCTGCTCCAGCCTCGCTTTGACGGACGGGTGCGAACGAAGATTTTTCAGCTGCTCGATCACATTCTGCTCGGTGAGCGCCAGCAGGAATTTGGCTTCGCTCATTTGTCCACGAAGTTTCGCCACACCGCGCCGCGCAGGCTGGGCATGGTTTAGCCAGACGCTCACATTCGCAAGCGGCTTCAGCGCGCCGGGATTCAAAACGCCCTTCATCACTCCGCAATCGGTGTGCCCGCACACGATGACGTCGGGGACGCCCAAAACTCCAACCGCGTACTCGATGGTCGCGGATACGCCGCCAATCGTCTTGGGATACGGAGGCACAATGTTGCCGATCACTCGGGAAAGGAAAAGGTCGCCCGGCTTGGTTTGGGTCAGCAGGCACGGATCGATGCGGGAATCGGAACAGGTGATGAATAGCGCCGCCGGCCGCTGTCCCAGAGCCAGTTTTTGAAATAAATCGCGGTGCTTGGGATAGACATGCTTCT
>DATLTA010000089.1:0-8850 GCA_035533775.1 Candidatus Dormiibacterota bacterium | reverse complement strand
CTGTGGTCGCTGATTCCCATGACCATCGCGCTATATGTGACCGAGGAGATGTGCGCCCGGATGGGGGTGGTGACCGGCAAGGGGCTCTCGGACCTGATTCGCGAGGAATTCGGGTTTCGCCCGACGTTCTTCATCATCCTGGCCGGACTTGTCGTGGACATGGGGAACGTCGCGGCCGAGTTCGCGGGCGTTGCGGCTTCTATGCAGATTTTTGGTATTTCGAAGTACATCTCCGTGCCCATTGCCGCGCTGGCGGTCTGGTTTCTGGTCATGGGCGGCACTTCGCGCGTGGTGGAGAAGATTTTTCTGGCCGCCTGCGTGCTCTATTTGTCTTACGTGGCGTCGGCAATCCTGGCAAAGCCCGACTGGCTGCTTGCGGCAAAAAGTACCGTCATCCCGTCGATGCAGTTCAACGGCGGTTACCTGCTGATGCTGACCGCCCTGATCGGCACGACCATCGCGCCCTGGCAATTCTTCTACCTGCAGGCGGGTTTCGTGGAAAAGCGCGTGGCGCGCCGCCAATACAAGCAGGCGCGCGCCGATGTCATGGTGGGCAGCATCAGCTGCATGGCCATCGTTTTCTTCATCATCGTTTGCACGGCCGCAACGCTGCATGTGTCCGGCCACCTCGTCATCAACGACGCCAGCGAGGCCGCGCAGTCCCTGGTGCCTCTGGCGGGGAAGTGGGCGGGATCGTTGTTCGCCTTCGGGCTGCTCAACGCCTCGCTGTTTGCCGCATCCATCCTGCCCCTATCCACCGCGCATGTGATTTGCGAGGGCATGGGTTTCGAGGCGGGTATGGATCACAAGTTCAACGATGCGCCCATTTTTTACAGCCTCTATACGGGCATGATCCTCGTGGGAGCTGCCGTGATTTTGATCCCAAACGCGCCGCTGCAGAAAATTTTGGTCTTCTCTCAGGTTGGCAACGGCATCTGGCTCCCCGTGGTGCTGGTTTTCATGCTGCTTCTGGTGAATCGCCGCGACCTGATGGGGGACCAGGTGAATACCAGCACATTTAATCTCATTGCATGGATCACCGTCATTGGCGTGATCGCGCTGACCTTCGTTCTGGTCTATGTGACGCTGTTCCATTCCGGAAGCGTTCCCGGCCTTTCCCCCTAGATGGTCGACCATACGGTTCGCGACCCAAATCTGACTAGAAGCAGTCTGCCCCATTAACAATCTTCGTTACCGTTGCGGATTGAGATGTAGCCCGCACCTTTAGGCGCGGGAATTTTTCCGTCGGCTTGTGCGAAAAACCATCGCATCGAAAGAGGGGAGCTACAACTTCGGCTCCGCCGTAGAAGCCGAAATGCATGCAGAGAAGAGGACATCAACAGAGCCAACAGCAGTCTCATTAAGGTTGCATCAATGCTCTTTGTGGGTCGCGGCTTCAGCCGCGACATTTATAAGCACAAAAACCTGGGCTTTAGCCCCTGAAGTTCCGTCCAGATCGTTTCGTTGCCCGTAAACATGCCGGTTATTTAGTGGCCGTGCCGCGGGTCACATTCGGTGCGTTTGAGAAGAAATTGCGGGGGATATACCCGCTCGTTGTCCCCGCTGCTCTCCTCCGTCGTTAATGCCGCAATTATCCATGCCATTATCCCGAGCGTGTTGCGCCCTGTGATGCCGTATGTTAGCTTTTCAAGATTGTGGAGAGACGATCACCAACAATTCGCCGCAGGAAAAACGCGGGAAAATGCGCGTGAAAATAGCCGAACCACTACATCCCTCGGGCCGCCAGGAGGCGCGTCTGCTTGCCGACCTGGACGTCACACGCCTGCCGCAACACATCGCCGTCATCATGGACGGCAATGGCCGCTGGGCGCAAAAGCGGCACTTGCCGAGAGTGGCGGGGCATCGGGCGGGAGTGCAGTCCGCGCGAACCGTGATCGAGACCTGCGCGCGCCTGAAAATACCCGCTCTGACGCTGTACGCGTTTTCCATGGAAAACTGGCGCCGCCCGAAGGCGGAAATCGATTTTCTGATGCGCCTGCTTCGCGAATATCTGCGCAAAGAGCTTCCCGTGATTCAGCGGAATAATATTCGCCTGCTGGTCATCGGACGCACCGACCAGCTGCCGGAGGCGGTTCGCGCCGATGTCGAGCGGGCCATGGTGCAGACGGCGGGGAATTCCGGCATGAAGCTGGCGGTGGCCCTGAATTATGGAGGGCGCGCCGAACTGGTGGACGCCTTCAATCGAATTCTGGACGGGGTGCGGCACAACGGCCTCGCCAATGCCCGCGTGGACGAAGAGATGATCGCGCAGCACCTGTACACGGCGGGTTTGCCCGATCCGGACCTGCTGATTCGCACTAGTGGAGAAATGCGCGTCAGTAATTTTCTACTCTGGCAGATTGCGTATGCCGAGATTTATGTGACCGAGACGCTGTGGCCCGATTTTACGCGCGCGCAACTGTATGAGGCCTTGCTCGATTTTCAAAAGCGCGAACGGCGCTATGGCGGCCTGAGCGAGTCCCGGCGCCGCGTCACCGCTTGAGCGTGCCGCGCGTTTTCCTGCCTGTAAAGTTTCCTGACGCGGCACACCCTGATTTATTCTGGAAGAAATCACGGCCCTATTGCGAGAAAGTGATTTGAACCGAGGACGGCTGTGTGGTTCATGTTGCCGCCCGCAAGATATCCGGCGCGTGCCGCGCGCGAGCTGCGGCTTTTTCAAGTTCAAGGGAAGGGTGCCAATTGCCAGGTAAAAGAAATGCGATGCGTTCGGGGACACAAATGCGCGTGCTGACGGCGGCGATCCTGATCCCCCTGGTGGTCGCCGCAATCTGGTGGGGTCCCACATGGCTGGTGGCCGGGCTGGCGGCTGCCGTGGCGATCGTTGCCATGCTCGAATTTTTCACCATGGGCGAGCGCATTGGATCAAAGGCTTATAGTTTTTGGACGTGCCTGGCGGCGGTCGGAATTTTTGCGCAGCAGTGGTACGCGTCCCAGGCGGCAACCTCTTCGACTTTTGGCAACGTGATTTATGTCGCGCGCTCTCCCCAGGTGACGATCGAATGGGTGCTGTTCATGTTCGTCATCGGAACCGCGATCATCGCACTGGGTAGCGACCGTCCGCTCTCGGAAGTGTTTTCTTCGATTTCGGTCAGCGCCGCCGGGCTGGTCATGATCGTGCTCCCGTTCAGCGCGGTGGTGCGCCTGCGCGGCGTGGCGGAGATTGGGTCAAAACTCCTTCTTTTTACGCTCGTGCTGGTCTGGATCGGAGATACGGCCGCATATTTTGTTGGCCGCTCCTTCGGACGATGGAAATTGTCGCCGCAGGTCAGCCCGAACAAGACGTGGGAAGGGGCCATCGCGAATTTTGTGGGGGCCCTGGTGGTGGGCATGCTGTTCGCCTATTGGACCGGAATTCAGCCCGTGCACATGCTGGCTATGGCGGGGCTCGGCAGCATCGCGGGACAGATGGGAGACTTGTTCGAATCGGCTTTCAAGCGCAGCGCCGGCGTGAAGGATTCAGGAGCGATTCTGCCGGGGCATGGCGGGATGCTGGACCGGATCGATGCTTTGATACTGGCCGCTCCCACAGTCTGGTACTATTTCCAGTGGGTCGTCATGAGACGGTATTAACCGGCGAGAATCCGGATTTGACGACTAACATAAACGACGGAGCAGTTTCTTTGAAGCAAATTGCGATTCTTGGTTCGACTGGATCTATCGGCAGGCAAACCTTGGCCGTCGTGGAAGCCATGCCCGGCCGCTTTGGTGTTGTGGCGCTGGCCGCCGGAAATAACGTGGAAGAGTTGGCGCGGCAGATTCTGCTGCATCACCCGGAACTGGTATCGGTAGGTAACGCCGCACTGGCATCCGACCTGGCTGTGCGATTGCGAGCGGCCGGGCTTGCCAGATTGCCGGAAATTCAGCATGGGGCGTCGGGCCTGCTGGCAGTGGGCACGCATCCGGAAGCGGAAATTTTGGTTTCCGCGGCCGTGGGAGTGGTTGGGCTGGAGGCCACCTACGCAGCCGTGAAGGCAGGGAAGCAGGTTGCGCTTTCGAACAAGGAAGTATTGGTCGCAGCCGGAGCACTGGTGATGGCGGCGGCGCGCGAGGCGAATGTCGAATTGCTGCCCGTCGATAGCGAGCACAACGCCATTCACCAGTGCTTGCGCGCCGGGCGTCCCGGCGAAGTGAAGCGCCTGATCCTGACCGCGTCGGGCGGGCCGTTCCGCAAAACGCCGCTTGCCGAAATGGCTTCGGCCACGCCGGAGCAGGCGCTGGCGCATCCGAACTGGCGCATGGGGCGCAGAATTACGATCGATTCTGCAACGCTGGTGAACAAAGGATTCGAAGTGATCGAGGCGCATTGGCTGTTTGGCGTGCGCCCCGACCAGATCGATGTGGTGATTCATCCGCAATCGACGATTCATTCCATGGTGGAATATGTGGACGGGTCCATACTGGCGCAACTGGGTCCGGCGGATATGCGCATGCCCATCCAATACGCGTTAACCTACCCGGAGCGGGCCGCATCCAATCAGGTAGCTCTTGACTGGGGTAAGCTGCGCCGCCTCGACTTTGCAAAAGTTTCCACGCGGCGTTTCCCGTGCCTGCGCCTTGCCCGTGAAGCGTTGCGGAAAAAAGGCGCCTACCCGTGTGTTTTCAATGCGGCGGATGAAGTGGCCGTCGAAGCATTTCTGGAACGGAGAATTCCCTTTGCGGCGATTGCCGAGGTCATTGAGCGCGTCCTGGCGCGCACGCCTCGCATCAAAATGTCTTCCATCGGCGACGTGCTCGTGGCGGATGGCGATGCGCGGCGAATCGCCCGCGAGGAAATCGAAAGTTTGCCGGCGCGGACCGCGGTTGCTTAGCCGTCAATTTTTTGAGGGGCGCGACTTTCATCGCGGCTTGAACGGTCGGAGATCCAGTTCGCATTAAGATTTGCATTGCCGTGCAGTCGCGCGGGGCGGCGCGCGAGCCAAGGACGCGCCGGGAGAGATCAACATGCCGAACATCGTCATAACAATTCTTGCCGTGAGCGTGGTGCTCGGGGTCATGGTGCTGGTGCACGAGTGGGGACACTTTGTCGTGGCCAAGGCCTTTGGCGTGCGCGTGGAAGTCTTTTCCATCGGTTTCGGAACCCGCCTCTGGGGCACCAAGCGGGGCGACACCGATTACCGCATCAGCGCCTTGCCGCTTGGCGGCTACGTGAAAATGGCCGGGGACAATCCCCTGGAAGAACGCAAAGGCGATCCCGATGAGTTCCTGTCCAAGCCCCGGTGGCAGCGGGTACTGATTGCGCTGGCCGGTCCGACAATGAACATGGTGCTATCGGTGATCCTGATTGCGGGGATCTACATGAGCGGCAGCAAGCAGCCTGCGTTTTTGGATCGCCCCATGGATGTGGTTGGCGTGCTGCAGGATTCGCCGGCGCAGAAGGCCGGCCTGGCCGCGGGAGACAAGATCGTCGAAATCAATGGCGTGGCTGACCCCACCTGGGACAGGGCGCAACTCGAGCTCATGTCAACCCTGCCGGGACATTCGCTTTCCGTTGTTGTTGACCGCGACGGCCAGCGGATTCCATTGTCGGTTCCCGCCGGCAGTTCGATGGAAAGCGATTTTGGTTACCCGAAAGATAGTTTCGTGATTGAAGCCGTCAGTCCGGGAACTCCGGCGGACCGCAGCGGATTAAAAGCGGGCGACGTGATTTTGAAGGTCAACGGTACGGCTTTAGCAAACGGTGCGGAATTTCCGCCCATCGCCGATAAAGCAAAGGGCACGCCCCTGGATTTGGAAGTGCGCAGAGGCAGTCAGACGCTGCACATCGAGGTGACTCCCGCGAAAGTAAGCGGGCCGAACGGAACAACGCAATGGCAGATCGGCGTGATGCGCACCGGGGAACTGGTGGAGCGCCGGCTTTCCTTGGTGCCGGCGATTGTGGAATCAGCGGGCATGAATGCCATGATGGCGCGGCAGGTTGTCTATGTTGTCTACGAGTTGTTCCGCGGCGGCATTTCCCTGAAGCAGCTGGAAGGTCCGGTGGGAATCGCGCGCGAATCGGGACGCGCGGCGCGCGAGGGCCCGGCCGAATTGCTGTCCCTGATGGCCATGATCGGCGTCAATCTCGCGATTTTGAATCTGCTTCCCATTCCTCCGCTCGATGGGGGACACATCCTGCTTCTATTTATCGAAGGAACCATGCGGCGCGACTTGAGCGTGCGCGTGAAGGAGCGTTTCATCACCGTCAGCATGGTGTTCCTGTTGCTGGTTTTTGCCATCGTTATGTACAATGACGTTTTGCGGCTGATTCCGCACCGCTAGCGCGCCAGGGAATGGATGGCAGCCTGATTTGCGGCGTGGTTTCCGCGCTGCAGACGGCGCGCGCAGCGGGTAGCTTGCCCGGATTGTGAACGACTCCGATTTCCGTACTGAATGTATGCCGACCACAGCACATCGAGTTTCCTCTGGAGAACGGATCAACGCGCATGAGCGTCCGGGACGCCTGCTGGCGGCCCTGCAAAAGCGTGGCGTGCGCCTCACGCGGCAGCGAAAAATTCTGCTCGATGTGATGGACAGCGCCGAAAGCCATCTGGACGCCGAAGAGATTCTCGATCGGGCGCAGAAGATCGATCCGCGCGTGCATCGCGTCACCGTGTATCGGACTCTCGACCTGCTCAAGCGCAGCGGTCTGATCGACGAACTCGACCTGCTCCACCTGCGCGGCGGCCAGCACTTCTACGAAAGTCACGGCCCGCGCGACCACATCCACGTCGCGTGCCTGAAGTGCGGTACCGTGCGGGAGTTTGAATCCGAACTTTACGAAAAATTAAAAAAGCAGATTGAGAAAGACTGCGGCATCGAAATCACGCTGACGCGCACCGAAGTCGGCGGCTACTGCGAAAAGTGCCGAAAAAAACTTTCTGCCTGAAGCATCGACCGCCCCCGTTTAGAAGCCACCCGGTAGCACAGGCTTCAGCCTGTGTCTTTTCAGCAGTCCAACCACCGATCCGCGCGGCAAGTATTGCAGCAACCAGGCATTCGCCCTGCCCGCGGCCCCAGAAAATCCCCTTCACCCGCCCTCGGATTGTTCGCTCACCGTCTGCCGCGCGAAATATTCCTGCGCGGCGGCAATATCCCGGGCGATCTGCGCGCGCAGCGCGCCGGGCCCGGAAAATTTCTGTTCATCGCGAAGCCGCGCGTGAAACCGGACCTGCATCGGTCCGCTCTTCACCATTGCGTTGAACCCGAAAAGATGGCTCTCGACCGTCACGCCTTTCCCGTTAAACGTGGGCCGCGTGCCCACATTCGTCACCGAAGGATAAAGTTTCTCTCCCACGATGCATTCGGTCGCATACACGCCCAGCTTGGGAAGCAGTTCCTGCTCCGGAACCAGATTGAGCGTGGGGAACAGGATCGTCTGGCCGCGCCCCGCTCCGGGATGAATTTCTCCGCTCAGCGAGAATGCCCGTCCTAGCAGGGCCGCGGCGCCGGCGACGTTTCCACCAGCGACCGCGTTGCGCACGGCCGTGCTGGAAACGATATGCCCGCCAATTTCGACGGGCGAAACAATTTCGACCTTGAAACCCTGCAATTTTCCAGACTCGGAGAGCAGGCGCACGTTTCCCGCCCCGCGATGCCCGAAACAGAAATTCGCGCCCACCAGTATCGTTGCCACGCGCAGGCAGTCGACCAGAATTCGATTGATGAACTCCTCGGGCAACACCAGGGACAGCGCGCGATCGAAGCGCAGCACCAGCGCCGCGTCGACGCCCATTCTCTCCAGTCCTGCAAGGCGCTGGGAAAGCGTCTGCACCATCGGAGGCGCTTGTTCGGGGCGCAGCAGGCGCAGCGGATGCGGGTCAAACGTAATGATGGCTGAACGCTGCGCCGCCGCCCGCGCGCGCTCCACAACCTGCCGGATAATTTTTTGATGCCCCAGATGCAGCCCGTCAAAATTGCCCACCGAAACGACCGTGCGGCCTTGCGCGCCATATCGCGCCGCCCATTCTTCCGGTGAATGCAGGACCGTAATCGGCATTACAGGCGAACCTCGAAATGGAGTCCGTCGTAGGCGAGGGCGACCTGCGGGAACCCTGCCTCGATCAGCCGCGCGTTGGTCTCCGAGTGGCCCAGCTCGTGAGCGATGTGCGTGAACCACGCGCGGCGCGGCTGTAGTTCCCGAACCAGCTCCAGCGCCTGCTCGACGGTTTGATGCATGGGGTGCGGTGCGTCCCGCAGCGCATCGAGAATCAGATCGTCCAAGCCCGCCAGCAGCGCCTTGGAAGTATCCGGAATGGAGCTGAAATCGGTGAGGTACGCCGCAGCGCCAAACCGGAAACCGAGCACGCCCATATCGCCATGCCGCGCGGGAACCGGAATGATTCGCGTTCCGATCACATCGAATGGCCCGTCAATCGCGTGCAGCGTCACTTGCGGAATCGTGCTGATGGCCGGAACCTCGTCGAAAACATAGGCAAACGTATGTTTCAAAGTGGCCAGCGTCTCTTCGGATGCGTATACCGGCAGCGCGGCTTTCTGACGCAAATTAAATGGCCGAATGTCGTCGAATCCCAGGATGTGGTCGGCATGGGCATGCGTGAACAGAATTGCATCCAGGCGTTCCAGGCCCACGCGCAGCGCCTGAAGACGGAAATCAGGCGTTGTATCGATCACCACGGTTTGTCCCTGATGAACCAGAAGCACCGAAGGGCGCATGCGATTGTCGCGCGGGTCCTTGGAGCTGCACACGCGGCAGTGGCAGGTGAGCGTGGGAACTCCCATCGATGTGCCGGAGCCAAGCACGGTGAGTTCGAGTACGGAGCTAGGTGTCGCGGGCAGGGCAGAGCCTCAATTACGACCGCGCTTTGGCCTGGTCCTGCAGGGAAGCGGCTG
>DATLTA010000088.1:0-12292 GCA_035533775.1 Candidatus Dormiibacterota bacterium | reverse complement strand
TTCCTTCAAGCGAACATGAATGCGCACGGTGTCTCCGGCGCGTAACGCCGGCAGATCTTTCCGCACTTGTGCTTGCTGAAACTTCTCAATCGTAAGATTCATAGCTCAGATTCCCGGCAGACCCACTCAGGTGGGGTCAGCACTGCAAAGACAATCGCCAAGTATAGCCCAGCCTGGGCATTTTCACCATAAAAAACTACGGGAATTATATAGTTCACTCCCTTGATTTCGGCTTGTCCTGAGACTTCGACTCACGCTTATTCCTTCGCGCTCTACGCTTTGCAGCCTTCGTCTTTATTTTTGGACGATACGCGAGCACTACATCCGTAATCTGGTCTAGGATTTTCATCGGGTTAGTGCCTCGAAGGTCAAACGCTTGCCTGCTATGGCGTCAACGAAACTGTCCAGCCGTTCCGTGGTGTGGCGGGCGACATTGCCTTGATTCAGCCGGAAGGTAAACTCGTTCACATACCGTCCCATATGCTTCTTGTCGGCATGGTGGTAGACGCCGTGCATACCGCGCTTCATCACGGCCCACACAGATTCAATCCCGTTCGTGTGAACATCGCCGCGAACATACTCGCCAATGACATGTTTTACTGAATCATGCTGGAAGCCTTCCTTGGGGAGCGCGATGTAACTGCCGTAATCATCGGACAGGATACGACTACCAGGCGCGACGTTCTCATGGATCGCACCACGAAGGGCCAATCCGCCAGTGCTAGGAACAATCTTGGCGACTGTGTTCCCTCCGCGTTGACGCATCCCGACTACGATAGTTTTCTCTGACCGCTCTCTTGGCTTGTGGATACGGTCATACATGTGCCGATTGTTTTCCTCGCCGCCGAAGAACGTCTCGTCTACCTCTACGGTTCCTTGAAGCAACTCCAGTTTGGTCCCGCAAGCCTCGCGGAGCCTATGGAGTACGAACCACGCGGACTTCTGAGTGATCCCAATTTCCTTGCCCAACTGTAGGCTAGAGATTCCCTTGCGAGCCGTAACAAGCAAGTACATTGCATACACCCACTTATGCAGCGGAACATGACTGCGTTCAAAGATTGTCCCTGTCCGCACTGTGAAGTCCAGTTTGCAAGCGTTACAGCGGTAGTAGCCATCCTTGCGAACTGTGATACGGTCCTTGCCCTTACATTCGGGACAAATGACGCCATTAGCCCAAAGACGGCCTTCTAGGTACTTGCGGGCGGAAGGCTCGTCAGGAAACAATTCAAATAGTTTGAAAGTGCTGATAGTGCTACGACTCATCGGAGTCTCCTTCTACTTCGTTTGCATATTCGTAAGCGAGGCACTCGCTGCACAAATTTGACATCCGCTTGTCGCCGGGACGTAGAGCATTTCCGCACTCACAGCGATAGGGCGTTCTCACGAAGCCGTGGCAGCTACACTGTGTGTTTTTGTATCCCGATACCTGACATTGATAGCGGTGTGCGTCTTTACGGTGGCCACAAAGTTGGCACGGGGTGTCAGGAGGCAAAGCAGCGGAGCGGCTCATAATTGCACGGCCTTAGTAAAATCAGGTGCCGATCCGTCTGAAATAGCCACGCGGAAAGAATGGAAGCCGTCCTTCGCTGCCGCTTGCTTAACACGCTCGATTTCTGCGGGCGTCTTGCAGCGTGCTGACAAAAGTTGCTCCATGTATCGCTCCGTTTCGCCCTTCGCTATCCCATAAACCAGCGTGAGTGTCTCCATTTGGTGTTTCCTCCTACAACCAATATACATAACTCCCTTAAGGTAGTCAAGTACATTCTGGCAAATAAGCCAAAGATATTTAACGCAAACACGTCACTTAAAGTCCTTTGTTTACTTAGGGTAGTTATCTATATAATTCCCAAAACTACCACCGGCGGCAGGCTGCGGCGGAGGCGCAATTCTGTCCATAGGAACTTCTTGTTGTTCCGTAAATCCGTTAAACTTCCAATTTTCACGGCCATTGATGCCCAACCCAAAATCCTCAAAATCCCCCAAATCAGTGATTTGACTCACATCAATTTGATAGGCTTCGGTAGATAATAAGCTTTGTTGCAATCCATACGAGGGGCTCGCAACACGCAAGGAGGCGCATATGCTTGAGAAACTGAAAGATCTCCCCAACGGGATCGATGGCCTGAAGGCCGTCGGAAAGATATCGAAAGAAGACTATGAGCAGGTGTTTGTGCCGCTTCTGGACCAAGCGCGGCAACACGGGCGCCGCATTCGATTCCTGTACGAGTTTGGGCCGGAGTTCGAGAGTTTCACGCCCGGGGCCGCCTGGCAGGATGCCAAAATCGGGCTTCATGACATGAGGCTTTTCGACGGCTGCGCCATCGTCACCGACCTGGTTTGGATCCGGGAAACAACGCGGCTGGCCGGGTTCTTCATGCCCTGTCCGGTGCGCATCTTCGGCGACAGCGAAAAAGGCAAGGCCATCGAGTGGTTGAATTCTCTCCCTGAATTCGCCGCTGTTTCCCACACCCTGATTCCCGACGCCGGCGTGATCGTGGTCGAGATCAAGCAAGCCCTGCGCGCGCAGGATTTCGACGCGCTGAGCTATACCGCGGATATGTGGATCGAATCGCATGGCAGCCTGCAGGGACTGGTGATCCATGCCCGGGAATTTCCCGGTTGGGAAAATTTCGGGAGCCTGCTGCGGCACATACGATTCGTCCGCAATCATCACCGGGAGGTGAAGAAAATTGCGTTTGCGGCGGACAGCAAGCTGGCCACCCTGGCGCCCAAGATCGCCGAGCATTTCGTCAAAACCGAAGTGAAAAGCTTCGGCTACGACGAACTGGACCGCGCCACCGCGTGGGCCGGCAGCAGCGCGAGCCAGAGCGCGGCTGCTCCACGCTCCACATAAGAACGCGGTCAGATCGCGCAGAAGTTCAGCTCAGCCCGCAGGCATCGTCGCCGCTCGCGCGGCCCGGTGTCTACGGCTGGCCATAAACCGGCACCGTGGCGAGTTCGCCGAACGCCGCCTTCAACCCCGCGATCGCGCATTGCTCATCTTGGCCGCCCTCGACGCCGCTGACCCCTAGCGCACCGATCATCTGGCCGTCCACAACGATCGGAATGCCGCCAGAACCCAGATAAAAATTAAACATGTTGGGGCTCAAATTGCGCGGGATGCCGCGTCGTGTGTTCAGCAGCCGCGTTCCTTCAATGGAAGTGGGTTCGCGGAGCCTGAGCGCCGTCTGCGCCTTCAGTAGCGCCGTGCGTATGGGAATGGAACCCTGGCCGTCCATGCGCTCCATGTGCACCATCTCGCCGGCGCGATTCAGGACGTATGCCGTCATCGTTTTCCCATGCGACGCCGCCCAGGTGCGGCATCCGAGGGCGATCTTCTTGGCTGCCGCAAGCGAAATCTGATCGCCGTTAAACACGCGCGCCGCGCCCGCGCCGGTTACTACAAATTCCGAGGGCAAGGTCGACTGGGGCGGATTGGGGATGCTGAAATGGGGCACCGGCAGGGTGCCGCGGTTGGCGATGGGTTCCGGCTTTACATCCTCCAGCAGCGGAGGAATCGACGGCCCGAACACTTCGACCAGGGCCTTGTGCACGCAAATCTCATCGTCCCATACCGGCGGGTTTGGACGATAGCCGCCGCCCGCGGCCGCGCCGATCAACTGATGGTTGATAATGATGGGAAGTCCTCCCGCAACTGGATAAAGGCCCAGTTGAACTTCATACGGTTCCATGCCGGGATTCCGCTCCACCAGATTCTGAATGATCTTGCTAGGGGCGCGCGTGATGAGCGCGGTGCGGGCTTTCATTTCCGGAGTGATGATGTTGAGATAGCCCTGGCCGTCCATGCGGTCCATGTAGACGCGGTTGCCGTCGTGATCGAGCACAATGAGGCTGTGTTCTCCCCCTCCATGCGCGGTGACCAGCCGCTCGCACGATTCGACCACGCGTTGCGCCGTGGCCAGGTTGATTTCGTTGAAATCGTCAATTTGTTCGGCGGTTTTTCCGGTGATCACGAATTGCGAGGGCACCGCTTGACCAAACGCCATGCCGCTGAAAGCGAAAGCGGCGATTACAGCCAATCCCAAACCCGCGATACGATTTTTCATTGAATTTTCTCCTGCCCTTATCGAGAGCATCGATAAATACCGGCAAATTTGAATAAGTCCCGGCGAGTGCGCCCGCTTGCCAGGCGCCATCATGGCCTTTACGACGAAATAAAATGTATCACATTTGTTCCGTACACTCCGGCAAGTCCTGCGGCAATTCGAAGCGGATTCCAATTTCAATATCAATTGCAACAACCTGAAAGCGCTGATCGGGAGCGGCGGGGCGAAGGACATTCCGGTTCACTCCAATCGACCTCGGGTGTATAAGGGTGCCTGTCCGGAAGTTCGGAAGTATGAAACGGAAATCTCCGCGAAAAACTTTCGTCGTCATCTGCCACGGCGCGGCGCGGCAAATATGTGCTTGGGAGGTACGCACTCATGAAAAACCCATTATCCGAATCAGGGCCGAGGCCTGACCGGAGGACCGGTCAGGGCGTCACCCGCAGGGAAGTGCTGGTTGGCGCTTCGGCAGGCTTGGCCGCTTCGCTGGCAGGATCGGCGTTGCCGGCATGGGGCCAATCGAGTTCGGCCGCGTCGAGCGGCGCTGGCGCCGCAAATGCGAAAACTCTGTCTCCCGCCGATATGCCCAAGGCGTGGTCCAGCGGGGAATTCCGCCGCCGCTGGCGGAACATCCGGCAGTCCATGAAGCAGAGCGGGCTGGATTGCCTGATCGTGCCGCAGCACATTACCCAGGCCATGATTCACGATCGCCAGGACGGCGATGCCGACGTGCAGTACCTCACCGGCATCCCGGCCGGATGGGTCGTGTTTCCCGTCGAAGGAAAAATCACCGTGATTTCCAGCCGCGTGGCGTCGTTGCTCGCGCAGAAGCGGCCCATCCCCGGCCTGGTGCTGACCACACTGTTCGCAGAGCACTCGCCGGAGATCGAGGTCCGCTATACGGAAAAAGAGGGCCTGTGGTCCCCGTCCGTTATCGACAGCCTCCGCGAACATAAGATGGACCATGCGCGCATCGGCGTGGGATCCCTGGTGGATCTGTTCCGCAATACCGAGGGTTCGGTCATCTATACGTCGCTTGATCGCGTCCAAAAAGCATTTCCGCAGGCTCGGTTCGAATCCGCCGTGGACATCCTCTGGCGAACCAAGCTTGTGCACAGCGCTGAGGAAATTGACGTGCTCGAAAAAGCCACGCGGGTCAGCGAGGCCGGCACAGACGCCATGATGAAAACGGCCCGCCCAGGAGCGGTGCATCGCGACGTCTGGCTGAATATGTGGCGCGCGATGGTGGAGGCTTCCGGAGAGCGCCCCTGGCGATTGAGCATCAGCACCAGGGGATCGGGAAACGCGAGCTTCGGCTTTCCCCTCGACGACGTTTTCGGCGAGGGACAAATATTGGGGCAGGAATGCGCAGGCTCGGTCCTGGGATACGGCGCGCAGGTGAACCATTCCGTATTGCTTGGCGGGCCGGCGCCAAAGGATTGGGTCCCGGCGGGCCAGTACTGCATCGATCTCTTTCATACGCTATTGGACCGCGTTGCGCCGGGGAAAAGCGTCAAGGAGTTCTGCGACTTTTTCGGAGACAAGCTGAAAGCCCGCGGCGTCGTCAAGCCGGGAGGCGTGCTGATTCATTCCGGCGGCCTGGCCGACCTGCCTCGCTGCGGCCCCGGCAGAATGGAAGGCGGCGACGACTTGATGTTTCAAGCCGGAATGGTATTTGACTTGAAACCCAGCGTGCCGATCAGGAATACGCACACACCCGCGGAGTTTGGTGACTCCATCGTGGTAACCGAAAAAGGGGCGCGGCGGCTCGGCACCCGCAAGATGGAGCTGAATACGCTGGGGGCGTAATCACACAGGCCCCGGTCAAGGCCGCGACGGCTCGGGCGCCAGCAAATCCGGGCGGTTTCGCCTGGTTTTTTCCAAAGCCTGCTGCAATCGCCAGCGACGAATTTCCTCGTGATTGCCGCCCAGCAGAATTTCCGGCACCGCCCAGCCGCGAAATTCGGCCGGGCGCGTGTAATGGGGAAAATCGAGAATGCCGTGACGCGCGATTTGCGTTTCGTGATACGCGACCGGCGGCGCGGGAACGTCCGGCGTTTCCGTCGCGCTGAACGATTCGTTGACCGAGGAGTCTTCATTGCCGAGGGCGCCGGGGATGAGCCGCGTCACGGCATCCATGACCAGGGCGGCGGGCAGTTCGCCGCCGGAGAGCACGAAATCGCCGATGGAAAGCTCGTCGGTTGCCAAATGTTCGGCGACACGCTCGTCCACGCCTTCATACCGGCCGCACAGCAATATAATTCGATCGAGCCGCGCGAATCTGCGCGCCGTTTCCTGCCGGAACAATTTTCCCGATGCCGATAGGAGCACGATCGCCGTTTGCGCCGGTGTCTCGGGATTCGCACCGGCCAGCGATTCCACGGCCTCGAACAGCGGCTCCGGTTTCAGCACCATGCCTTCGCCGCCGCCGAACGGGCGGTCGTCCACGGTGCGATGGCGGTCATGCGTGAAGGCGCGCAGGTCGTGCACGCGCACTTCCGTCAGGCGCGCTTCGCGCGCCCGCCGCACGATTCCGTAATCGAGCGGCCCGGCAAAAAATTCAGGGAAAATTGTGACGATGTCAAACTGCATGGCCGGGTTAGTGTATCGCAATCGCGGCGGCGCGGCGGAACTCACCGGCGATTCAAATCCCGCAGTCCTTCGGGCAGCGTGACGTCAATGCGTTTCGCCTGCACGTCGATGCGGGTGCAAAACTCCGCCGCCAGAGGCACAAGCACTTCCCCATCGCCGGTGTTCACCGCCAGCAGGGGAACGCCGCCAGGAAAATCCACGTCACGCACCGTGCCCATCGCCGAGGACGCGCCCGCTTCCCACACTTCGCAGCCGACCAGATCCGCGACGTAATAATTTCCGGCGTCGAGTTTGGCTCGCTCGGCCAGCGGCACCTGCACTTCCAGTCCGCGCAAAGGCTCGGCCTCTTCCACGCTGTCCACACCCTCAAAATGGAAGATGGCCTGGCCGCCCCGGCTGGTGGAGAGCCAGCAATTTTTCACGCGGACGCGCCGCGGATTGCCGGCGGCGCCCGCCAGCCAGACTTCGCGCAGGCTCGGCAAACGCTCAGGGAAATCCGTCAGGATTTGTGCAGCCACCTCACCGCGGAGGCCGCGGGGGCGAAGAAGTTTCGCGAGGGTAACGCCGGTAAACGGTTCTGTAAACACTCTATTCGAGAATTTCGAGCGTCAGGCGCTTTTTGAGCTTCATCCCGGCAGCGCCCAAAATCGTACGCATGGATTTCGCCGTGCGTCCCTGCCGGCCGATGACTTTGCCCAAATCTTCCGGGTGAACACGCAACTCCAGCACCGTCACCTGCTCGCCTTCCACGGCTCGAACCTGGACTTGGTCGGGATGATCCACCAACGCTTTCGCTATCGCTTCTACAAGGTCCTTCACGGGGCCCTCCAGCACTCGCATTCGCGGGTTCAGCTCGAATTTTCGTTTGTACCGATCCCGTGGGCCTTCGGGATCTCTCCCGAGCTGCCGCATTTCGAGCGAGGGGAAGCTCAGGCGATTTTTTGGGCTACCAAAAAGCTGCGGACAGTGTCGCTGGGTTGCGCGCCGCATCCGAGCCAATACTTGATGCGCTCAGCGTCCAGCGTAACGATCGCCGGCTTCTTCAGCGGATCGTACGTCCCGACAACCTCGACAGTCCTTCCGTTGCGGGGTTTGCGCTTGTCCAGCACCACAACACGATAAAACGGGCGTTTCTTCTTGCCAAACCTAGCCAGGCGAATTGCCAGCACGATTCACTTCCTCCTGCGGGAGATTATATCCGGTTCTGTCCGTTTCCGATACCCCCGCAGGCAATCGAAGGTTCCCCGGCCGGCCCAGTTATAGAGATGCGCCGCGATGGCCAGGGGTTTGTCCGGATTCGCCCAAAATGGGGACGGCGAGGGGGGGGTCACTGCGCGCCGGTGAGCTTGCCGAGGCCCTTGAGGCGGCCCTGCGCGGCGAGCGAGCCATACTGCTTCATCATCTGGCGCATTTGCAGGTATTGCTTCAACACCTGATTGACTTCCTGAACCGACGTGCCGCTGCCGCGGGCGATGCGCTTGCGGCGCTTGCCATCGATCAGGCCGTGGTCGTTGCGCTCCGAGTTGGTCATGGAATTGATAATGGCCTCGATGCGCTTCAGGCGCGATTCGTCCACTTGCACGTCCTTGGGCAGATTCGCCATCGGCCCTACTTTCGGCAGCATGCCCAGCACCTGCTCGAGCGGACCCATTTTGCGGACCTGTTGCAGTTGATCGCGGAAATCCTCGAGGGTGAACTGGTTGCGGCGCAGCTTGCGGGCCATCTCGGCGGCCTGCTTGGCGTCCACAGTCTGCTCGGCGCGCTCGATCAGGGAAAGGACGTCGCCCATGCCCAGCACGCGCGAAACGATGCGCTCTGGATAAAACGCGTCCAGGGCATCGTATTTTTCGCCCGTGCCCACGAACTTTACCGGCGCGCCCGTAACCTTGCCGATGGAAAGCGCCGCGCCGCCGCGCGCATCGCCGTCCAGCTTGGTCAATACGACGCCGGAAAGGCCCAGTCTCTTATGAAACTCGCTGGCCGAGCGCACGGCGTCTTGCCCGATCATGGCGTCGGCGACAAACAGGATCTCGGCGGGCGACAGCTCGCGCTTCAGCGCGCCCAGCTCCTGCATCAAGGTGTCATCGATGTGCAATCGCCCGGCGGTATCCACCAGGATCACATCGGAGGCGGAAAGCTTCGCCTCGCGAATCGCTCCGCGCACGATTTCCAGAGGTTTGTCGGTGCCCGTGCCGGGCCAGCAAGGCACGTTCACCGCTTTGGCCACCTGAGAAAGCTGCTCACGGGCCGCCGGGCGGTAGACGTCTGTGGAAACCACGATGGGCCGGTGGCCGTGCGCGGCCAGCCATTTGGCCAGCTTGCCGGTGGTCGTCGTTTTGCCGGCGCCTTGAAGCCCCACGAGCAGCCAAACCGACGGCGGGCGCGAGGAAAACAGCGGCTTGGCATGCTTACCCAGCAACAGCGCGAGTTCATCGCGCACGATCTTGATGACTTGCTGGTCGGGCGAAAGCTGCAATAGCACTTCCGAACCGAGCGCCTTTTCGCGGATGTGCGCGAGCAATTCGTCGGCCACGCCCACGTTGACGTCACCTTCCAGCAGGGCTTCGCGGATTCCCGCGAGGGCTTCGTCCACGTGCTCCTGGGTGAGTTTCCCCTGCCCGCGCAGATTCTTGAAAACGCGCTGCAGCTTATCTGTCAGATTCTCAAACATTAGTCTCAGTCCCCGTTGTCGCGCTGGCGACATGTATTCCGATTGATCTTTGCTTATTCTAGCAGGATGCCCGGCACCTTGCCGAGCCGTCAATCTCGTAAACCGTTCCAGCCAGGGGCGGTCCTCAGCCGCGCCAAAAGATTTTTAGCTTGTTTTTGAGGCAAACAGCTTATGATCTCTGGAGGTGTAGGGAGCCGCACATGGCCGGAAAAGTGACAAAGCGAATTCCTTACATCGACTGGATGCGCGGGCTGGCCTGCCTCATCATGCTGCAGGGCCACTGTTTCGATTCCTGGCTCAGCCCGATGGCTCGCGAGGGCACGGCGTTTGGCTGGTCGCAGCTCATCGATACGCTTCCCGCTCCGCTGTTTCTTTTTATTTCCGGATTTTCCATCGCGATTGTTACCGACAAACTGCGCCAGCGGGGAAATAGCTCCGCCGCGATCGCCAAGAAAACCATCCTGCGCGGTTTCCAGGTCCTCGGCTTCGGAATCCTGTTTCGCTTTCAAGAATTTTTTTTCGGGCAGCCCTGGGCGCCATGGACCGATCTGTTCCGTGTGGATGTTCTGAATGTCATTGGACTTTCCCTGATCATGATGGGCCTGGCCTGCCGGATCGCCGCGTCGGGACCTTCACAGAACCCGGCGGATGTGCGGCGCGCCAGCATCATCACGGCCATCACGGCCGGGGCGTGCATTGCGCTGATCACGCCGAATATCTGGACCGTCTGGAGGCCGACCTGGCTTCCCTGGTGGCTGGAATCTTATTTCGACGGGGTCCACATTTTCGGCAAGCCGCAAGCCTACCTGTTCCCGTTCTTTCCGTGGGCCGCATTTGCGTTCGCGGGGCTGGCGGTAGGCTTTCTGCTTCTTTCCGATTGGGCGCGCGCGAACGAGGTTCAAGTAACGCGATGGGCCGCCTTCGGCGGGATCGCGCTGATCGCTGTGGGGTACCTGCTCGACGCCCAACCGTTCCACCTCTATTCGCACTACGATTTTTGGCACACCAGCCCTAACTTTCTCCTGATGCGGGTCGGCATCGTGCTGATCCTCCTCAAGGTGAGCCATATCTGGTCTCATCTCCGCCTGGCCAACTGGGGGTTCAGTCCTTTGCTGGAGCTTGGCAAGAGCTCCATGCTGGTGTATTGGGTCCATAGCGAACTGGTTTACGGCAGATATTCGATTTTGCCCAAAGGCGCGGTCGGGGTTGCCAGCGCGGCACTGGGAGTTCTGACAATTTATGCGGCCATGATCACTCTGGTGACCGTCCGCAACCGGTTTCCCTACCGGGGCATGGAATTTCTGGCGATGTTTCGCAGGCTCGCACGAAGCGAATCCAGTTCTTAGCGAACCAATTTCCGCGATGCAAAAAAATCGCGCAAGGCATTTTCGCTCCGCCTCGTTTCCCTTGCCGTTTTTGGAGATCGCGCCGTCGATTGCGGGCGTTCCACGGAAATATCTTCGCTGAAATTATTTTCCGCGCTGGGAAACACAATAAATTTGTGAGAGGCTTCTCGCGATAACTTCTCGCGGTAATACGATCAGCTGCGTTGCGGCTTGTCCGCCGCCGTGCATGATGGAGCGAATCCCATGGTTTCACAACAACTCTATCGCGATGGGATGGCGCGCTTTGCCGCCGCCGTGCACATCGTGACCACCGATGGACCGGCCGGGCTCACCGGCTTCACTGCCTCCGCCGCCTGCTCGGTAACCGACGATCCGCCGACCCTGCTGGTTTGTCTGAATCGCGCCAGCCTGTTGCACACGATTTTTAAGCAAAATGGGATCTTCTGCCTGAACACACTTTCCGCCAATCAGCAGTGGCTCTCGGAATTGTTCGCGCACCGTCCCGGCCCGCCGATGCAGGAGCGATTTTCCACGCCCGCATGGGAAAAATCCGCGATGGGTTCGCCCCGCGCCAGGGACGCTCTCGCCGCATTCGACTGCCGCGTCCTGAACTTGAAGGAAATGGGAACCCATTGGGTGATTTTTGGCAGTGTGGAAGGAGTGCACATCTCACATCAATCCTCGGCGCTGCTTTACCTGAATCGTTCCTACCGCCACCTTTCGGTGCATGCGCCGGAAAGCGAATAAAGGCGGTAAACCTTCCCACAAACACAGAAAGGGCCCGGAGAATTTCTTCGCCGGGCCCTTTCCATTGTTTTTCCGCTTGGCAATATGCCGAAAGCGCAACAAGACGCGCCAAAACGCGCTTGGCTGCACCCTGCCACCGCCCCGTTATTTCTTGGCGGCCGCGGCAGCAGCTGCCGCGGCAAATCGCTCCTGCATATGGCGAGTGAGGTGGGGCACGATGCCCAGGATGCGCTCGATCAACATCAACTGGCCGCGGTGGTGCATTTCGTGTTCCTTCACGGAGAGGATCATGTCGAATCGTGTTCTGCTGGCCGGATTCGCTCCGGGCGGCATGGCCACCGATTCGGCCAGGAAGCTTTCCGGGAGCCCTTCCATCCAGGTGGCCCAGGTTTCGCCATTTGCGCGCAGCAGCTCAATCGTCTGCTCTTTCGTGCGCGGCGTTTTTTCTTCCGCGCCCAGGCGCTGCATCAAGGCGGGAAAATCAAACCCCGCCAGCGTGGTGCGCTTCTCTTTCGCATGCACCTGGTACTGGAACGCGTAGCTCAGCGCGATATGAGAAAGCAATTCTGCAACGCTGCGCGTGTCCGGGGACGCCCGAAAACCGTATTTTTCCTCGGGAATTTCCTGGGCGATCGTAAGCGTGTTCTTCCGGACCGTGCGAAAACTTGCGGCCAATTCCGGCCCTCCGTAGTATGTCAATGAATTTCTCCTTTTGTATAAAATAGCGCGTATCCCGCGATTCTTGCTGGAGTGTACCACGCCCCCGCGCAAAGACTAATCCTTCTGATTCGCCGCAACCCTGATGGGACGGTTGCAGCCATGGATCGGCCGATGTATCTTGCCGGGCGGTCGAGAGATCGCATGCAAAT
>DATLTA010000087.1:0-4914 GCA_035533775.1 Candidatus Dormiibacterota bacterium | reverse complement strand
AAGTCATCACCAGCACGGCGTTGCGGAAATCGACGGTGCGGCACTTGCCGTCGGTTAACCGGCCGTCCTCCAGAATCTGCAGCAGCACATTGAACACGTCGGGGTGCGCTTTTTCGATTTCATCGAACAGCACCACCGAATACGGATGGCGGCGCACCTGTTCGGTGAGCTGGCCGCCCTCTTCGTAGCCCACGTATCCGGGAGGCGCGCCGATCATGCGCGAGACGGAATGCTTCTCCATATATTCGGACATGTCGAGCCGGATCAGGGCGCGCTCGTTGTCAAACAGGAATTCCGCCAGGGCGCGGGCCAGCTCGGTTTTTCCCACGCCGGTGGGCCCGAGAAAAATGAACGACCCGATGGGCCGGTTGGGATCGGAAAGCCCGGCGCGATTGCGGCGAATGGAATTGGCGACGCGTTCGAGCGCGGAGTCCTGCCCGATCACGCGCTGGCGCAGGCGCGATTCCATGGTCACCAGCTTCTGGGCCTCGCCCTCCAGCAGGCGCCCGACCGGAATTCCGGTCCACTTGCTCACCAGCTTGGCGATGTCCTCTTCGCCCACTTCTTCCTTGAGCATGCCGCCGTTCTTCTGCAGTTCATGCAGATTTTTCTGCGCGGCGGCCAGCTCCCGCTCGGCCGTTCCCAGCGTTCCGTAGCGGATTTCCGCGACGCGCGCCAGGTCTCCGGCGCGCTCCAGGCGCTGTTCCTCCGCCTTGAGCTGCTCGATCTGTTCCTTCAACTTGCGAATCTTGCCGACGGCGTCTTTTTCCACCTGCCATTGCGCCTTTTGCTTGTTGGATTCCTCGCGCAGTTCGGCCAGCTCCATTTCCAGCTCTTTCAGGCGTTCTTTGGAATGGGCGTCGGATTCATGCAGCAGCGCCTGGCGCTCGATTTCCAGGTGCAGGATGCGTCGCTCGATCTGATCGATTTCGACGGGCAGGGAATCCAGTTGCATGCGCAGGCTCGCGGCGGATTCGTCGATCAGGTCGATGGCCTTGTCCGGGAGAAAACGGTCCGTGATGTAGCGGTGGGAAAGCGTGGCGGCGGCGAGAATGGCGGCGTCCTGGATGCGCACGCCGTGGTGCAGCTCGTAGCGTTCCTTCAAGCCGCGCAAAATTGCGATCGTATCTTCGACGGAAGGCTCGGCGATCAGCACGGGCTGGAAGCGGCGTTCCAGCGCGGGATCTTTTTCGATATATTTTCGATATTCGTTGAGCGTGGTCGCCCCAATCGCGCGCAGTTCGCCGCGGGCCAGCGCGGGCTTCAGCATGTTGGAAGCGTCCATCGAGCCTTCGGCTGCGCCCGCGCCCACCAGGGTGTGCAACTCGTCGATGAACAGAATGATTTTTCCATCGGATTCGGTGATTTCCTTCAGCACCGCTTTCAGGCGGTCTTCGAACTCGCCGCGGTACTTGGCTCCGGCCACCAGCGCCGCAAGATCGAGTGCGACGACGCGCTTGGGGCGCAGCACCTCGGGCACATCGCCGGCAACGATGCGCTGCGCAAGGCCTTCGACGACGGCTGTCTTGCCAACGCCCGGCTCCCCGATCAGGACAGGATTGTTTTTCGTGCGGCGCGCGAGAATCTGCATCACGCGGCGGATTTCGTCGTCGCGGCCGATCACGGGATCGAGTTTGCCGCGCCGCGCCAGCTCGATCAGGTCGCGGCCGTATTGTTCCAGCGCCCGGAAAGTCGCTTCCGGATTCTGCGAGGTCACGCGGTGGCTCCCGCGCACCGAGGTAAGTGCCTGCAGGATGGCGTCGCGCGTGGCGCCAAGCTTGGCAAGAAGTTCGGCGGCCGCGTCCTTGCGAATCGTGGCGATGGCCAGCAGGATGTGCTCGGCCGAAACATACTCATCCTTGAATTGCTCCGCTTCGACGAATGCGCCCTCCAGAACTTTGTTGGATGCCTGGCTCAGTTCCTGCTGGGCCACGCCCGTCACTTTTGGCAGGCGCCCGAGATGCTCCTCAATCTCCCCCGCCAGGATTTCCGGGCGAATGCCCAGGCGGGAGAGAAGCGGAGGCACGATGCCATCGTGCTGCGCGACCAGCGCGCCCAACAGATGCAGCGGCTCGATCTGCTGATGATCGTGCCGCGCGGCGATGTCCTGCGCCGACTGAACGGCTTCTTGCGCCTTGAGTGTGAGTTTGTCGAAGCGGATCATTGGCTTTTACCTCTTTTCAAATGAAAAAAACGGGGCCGGATTGCCGCCGGCCCCGCGGTCACCAGCCGGAAAGCGGAGCCGAAAAGCTACTTCCCGTTGGCGGATGCATTCACGTTGATCTTCACCTGGCGCGGCTTGGATTCCTCGCGCTTGGGAAGGTTCACGGTCAGCACGCCGTTTTTGTAGTCTGCGCGAATCGCCTCGGGATTCACCGTGTTGGGCAAGGAAAAACTCCGGCTGAACGCGCCATAGGTACGCTCCACGCGGAGGTAGTTATCCTCCGAGACCGACTTCTCAAACTTACGCTCCCCGCGCAGGGTGAGCAAGTTGTTCTCGACGCGGACATCAATGTCCTTTTCGTTCACGTCGGGAAGATCGGCCTTCACCACCAGTTCGTTGGGCGTTTCGTAAATATCGACCGCCGGGGCCCAGGTGGTCAGGGCGGACTCGTCGGCTTGACTGCGAACCGTCTCGTTAAAAATGCGGTTGACCTGATCGTGCAGTGCTGAGATTCCCCGAAAGGGTTCAAATCTGGCAATCGTTGTCATCGGTAGATGACCTCCTTCTGTTCTGTGCGAAAATTTGTGATACCATAACTGCAAACGAAGCATATAATATGCGCGTATACATGTCAAGTCTATGTACAGATTTTTCTCGCCCCGCCATTTTCCAAATAAATTACTTAAAATAAGCTACTTACATTATTGATTGTAATCACAGTTTGCTCTCCCCTACGCTGTTGATCTATAGTTCTCTCACTCAACCATGCTTCTTTCTGATTTCAGCTACGAATTGCCTCCGGACCGAATCGCTCAGCGCCCGCTCGATCGGCGGGATGCTTCCCGCATGTTGCTGGTGGACCGCGCCAGCCAGAGCTGGGAGGATTCGCAATTTTCTTTTTTCCCGGAAAAACTTCGCGGCGATGAATTGCTTGTGGTGAACAACGCACGCGTCATTCCCGCGCGGCTGTTTGGGCGCCGCCAGGGCCTGCGCGCCGAGCCGCCCGGCCGCAATCGCCGCGCGGCGCGCGAATTTCTATCCTCGGAAATTGAGGTCTTGCTCACTCGGCAGATATCTCCGGACGAATGGGAAGCTCTGGTGCGGCCTGGAAAAAAAATTCGCGTCGGTGAGCGCGTGGATTTTGGCGACGGGGAACTTTCCGCCGAAGTGATTGGCCGGGGCGAGTATGGTTTGCGCCGGATCCGTTTGACGGCCAGGGGCGGCGTGACCCAGGCCATAGAGCGGCTGGGCCATATCCCGCTGCCTCCCTATATTGCGCGTGGTGACGACCTGGCGGATCGCGAGCGCTACCAGACCATTTTTGCGGATCACCCGGGATCGGTGGCGGCGCCCACGGCCGGCCTGCATTTTTCACCGGCCATTCTGGAAAAACTACGGCAGCGCAAGATCGAAGTTGCGGCCATTACCCTGGACGTGGGCCTCGGCACGTTTCAGCCGATTCACGAGAACCAGATCGAACAGCACAAAATTCATACCGAACGCTACGAAATCCCCGAAGCGGCGGCAACGGCCATCTGCAATGCCCGCCGCGATGCCCGGCCCATCCTGGCCGTGGGCACCACGGTCGTGCGCGCCCTGGAAGATGCGGCCGCCAAGGCGGCGCTGCGTCGCGGCGGTGATGCCCCCGCCGGAAATGACCTGCTGGAGCCGGGTCCCGCCGAGGCTGGAATTTTCATCCAGCCGGGGCACCAGTTCCGCGTGGTCGATCAGCTGCTGACCAATTTTCATTTGCCGGAGTCCACGCTGCTGATTCTGGTCAGCGCGTTCGCGGGCCGTGAATTCATTCTGGGCGCGTACCGGCACGCAGTGCAGGCGGAATACCGCTTTTACAGTTACGGGGATTGCATGTGGATTCGGTGATTTCCGAGACGTTCCGCGTGCGGCCGCGAATTTCGACTATAATCATGACGAGTGCGGATTGCGGCCCGAGTTGCGTTTTCGGATTGCGTATAAACGATGCGTTTTTTAATTCTAAGCGACATTCATGCGAATATCACGGCGCTGGACGCTGCGCTTGCCGCGGTGCAAGACCGCTGGGAGCGCGTGCTGTGCCTTGGCGACATCGTGGATTACGGCCCGGACCCCAACGAAGTCACCAGCCGCGTGAAGGCGCTTGCGCCCATCATCATTCGCGGCAACCATGACAAAGCCGTGGCGGGGTTGAGCAGCCTTGATGATTTCAATCCCGTAGCGAAGATTTCGGCACGCTGGACACGGGAACAGCTTCGTCCCGAAAACTTGGACTACATCGCGCAATTGCCCGCCGGGCCGCTTTCCGCCGACAGTCTCACTCTGGTTCACGGTGCGTACCACGATGAAGACGAATATGTTTTCGTTCCCGGGCAGGCGATGGGAGGGCTGGTCGATTCGCCAAGCACGGTTACCTTTTTCGGGCACACGCATTACCAGGGGGGATTTTCCTACCGCGCCGGACAAATCGGCGTGATTCAGCTCAAGCCTGAACCCGGATCGAACTTCGCCGCGCTCCGTTTGGCGCCGGACACGCGATACCTGCTCAATCCCGGGTCGATCGGCCAGCCGCGGGACGGCGATCCGCGGGCCGCGCTGGCCATTGCCGATCTGGATCATGATGTCATTGAATTCTGGCGAGTGCCGTATGATATTGGGGCCGTCCAGCAGCGCATGCGCGCCGCCGGGCTTCCCGCATCGCTGATTGACCGGATCGGGCTGGGCCGCTAGAAATATCTTTGGTAATTTTCTATGGGTGT
>DATLTA010000086.1:0-7912 GCA_035533775.1 Candidatus Dormiibacterota bacterium | reverse complement strand
CCTCTGCCAAAACCGACGCTGCGAATCTTCGCCAACTGCAAAGCTCAAATTCAATTGTCCAGCGTTCGCTCACCTTTTCCGGCGCAAGCGCCGGGAGACACACTGTTTCAAAACCTGAATCACCGTAGAGGAAGTTCCTTTTGTCGGTTCGCTGATGAGCAGATGGATGTGCTCGGGCATGACAACGTACCCCACCAGGGAGAACCCGTAGCGGTCGCGCACCTCACCCAGCACCTGGACGAAGACATTCCTGGCGCGAGCCGAGCGCAACAGCGGCTTGCGGCGGTAGCAACTGCACGTAATGAAGTGAAGATGCCCGCGCCCGTAGATGCGAATCAGTTTGTTAGCCATCGAACCGAGAGAACATCAAACCCCAGACCCTTCCAAAAACCGGAAGGATCTGCCACCCGGAAAAGCCAAGCCAGTCACTCTGCGTTGACGTACTGGAGTGGTATCATCCAGTGGTGCTCGCCCGTCAACAAGAAAATCACCGGAAAGGTGCGCCACCCGCCGCGCCCGCAGACGGCTATGGCGCGGGCATTGATCCATACGGGACATGGGACGAATCGATCCCCGGAGGGGTGCAGGTCTTTCCAACATTCGGCTTCCCTAGCGCATCCGGTTGCACCTACGGCAGCGGCTCTTGCGGCGGATGGGCGATGGGATGGACTAAAGACACCGCGGGTAACGTAATAGGCGACTTTCCCGGTGAGGAGCTATGTACACTTGGACCGCTGGGAAGCTGTTTATATTGGAATCTGTCCGCACGCAAATGGCTGCCGCAGGACAACGCCTCCAAACTCGGTGAGGCTATCAATAAAACCGGAGTTCAGTCCCTTGCGAATCCTTGCACCGTGGTGGCGTTTTATGGCAGCTCAGCCGTCGCCGGGGCAATTGGCGGATATGTTGCTGGTGGAGAAGCGTCTGGAGCTGCTGCTTCAGCGTATGCGGCGTCTTCCCCATATTGGTTCTTCGCAGCCAGTACGGCATACAAACAAGCGGCGTCAGGTTTTACAACGGTCCTTCGGTGGGGTACTGCCGCATACAATGGAGGAAAAAAGGCGTGTGGAGCGATGGAGTAGTTGTGATAGGAGGTTGCTCAGAACGAAACATGAAAAAGCCTTGGTCTTCCTGTCCCAACTGTTTGCTGGACCTAAGTCCCAAAAGTACGGAAAACAGACGCCCGTACCTCAACTGTCCATTTTGTGGTGCACCGATCATGCCGATTTGGTGGATGCGCATTCCCGTAGTCGTTCTTAGCCTAGTCCTTTCGTTTGGCATTCCTGCGTCAATAGGCTTTGTGGGCGTGACACTTTTCTTTCTCGGGTTGTTGTGTTGGTACCCGTCCTTTGTGATTGCATACATCTTGTTTTTCACAACAGTTCCGCCGAAATATATGCGAAGAAGAGAAAATTACACCACACCCACTAGCCTCTTTCAGCGATAAATTGCCATGTGCGCCAGCCCTTTAATTTCCAGATGGCCCGAGCCAAAAGGAGCACCGCCATGTCCTTCTTCTACGAAATTCGCAGTTCAAACAACGCCGTGCTGAAGCGAGACGGCGGCTTTGCTTCGCAGGATGCAGCGAAGATGGCAGCGCGTGATGATGCCAAGAAAATGAAGAACGCCCCCAGATCAGAGAGGCTGGATGTTGGACGCATCCTCGTGGGACAGAATAAGGAACAGGCCACGCGGTATTGATCCCACTTTTGTTGCCGAGTAGCACACTCGCGTTCTTTGTTCATTTACGGTGCCTTCGAGTCCTCGAAAATCTGTCCGGTTCCCATTTAAGCAAATCTCCAGGTTTACAGTGCAGAGTCGCACACAGCCGATTCAACACGTCAGCGCTGTAACCTTTGCTCTTCCCGTAGAACATCGAGTACAGCGTTGGAAATGTGATGCCTGATTCCTTTTCTAGCCTGTAACGTGTCCAACCCTTGCGCTCAAGAACCTGTTTCAGTCTGCAGGCGAGTAGTAAAGCCTTTGAGGCGCATTTGAACTCTCGGGTGCTCGATCCCTTGTGATTTTCTAGGGTCGGAGGGTGTGATTTTGTTTCTTAAGTGAAAGTCTGGATTCATTGGCCGTATCCCGCTACTCGCCGCCATCCGACCAAACGCAAAAAGCAAAAGGCAAAAGCACACAGGCTGAAGCCTGTGCTACCTGAACCCACCCAGTAGCACAGGCTTCAGCCTGTGTGACTTTGCTTTTTGCCTTTGCAGAGCGCCTTTGGGCAGCGGGACTCGAAGGAATCAGACGGCATGAATCAATTGTCTGCGACGGGATCGCAACGTGATTGGAACCCGCATCGTCGGGAAAATGGCGCGCCAACGCCGCAGCCGGCGAATGCTCCCGTGGACGCGAGCGAATATTGTTTGGATGCTGGACCGCCCGCAGCAAAGAAAAAAGGCCGGGAGAAGATGTCTTCTCCCGGCCTCGGTGATTGCATGTGAAACGCTGCTTTATTTGGTCCAGGCCGCGCGAACCGGCTGTCCCACAAGCAGTGCCGGGTCAGCGCCCTTGCGCGGAACGAACTTCTGGGGACGGCCGGCCCACACCTCTGCGGTGTAAAGGTTGCCGTCCTGGTCCACGCTGAACTGGTGCGTTCCCCACAAACCGCCCGGCTCGAGGAGCCTTGAGCCCCATGAGTACAGCAGCTTCCCGTTCAGGTCGTATTTGTAGAACTTGAAGTTCCCGTGGCCGTCCGACATCCAGAGGTGTTGGTCGGCGGCCATGTATATGTGATAGGTCGCCGTGGGTCCATCGCCCAGGTACCACTGATTGAGGAATTTTCCGTTCTCATCGAAGATCTGGATGCGCCGGTTGCTGCGGTCGTTGACGTAGATGCGACGCTGGTTGTCGATGGCAATACCGTGCACGGTATTGAAGTAATTCGGGCGTTTCTCCTTGCCGTCTACCGTGCCGCGCTCGCCCCAGGCCATCAGGAACTTTCCGTTCTTGTCGAATTTCACGACGCGGGTTTCCTCATAGCCGTCGGTGACGAAGAAGGTGCCGTCGGGCAGCCAGGCGATGTCGGTCTCCCGGCCGAAAGTTGCGTTGGATGGACCGGTCTTCTGGATATACGATGGGCGTCCGGTATTGCCGGTCTCCTGGGCGTTTCTCACGGTCGTCGTGTTCAACGTTCCGATCGTCTGCAACAGTTTCTTGCCATCGTTGCTGAAGATGCGGATGACTTCATGGCCGTCGTCGATGGCCCAGACGCGCTTGAGTGGGTCGTAGGGGCTGATCAGGATTTTGTGAACGCGCCCCTGGGACAGCACGTTCGGATTATCCGGCCTGAACAGCTTATCCCACTGTGTCCATGCCTCTTTCACATTTCCTTTGCTGTCGTATACCGTGATGATGTGTCTCCAGCGGTAGTCCTTTCCCGCGATGCCTTTGTAGTCGTCGGAGGCTTCGCCGGGGCTGGCGTAGACGCCCACGGAAGCGTTTCGCGCGAAAGCCCCGCGCGCGGGAACCTGCAAGTGCACCGTCAGGCCGAACGCGGTCTTCAGCGTGATGAAACCGGGTTTCATGCCCGTCAGATCGGGCAATTCGCCCCTCATGGCCACGAAAATGCGATCCGGATTCTGCGCGAATACGCCCTGGACCGCACCCCAGGTCCAACCTTTTTCTTCTGGAAACGATGTGGCCAGGGGTTTAGGCCAATTCGGGTCGACGCGATACGGGCCGTCCACCAGTTCGTCGCTCGGGTTTGCTGGATCCACCCAATTTCCCGACAGTTGCTGAGCCGTAATCTTCTTCGCGCCAATCGAATAGCTCACGAACATCATGACACCGACCGCCGCGAAGAGCATCGCTCCGACGACGATCTTTCGACCAACCGTTTTCATAAGAATTCCTCCTGTAGCTTATACTTGCCATTTGAGTGCACACCCGAATGCGGGGATAGTACACGAACCGGTTAGATTTCGCTCCAACAATTGCAATAAAAGTTATAGGCGCCGGAAGTGAAGACGAGGCTCCGGAAATATGCGCCCCCCCCGGGAATCCGCACGGTCTTTAAACTGAAACTAATTCCGAAATTCAGGTCAGGCGCACCAGTCCCTGCGGGTCCTTGCGACCAGAGATGAGGCTTGGTGGATTTTATGAAATCAGGTTTCGGCGTATCGTGATCGCGCGCCAGGCTGGTGTTTTCGATCAACGGACGAAAAAAATGGCTTCGGAAATTTTCCCGGTCGGCAAATCACTGGGGCCGGACGCTAGGCGAGCTGCAGCAGCGGGCGCAGTTCGCGGATATCCTTCACCGTTTCGAGGTTGAATACTTTTTCGATCAGGGTCTCGCACTTGGCTTTGCCGAGGACGGGAGTGATGAGGCCGCGGGCCTTGCTGATGATTTCGGCGCGGGTCATGGGGTTATTCACCGTGCCGCGGACGGCTTTGACGTGTTCGGTAAGCTTTGTGCCGTCGTTGAGGATGACTTCCACGATGGCTTGGCGGTTGGGCAGGCGGCGCTCGAGTTCCGCGTCGGGGACGAGTTGCACCTTGGCGCGTTCACGCAGGATGTCCGGATCCTGCATGCGTGCCTTGTCATGCGCCGCGGCGAACGATGCGGTTTTGTCGAGCAGCATCACGGCGACCATGTATTGCAGGCAGATGTCGGGAATGTCGCGGTTGTTTACCACGGATGCTTCGCTGGTGGGCGAGTGCACGATCACCTGCCGCACCTGGGAAGCCTCGAAGGGGTGCCTCTTGCGAATGATTTCCAGGCCGTCGAGCGGCGCTTGGATGGGTGATCCCACGGTCCACTTCTTGATGTTGGTTCGCGTCACTTCGTAGCGCTTGCCGAGTTGATCGATCAAGCCGGCGGGATCGGCATTGGGTGCGTAGGCCTGAAAGAAATTGTCGGGGCCGGAGAAAACGTCGTCGACGCCGGTCCACCCGGATTCCACCAGCAGAGCGGAGGTGACGCCGGTGCGCGCTCCCATGCCGCCGAACGCGAAACCCTTTTCGATGTGGTCGGTGTCGCGCTGCCACACGGCGATGCCGGAGCATTGCTGCGAGGTGTAGTCGAGCACCCAGCGCATCTGTTGCGCGCTCAGATTTGCAGTGCTGGCGGCGGCAGCGGCGGCGCAAAACGCGCCGGCGAAGCTGTGCGTGCTGTGGTGGTGCTGAAATTGAAAACTCGAACCGCCCAGCGTCATCGTCATGCGCGTGCCAACGTCATAGCCGAGTGCGATGGCGCGCAGAAATTGCACGCCGGGCGTGCCGAATTTTTCGCCGGCCGCGAGCGCGGCTGGAATCGTCGCGCAGCCCGGATGCGAGAGAGAAGCGGCGTGCGAATCGTCGGTCTCGTCGGCATGCGCCAGATTTCCGTTCACCAGCGCCGCCTCGATGGGCCCGCAAACCACTTTTGAGCAAACCACGGTGGAAATGTTTTCGCCGCCATACATCGTGGCGAAATGCAGTACCACGCGTCCGGGGGGAAGCTGCGAGCCGGAAACCATCGCGGCAATCGTGTCGAGCAAGTGCTGCTTGGTGATCTCGACGACGTTGTCGGGCAGCGCGCGATTGCGCGCTTCGCTCATGTAGCTGCTGAGCCGGGCCATCACGGGACTCACCGATTCATCCTCGGCCAGCGCAGAAACACGCGACATCCCTGCGGCCGCGACGGCCCACCCCGCGCTCTTGAGCAACCCGCGCCGCGTCAAGTTCCCTCCGATGCCCAATCGAAATCCCTCCGCACTTCTGTCCCGTTCCATACCCGGATTCCTCCCCAGCATAAACGTTCACCCGCAATGCCAGCGCTTGATGATGACGGCGGCATTGTAACTCAGATTTGCTCCTTGATTCACGTAGCACAGGCTTCAGCCTGTGTCACTGCGGCCAGGCCAAAAATGTAACCTCGGCAGACTTCAGCTTTTCGGACTGCGGTCAATCCCAAAATTTAAACCTGACGGGCTGAAACCTGTCCCACTACGGTTGCGGAAACGAAGATATGCGAGCGGAAAATGAAACGCAGGTGCCCCGTTTTGGGGCATGGGTAGCGGATTCCTCTTGACGCCCAATTTACACAGGCACACTGTTATCATGTAATACGAAATAAGCTCGAAAACTGCTCTTCGCGCGACGTCCCCTTTCTGAAGCTCGCATCCATCTGCGGTACGGTAGCCGTTTCCGTTTGTGATAACTGAAAAAATTGTGATGCAGCTTGTAAGCGATCGCAATCAGCCGTCCATATATCCGAAGAGTTTCTCTGGTCAGTCCGATGAAAATGTCTGATAGAAGAATGGCGCAGCGATTCTCTCTCGCCATCCCGCTGTTCATTCGGGAATGGAATAGCCTGGCTCCGGGAAAGACAGCCGAATCGTTGAATATCTCCGAGAGTGGAGTGTATTTTGAGATGAACGCGCCGCCACGCAAAGGGGCCATGGTAGAGATCCGCATACGGATGCCGGAGATAATTACCGGCGCCGCCACGGTGGAATGGCGGTGCGTCGGCAAAGTCATGGGCGTGCAGCCGGCCAATTCGCTGCATGAGGCAATGGGCGTCAGAGTGCGGTTTGACTATTACGAGGTCATGGGGATCCATGCTCCGGCGCCGAAGCCGTCACTTTCCGGGTGACATTGGAGGACGTGCCATGTGGGCTTCCCGAGAGAGACGCCGGCGGTAAAACAATCATTAAATTTGAGGCAGAGATGGAAACTCGCGACAATTATGGCGCGCGGGGGACAGCCTTATGGGAAGGCTAGTCCGGGCGGACCGAAGCGGGCGGGGTGGGCCAATCGGAGGGCACAAAATCAACGCCCCAGAAATGCGGTGCGGGAGTCAGGAATTCGACGCCGACGCGTTGGCCCTTTCCGGTAGCATCGCCCAGAAACACAATGCGGCATTCCTGTTCTTCCTGAGTGAACGGATTGGTGATGGTGACGATGGCGTCCAAGTCGAGCGGCTGATTCATATACATCAGTCCGCCGTGCGCGTTGATCACGATGGTTTCGCAGGCCTCGCGGAAGCGGCGTTTGTCGGAGTTTTTTCCCGCAATCACCACACGTACACGCATGAAGACCCGTGTGCTGCGTCGGACTTTGTCGCAACTGGTTTCGGGCATGGTAGCTTCATACTGAGGCACTTCGATTTCGCAGTCAACGGAACTGTCAGCGGCATGTTTCCGCTATGCAACAGGCTTTGTGTTCCCACGGTTTTCAGCGTGCCGCGCGTTTTCATGCACGTTTCCTCGTTCCCGAAACCCCGGAACGCGTTATGATTCCCCTGGTTGTCCATCATCGAGAGCATGACGGGGGAGCGGCGAATGAACCTGACGGCGTACATCGATTCCAAACGCGAAGAACACCTGAACGATCTCTACGAATTTTTAAGGATTCCCAGCGTCAGCGCTCAATCCGAGCATAAGCCGGACATCGAGCGCGCCGCGAAATGGGTGGCGGAACGCCTGCGCCGCGCGGGCCTCGACAAAGTCGAAATTCTGCCGACGAAGATGCACCCGCTGGTCTACGGCGAGTCGCTGCGCGCTCCCGGAAAACCGACCATCTTGTTCTACGGGCATTACGATGTGCAGCCGGCCGAGCCGCTGGACTTGTGGACTTCGCCGGCGTTTGAACCCACGATTCGCGGCGGCAATCTGTATGGCCGCGGCACGGCGGATGACAAGGGGCAGGTGCACATCCACATCCGCGCGCTCGACGCGATCATGAAGACGGCGGGGAAGCTGCCTATCAACCTGAAGGTGATGATCGAAGGGGAAGAAGAAGTGGGCAGCGTGAGCCTGTGGGATTTCGTCAATGCCAACCGGGCGCGGCTCAAGGCGGACGCGCTGGTTGTTTCCGATACGGGGATGCTGGCGGCGGGCGTGCCGTCCATCACTTACGGGCTGCGCGGCCTGAATTACTACCAGATTGAAGTCACCGGCCCGGCGCAGGACCTGCACTCGGG
>DATLTA010000085.1:0-2549 GCA_035533775.1 Candidatus Dormiibacterota bacterium | reverse complement strand
CAAGCCGTTGGTTGCGGGTTCGATCCCCGTCTCCCGCTCCAGATTTGGTCAGGCACTCGCAGTTTTCCACCCGTGAAAAACCATCGACATTCTCACAATTGCCTTACTGTCCATACTGTCCAAATTTTCTGGAAATGAGGGACAGTATATGCAAAACAGTCAAATTATGCGTTTTGTGCGATGGGTTCATCTGAATGAAAACAGGATGCTTATGCGCAAACGCCGAGTTTTGAGCACTTTACTCCGGAGGGCTTCAGGGAACGTCAGCTTCCCAAGCTGAATGTCGCCGGTTCGATCCCGGTCTCCCGCTCCATGTAGTTAATTGCTACCTGATCAAACGATTCATTCCCCCCCACTCCCCCAATGCTTGTCGAGCAAGGAAAGCCCTCCTTCCAAAGGAAGGCAGCGATTCTATGGATTTTCTGCGGCACGATTGAAAGTCGTGCCCTTTCCAGGCCAGATTTTGAAACACGGTCCAACATGGTCGCCCCGGATCGCGTCATTTTGGCCGGACGAGCTCGATGCGATCGCGGGTGCGCACCCCGGTGTTTCCGGCCATGCGGCCCACGGCATCGAGGCCGGCGGGATCCACGCGGAACTGATTCACCAGATCGGCGCGGACGTGGAAGCGCACGATTTCACCGAGCACGATCACGCCGCCGGACGGCTGGCGGCTGGTGTAGATGACCTGGAGCAGCTTGCACTCCATCTGCGCCGGCGATTCGGCCACGCGCGGCGGTCGAACCACCTGGCTGGGCAGCGGCGTGAGCCCCGCCAATGCGAACTCGTCCACCTGCGGAGGAACTTCGGCGGCGGTAATGTTGGCGGCGTGGGCAATCGCCTCGTTCACCACATTCACCACGAACTCGCCGGTGGACTCCACGTTGCCGAGTGTGTCCTTGCGGGAAGCAGGCTCCGGGGCGCTCTCCGCCCGCAGCGCGGGACAAAAGATCAGCGTAGGCGGCGCCGAGCCCACGCCGCAGAAGAAGCTGAAAGGCGCAAGGTTCGCCTGTCCGGCCGCGTTCACGGTCGAGACCAGCGCGATGGGCCGCGGCACGATGATTCCGGTCATCAGCTTGTAGACGTCGCGGGGAGAGTGTCCGGCCGGGTCTACGCTGAACATCGAGTGATCTGTATCATTGCGCGCCATCGCTTCCGATCCTAAAACATGAATTGCGAAACCGTGCGTCTAAGTCTTGAGAGAGCTTTTTGTTTTCCGATCCTGCGTCCTGAGACGTGACCTCGGTGATGCCTCGCGCGGATTTTCGCAGGCGTGTAACATAGCCTGATGCACAATCAGTAAGAGAGGAAACCTGCGCCATGCCGCGAATTCACTTCCAGCAGCAACTCGCCGAGCTCAAGGACAAGCTCCTGGCCATGGCGGCGTTGTCGCAGCAGGCGGTGGAGTCGGCTGTGGACGCTTACCTGCAGCGCGACCAGGGGCTCTGCCAGTACGTTCGGCAGAACGAGACTGCGATCAATACGGCACAGCGCGAGCTGGACGAAATGGCTTACGAGTTGCTGGCCAAGGAGCAGCCCATGGCCATCGACCTGCGCTTCATCCTGGCTGTCATCAAGATCAACGGCGACCTGGAGCGGATCGGGGACCAGTCTGTGGCCATTGCCCGCCGCACCCGCGAAGCGCTGGAAATCGATGCGGTGGAGCTGCCGGTGGATTATGCTGCGATGGGCGAGTGCACGGCAAACATGATCCGTTCCGCCATCCAGTCGCTGCTGGACGGCGATGCCCGGCTGGCGGATCACGTGCGCGAGATGGACGACGAGGTGGACCGCATGAACCGCCGCGCCCATTCCGATCTGCTTGGGCTCATCCAGAACGATCCGAAACATACTCCGCAGGCCATGAACGGCCTGTTTGTTTCGCGTTCGCTGGAGCGAATCGCAGATCATGCCTCGAATATCGCCACCGATGTAATCTTTTGGGTGCGCGGCGCCGACGTCCGCCACCAGCTCAGCATGGCGATGGACTGAGCTCTCCGAGGCGGCTGTTCCATTCTCAGGCTGACGGAGTAGATTCCCCCTCCCGATTGTCATATTCCTTATGTCGTCCGGGCAACCTATGCTCAATCGGAGGCCATCTAAATCGATTAACCAGAAGGTGCGGTTTTTCTTTAGGTGGAAGCAGGCGGATTGTCCGTTTGCGGGTGGTTGCGGCTTCCTCCGCTGCGGATTTGTGTTGCTCATGGTGGATTTTAGATCCGGAAAAGGGAAGGGCATGCACCTGAATGTGCTGTTGACCGGCAGGTTGTCTGGGATGGGCCACGAGGCCGCATGCGAGGTGATGGCGAAGAGGACTCCTTCGCATAGTCCAACAGTGTTTGCCTACAGCGAACCGGTCGTTATCCATGCGCCGGCCGATCTTCCAGAGGGCGTGTACACGCTGCACTTTGAAAACGTCTCCATTCCGGTGCTGCATAAAGGGGTGTTGTGGCTGGTGAAAGCGCACCCTGCGCCAGATGCGGAGCTCGGGAAGCCAAGCGTGGGGCCTCCCAGGAAAGCGGGCAGGGGGCCAGTGATGCTGGCCCGCC
>DATLTA010000084.1:0-5048 GCA_035533775.1 Candidatus Dormiibacterota bacterium | reverse complement strand
CGTTGGTGCGTTCAACTATCCATCGCCTTCTGTAACGCCGCAGGGCTCGACCATCTTGCGTTGCCGGTCGAACGCGATTCTTTTTATGCGGGCAAATCAGCTCGATGCCGCGACGCTGCAAACGCTTTCGCAATGGATCGCTGTCGTATGCCTTGTCGGCGATCACCCGCATCGGCTTTTGCCGAGGGCGGCCCGCATGATGACTTCGTGCTACGCGGATTGCCGCGAGCGTCGTTTCCGCGAGTTTGACTTCCGCCGGGGATGCAGAGTGAAGGTAGTTTCCCAGAGCAAGACCGCGGCCGTCGACCACCACCATCCACTTCGTCCCCTTGCCCCGCTTGGTTTTTCCGACTCCGCAGCCCCTTTTTTCGCCGGAGCGAAACTGCCGTCCAGAAACGATTCGCTCCATTTCAATTGCTGGCGCTCGTTCAACTCGCTCAGAAACGCCCGCCAGATGTTCAACCAAACGCCCCGCTCTTCCCAGTCTCGCAGTCGCCGCCAGCAAGTCGAAGGATGCGGGAATTTCTCCGGCAGGTCCTGCCAGCGAGCCCCGCTGCGCAGAATCCACAGAATTCCTTCCAGCACACGGCGGTTCTCGATCCACGGACGACCGCCCTGGCGTTGCTTGGGCGGCTTGGGGAGCAAGGGCGCGATTTTCTTCCACTGCGCTTCGGCCAGCAATGGACCACACCGCGCCATCCGTCCTCCTTCGGCGCTGCTGACCTTGCTTATCTCCCATTTTCAAAAACTCAACCATCATCATTTCAATGGCTTGTCTACGGTTGTGCAACAGCTTCTAGAAAAATTTGCGGTTTTGGCTGAATCTCCGGGCGGCGATCGGACGTGAAGTTCAGCCGCTGGCCATACCCGATCAAGCCTCCGGAACATGAATTCGAGGCGCTTTGCCCGGCGGGCGCAATATCGCCACGCGCTGTGTTAAAATGGAGACTTCAAAGGGAGCGTGCGCGCGATGAAATTCGGAGTGGTCGTGTTTCCGGGCTCGAATTGCGACCACGACGCGTTTCACGCGCTCGGGCAGGTTCTGCATCAGCCTGTCGAATTCCTGTGGCATCAATCCCAGAAAATTTCCGGCTTTGACGCGATCCTGCTGCCCGGCGGTTTTTCCTACGGCGATTACCTGCGCACCGGCGCGATTGCGCGATTTTCTCCCGTGATGCGCGCGGTGGAAAAATTCGCGCGCGATGGAGGCCCCGTCCTGGGCATCTGCAACGGTTTTCAAATTTTATGCGAAGCAGGACTCCTGCCGGGCATGCTGCAGCGCAATGCCGGCATGCGTTTCGTTTGCCGCCAGGTGCACATTCGCGTGGAGACGACGGATACGCCGTTCACCGCCGCGGCCCGTTCCGGACAGGTCCTGCAAATTCCAATTGCGCACGGCGACGGAAATTATTTTTGCGATGCTGCGACGCTGGCCGAACTCGAACGCAACCGGCAGATCGTTTTCCGGTACACCACGCCCGACGGGCGCGAGGACGCGGCCGCCAATCCGAACGGCTCGGTTGCGAACATCGCCGGCGTCTGCAATCGCGAGCGCAACGTGCTGGGACTGATGCCGCATCCGGAGCGCGCCGTGGAAACGGCGCTGGGATCGAGCGACGGCCTGGTGATTTTCCGTTCGCTGATCGAATCGCTGGCGCGGCAGGCGGGCGTTTCGGCATAGCGGTTCGGAAAAGAAACACCGATTTTGGTAATCGCAGGGACGCGGCATGCCGCGCGCCTGCGCGTTTCACCCATTGGCGTTCAACCACAACATGCTGGATACCGAAATCAAAATCACACCGGAACTGGCGGCCGAGCACGGCCTGACGGGCGAGGAATACGCGCGCATCCAGAAAATTATGGGGCGCGATCCGAACTTCACCGAGCTGGGCATCTTCAGCGTGATGTGGAGCGAGCACTGCTCCTACAAATCCAGCAAGGTGCATCTGCGCCGCCTGCCCACGCGCGGGCCGCAAGTGCTGCAGGGGCCGGGCGAAAACGCGGGCGTGGTGGACATCGGCGACGGCCTCACCGCAGCGTTCAAGATGGAATCGCACAACCATCCGAGCTACGTCGAGCCCTTTCAGGGCGCGGCAACCGGCGTGGGCGGAATCCTTCGCGACATTTTCACGATGGGCGCGCGGCCCATCGCCGTGCTCGATTCTCTGCGGTTTGGGCCCATCCTTTCGGACGCTTTTTCCTCTGGCGGAGCCGAAGAAGAAACGATTGCGCGCAACCGGCGCATTCTGGATGGCGTGGTGCGCGGCATTTCGCATTACGGCAATTGCTTCGGCGTGCCCACGGTCGGCGGGGAAGTGCAGTTCGAGCCCGGCTATTCGGCAAACCCTCTTGTAAATGTTCTGGCGCTCGGCATTGCCAGAAAGGAAGACCTGTTTTTCGCGAAGGCGCGCGGCGCGGGCAACCCGGTGATTTATGTGGGCGCAAAAACCGGGCGCGACGGCATCCATGGGGCGTCGCTGCTGGCTTCGGCGGAATTTACGGAGGAATCGCAGCAGAAGCGGCCCAACGTGCAGGTGGGCGACCCGTTCATGGAAAAATTGCTGCTGGAGGCCTGCCTGGAGGCGATGCAGACCGGCGCCATCGTCGCGATCCAGGACATGGGCGCGGCGGGGCTTACCAGCACGTCCTGCGAGATGGCGTCGCGCGGCGGCCTGGGCATCGAAATTGAACTGGCGCGCGTTCCGCAACGCGAGCCCGGCATGACGCCCTACGAAATGATGCTGAGCGAATCGCAGGAACGCATGCTGCTGGTGGCCCAGCGCGGCCGCGAACAGGAAGTGCTCTCGGTGTTCGCCAAGTGGGGGCTGGACGCGGTGGAAATCGGCCGCGTTACCGACGATGGCCTGGTGCGCGTCCTGCATCACGGAAAAATCGCGGCGGAAATTCCCGCGCACCCGCTGGCCGAGGAAGGGCCGGTCTATCAACGTCCGATGGCCGCGCCTGCTCCGGCTTCGAATCGGCCGCTTTTTGAATTCACCGCCGCCGGCACAGACCTGACCGGAAATTTCCGTAAATTGCTGGCTGCGCCCGCCATCGCTTCCAAGCGCTGGATCTGGGAGCAATACGATTACATGGTGCGCACGAACACGCTGGAGGGTCCGGAGGCGGGCGATGCCGCCGTAGTGCGCGTGAAAGGCACGCCGCGCGCGCTGGCACTGGCCAGCGACGGCAATGGCAGGTGGTGCGGCCTGGATCCTTTCGTGGGAGCGCAACTCGCCGTGGCCGAAGCGGCGCGCAACGTGGCGTGTTCCGGCGCAAAACCGCTGGCGGCGACGAATTGCCTCAACTTCGGCAGCCCGGAAAAGCCGGAAGTGATGTGGCAGTTCAGCCGCGCCATCGACGGCATTGCCGCAGCGTGCACGGCGCTGGAAATTCCCATCACCGGCGGCAACGTGAGCTTTTATAACGAGACGCTGGGCCGTTCGATCGATCCCACGCCGGTGCTCGGCGTGCTGGGAATCATCGAAGACGCTTCGCGCGCGCTGGGCATGGCCTTCCGCGCGGAAGGCGACGTAATTTTGCTGCTGGAAGGGTCCGCGGCAAGCGGCGCGGGAGAAGCCACGGCGAGCGGCCTGGAAAAGGACGCCTCGCGCGAATTTTCCTCCTCCGAATACGCGCGCACGATTGGCGGCATCGTAGCCGGCGCGCCGCCCGCAGTGGATCTGGCGGCGGAAAAGCGGCTGATCGCGCTGCTGGTCGCGCTGGCCGGCGGAGGAGCGCTGCAATCCGCGCACGACGTAAGCGACGGCGGCCTAGCCGCGACCCTCGCGGAATGCTGCTTTGCAGGCAAAAATCTTTCGGCGCGCGTTTCACTGGCAAGCCAGGGTCCGGACGAGGCGGCGCTGTTCGGCGAACGCGGCGCGCGCGCCGTCGTATCAGTTACTCCCGAAAATCTTGCCGCGGTGCAACGAATTGCGGCACAATATGAAGTGGCCGTCCTGGAAATTGGACGAGTCACCCGCGGCGAATTCCGCATCGAATGTAATGGCATGGCAGTGGTCAGCGCCGATACACCCTCTCTCGCTGCACTCTGGGACGGAGCTTTGGAACGGCTTCTGAGCGTGAAGGATCATCGCGACGCAATTCGAAAGGCAAAATGACAGGTCTGATCCAGATCGAGAATGACCGGTTTCACGATCATTGCGGCGTGTGCGGTGTCTTCGGCCATCCCGAAGCCGCGAAGCTGGCGTACCTGGGCCTGTATGCGCTGCAACATCGCGGCCAGGAATCCGCCGGCATCGTTTCCAGTGACGGTCACGAACTGTATCTGGAAAAAAGCATGGGCCTGGTCGCGGATATTTTTCAGCCGGAAGTGCTGGCGCGGTTGCCGGGCGACGCGGCGCTGGGCCACACGCGATATTCGACCGCCGGCGATACTTCACTGATGAACGCGCAGCCGATCGTGATCGACTGCAACAAGGGAAAGCTCGCCCTGGGCCATAACGGCAACCTGCCGAGCGCGGCGAAATGGCGGCGCACGCTGGAGCATCGCGGGTCCATCTTCCAGACAACCAGCGATACGGAAGTGATCGTGCATCTGGTGGCACGCAGCCAGGCGCGGAATCTTTCCGGCGCGCTCGCCGAAGCGCTCAATCAGGTGGAAGGCGCGTTTTCGCTGCTCGTGCTGACGCGCGACGAAATGTTCGCGCTGCGCGACCCGCGCGGCTTTCGCCCCCTCGCGCTCGGTCAGCTGGACGGCGCGTGGATCGTGGCCTCGGAAACCTGCGCATTCGATCTGCTCGGCGCAACCTATGTGCGGGACGTCCTACCCGGCGAGATGCTGCGCATCACGCGGACCGGCATCGAGTCGCTGCAGTTTGCCCCGGAAAAACCGTTGCAGCACTGCATCTTCGAACATGTATATTTTGCGCGGCCCGACAGCCTGGTCTTCGGCCGCGTGGTGGAGGAAAGCCGGGAGATGCTGGGGCGCCTGCTGGCGCGCGAGCACCCGGTTCCGGCCGACGTGGTCGTTCCCGTACCCGATTCCGGCGTACCGGCGGCGATCGGCTATTCGCAGGAATCCGGCG
>DATLTA010000083.1:0-6976 GCA_035533775.1 Candidatus Dormiibacterota bacterium | reverse complement strand
AGGTTTCGGGGTTTCCCGCCTGCCTCACGGCGCTGCATTCCCGGTTGCCTGAAGGAGCGATGCGCCGCGCCGTTCTGGCAAACGCTTACGAGGAAGAATGCGACGGGGTCCCGCACTCCGAACTCTGGCTGCGCTTCCTGGAAGGTGTGGGCGGCAGCGGATCGCAGCTCGATCAGAAAATGCCGATCCCGGAAGTGAACGATCTGGTGCAGGCATTCCGCTCGATCGCGCAGGAAGCGCCGGTCGCTTTGGTGTTTGGCGCGCTGTTTGCCTATGAATCGCAGGTTCCGAAAATCGCTGCCGAGAAACTCAGCGGACTCAAGCAACACTATGGCGCCGACGACCGCACCTGCAGTTATTTCACGTTGCACAGGCTTGCGGACGTGCATCACTCGAACGTGTGGCGAAAGATGATTTCCACTCTGGTCGAGCAGGATGAACGCCACGCCGGCGAAGTCCTCGCGGGCGTTTCCAGCGCCGCGCGCGCCTTGTGGTCCGCCCTGGACGGGATCGAACGCGACCGCCCGAATCGCAAAATGAGCAACTGCGCCGCACCCGCGAATTAGTTCCTGGTAGCACAAGCTTCAGCCTGTGTGTTTTGGTTTTTCCTGCATTTAAAACAGCACGTGGGCTTCAGTCTCTGTGTTTTTCGTACATTTAAATCGGCACACAGGCTGAAGCCCGCGCTACGCAATACATCATTGCCCGTCGGAAATCCTTTTGATTTTCGCTTTACGTTTCAATTTCCCCGGCGTTGCGCGTTCCCGCTGTGCGAACTTCTCATCCACGGCGCGCCACAGATACCAGCTGGCAATGGAACGATAGGGCCGCCAGCGCTCGCCGTGATCGAGAATGAATTGCGGCTTGGGTACGGCTTTGTGGCCGTAGACGATCTGAAAACCTTTCTGTATTCCAAAATCCTTGCTGGGCAGCACGTCGGGCCGCCCGAGCCGGAACATCAGAAACATCTGCACGGACCACTCGCCGATCCCGCGCACCTGTGTGAGCCGCTGGTGGATTTCTTCCTCGCTCATGCGGCGAAGTGTTCCCAGCGGCGGAATGGTCCCATCAAGCGTTTTCGCCGCCAGGTCCTTCGCCGCCGCGATTTTTTGCCGCGACAGTCCCGCGCCGCGCAATCTGGTTTCTTCCATCCGCAGAATTTCCCCGGGAGTGGGGAAGTCGCCGGCGCCGAGCGCCTTCACGCGTCCGAAAATCGTTGCCGCGGCCTTTCCCGCTAGTTGTTGATACACAATGGCCTGAAGCAGGCTCGCAAACGGATGTTGCGGTTTCTGTTTTTTGGTAGGAAAGCAGCCGACCCGGCGAATCACTTTCGCCAGTTGCCGGTCCGCGCGCGAAAGCTTGCGCATCACATGCGCGGCGTCGACGGGATAGTGTGTATTTGCCATAGCGAACGAGGAAGCTGCATCAAGAGTTCGGGAAAAACCCGCCTTCGCGAAGCAGGTCGGGATATCTGGACGAAATGGAATCAGGTCAGATAAGCTCCACCCACCAGCGTTACGATGAGAATGCACAATACCAGGAACAGAGTGGACAGGACCAGCAGTCGCGCTTCGCCGCGTTGCATGGCGATGCGGCCGGTGGAGAATCTTTTGGTTCTCATGGCCACCACTCCATGCAGGATGATCAAAAGCAGCACGAAGGTCAGTTTGATGTGCAGCCATGGCGCGTGAAGATAGTAGGAAGAGTTCGTCATGATCAGGCTGATCCCGGCCAGGATCGTCAGCAGCGCTCCGGGATCGGCCAGGCCCCGCAGGTAGATTCGTTCCAGGCGCGCCAGCGCGCTGCGAACCTCTGCCGAGGATTCCTGCGTGTGCCGCGTCAGCGCCATGGACGTGGTCAACAAGCCGCTCACCCAAAGTATTATTCCCAGAACATGCACAACCAGAAGCGTAGCAACCACGGCGATCACCTCCACAAAAGTTTAACAGGCTGCTGAAAAAAAAGGATCGGTCATTCCGTTTTCCGAGCATACGGCGTCGGATCGGATTTTGCGCTACCGGCGGGCCGGACCGGGCGCTTTCGCGTTGAAGTCGGCGGTGTGCGCGACGATGATCTCCCAGCGTCCGTTGCGCTTGGCCATCAGATAGGTAACATAGCCGGCGCGGTACGGCCAGTCGGTGCCGTCGCGCTTTTTCGCTCCGGTCATGGTCCAGTAGTTATCCACGGAAACCAGATTGGGCGCGAGATAGCGGATGACCTTCACCGTGTCGTTGCGGTGCGTGTGTTTGTAAATCCCGGCGAAAAGTTTTGCGTGCGCTTGCTCGACCTGTTCGCGACTGTGGAGGGCAGTGCCTAGCCAGTTGACCCACTGGACGTTATCGGCCAGCGATATGCACATCGCGTGCGCGTCATGGGCGTTCCAGCCGTTGCTGAATCCGGCCACGACCTGCCTGATCGCCGCATCGTCCGCGGTGGAGTCAGAGCCTGCGGGGCTCGCAATCGCGTCGCGCGCCAAACTCATTGCCAGCAGCAGGGTCGAAATCCCCAGCAGCGCCGTCAAAAGTTTCCTCGTTCTCCGGTTCATGATGCCGCCTCCCAATTTCATCTTACCCGCCGTGTTGGCGTAGGATAGCACAAGGCGCGTTTTTGCCGCGCAGCGGGAAATTCCTCACGAGTCGAGTTTTTAGAGGCTGGCCGACTGCCAATCCCCGCTCCGTGAGGCGCGACGCGCACGGGTATGCTACGATTCTTGCTCTATGCAAACAGGAATCATTGGACTACCCCAAGTTGGTAGAACTACGCTTTTTAAAATTCTGACGCGCGTGAAGCTGGACGAGAAGTCGGCGCGCGCGGCCACGCACGTGGGTGTGGCGCGCGTGCCGGAGCCTCGCCTCGAACAGCTGGCCAAGCTCTACAACCCGAAAAAGATTACCTACGCGACCGTTGAGTACGTCGATGTCGGCGGCATGGTGAAGGACCGCTCGAAAGATTCCGCCGTGCTTGCGCCGCTGCGCGAGGTGGACGCGCTGGCGCACGTGCTGCGCGTGTTTGACGATCCGGCCGTGCCCCATGCGGCCGGATCGATTGATCCGCTGCGCGATGCCGAGGTGCTGGACCTCGAACTGATGCTTTCCGACCTGGACCAGATCACGCGCCGCATCGAGCGCGTGGAAAAAGACCTGAAGAAAAAGAAGGAGCCGGCTCTCGAGCAGGAACTGGTCCTGCTGAACCGCTGCAAGACGGCCATCGAATCGGAAAAGCCCCTGCGCGAAATGGAATTCAACGCCGAGGAACGCAAGATGATCCACGGCTACAAATTCCTTTCACAAAGGCCGATGCTTTATGTTTTGAACCTCGGTGATAACGAGGTCGCCGAACTGGATACCGCCGTGCAGCGCCACAATCTGGCGAAACTCGAGGGTCGCCCCAATACGGCAATTGTTTCCATTTGCGGACGGATTGAAGCCGAACTGGCCGAACTGGAGCCCGCCGAAGCCGCCGAAATGCTGGCCGCGTACGGACTGAAGTCCTCGGGCCTGGACCGGTTGATTCAGGCCACCTATCAGCTTCTCGGCCTGACTTCATTTTTCACCGCGGGCGAGCCGGAAGTCCGCGCCTGGACGATTCGGCGCGGCATGAACGCGCAAAAAGCCGCCGGCGCAATTCACTCGGACATCGAGCGCGGTTTCATCCGCGCGGAAGTGGTTCGCTGTGAAGACCTGCTGGCCGCCGAAAGCCTTCCGGCGGCGCGCGAAAAGGGGCAGGTGCGTCTGGAAGGGAAGGAATATATCGTGCAGGAAGGCGACGTCATGCTGTTCCGCCACAGCGGCTGACGACGGGCTGTCGATTATGATCGCGCCATCCATCCCCGTTCCCGCATCCCGCATGCTGCTGGCGCTGCTGCTGGGGCTGACGGCGGCCGCGGCGAACATTCTCGGCGGGTTGTTCATCCTGCATCGCGACTGGTCGCGGCAATATTTAAAATACTTTCTCGCGCTGGGTGCGGGTTTCATGCTGGCCGCGGCCCTGCTGGAGATTCTTCCGGAATCGGTGGTATTATCCGGGCATCGCGCCTACATTCTCGCGCTGATCGGATATTTCATCGTACATTTCTTCGAGCATACGCTGGCGCCGCACTTCCATTTCGGGGAGGAAACGCACCCCGAACATTTCGTGCCCGACCACGCGGGAATTTCGGCTTTGCTCGGGCTTTCCATTCACACATTTTTTGACGGCGTCGCGATCGCTTCCGGTTTTTTGGTTTCCGGCTGGCTCGGCGGCGTGATTTTTCTGGCCATCGTGCTGCATAAAATCCCGGAGGGTTTTACCGTCGCTTCGCTGATGCTGGCCAGCGGACAGAGTCGCCGCACGGCGCTGCTGGCGGCGATCTGGCTGGGCGTGGCCACCGTCGCGGGCGTGCTGCTGATGGGGCTGCTGCACAGCCAGGTGGCCTACGCGCTGCCCATCTCGGCGGGCGTGACGTTGTATGTCGCCGCGACGGATCTGGTTCCGGAAGTAAACCGCGAGCCCGACGCGCGCATGGCCCTGCTTGTCTTTTCGGGCGTGGCGCTCATGCTGGTGCTCGACAAACTTTTTCATGGCTGAATCCGTCCGCGGGCCGCTCGAAGCCGCGGCAAGGGGGAAAATACGATGACAACTTTCAAGGTGCTGCTGGTTCCGGCGATGTTGCTGGCGATGGTTCCTTCTGTCTTTGCGCAGGCCATGCCGCCATGGAGCCGCGGGGAAAATAATCCCGCGGCGAGTAAAGGGTATGTGTTCCAGGTGGGGGACGTGGATAACGTTCCGGACCTGCACGGGAATCCTGAGAACGCCGCTCTGGTGTTGTTCATCGGCGGCAATCAATTCTTCGTGCTGCCCAGGTTGATTGCCGGCTTTGAGAAGCTGCACCCCGAGTTGCGCGGAGCGATTTTTTACGAAACCCTGCCGCCGGGAATCCTGCGAAGACAAATGGCGAACAACAACACGCTTACGCTGGGCAATCTGACGCTGCGCGTTCAACCCGATGTGTTTGAAGCCGGAGCCAATGCCCTGGCCGGGATGGAGCGGAACAAAATCGTGGAGAAGGCCGTGAGGTATACCAGCAACGATCTTGCGATCATGGTTAAAGCTTCCAATCCGAAACATATCCGTTCGCTCCGGGATCTCGCCCGGCCCGATGTGCGTCTGTCGATGCCGAATCCTGAGTGGGAAGGCGTGGCTAGACAAATCGCGATTTCGCTGCGCAAGGCGGGTGGCGATGCCCTGTATCGCGCCGTCTATGAGACCAAAGCGCGAAACCATTCGACCTTCGTGACCCATGTCCATCATCGACAGACTCCCATGCGAATTTTAAGGGGAGACTCCGATGCCGGCGTTACCTGGACTTCCGAAGTGCGCTTCCAGCAGATGATCGGAAATCCCATCGCAGGCGTGGACATTCCCAGCGATCAGAATTTTACGGGAATCTACGCCGCCGGAGTCCTGCGCGATGCACCGCACCCTGCCGCGGCGCGTGCATGGGTCGCCTACTTAACCACGCCGCAAGCGCAGGCCGTCTATAAGGAGTTCGGGTTCAAGCCGGCCCGGTAAACGGCGATTGAACTTCGCGCACGAACGTCGTCAACTTATCTGCTTTCTGTGGGCTGCGAAAGCCCCGGTATCGCTTGCACAAGGCGCGTTTCCCCGCAACTTTCAGGCACAACGCGGGTTGTATAGGATGTGGAGGCCATGGCGAGGACCGACGTCCAACTGATGCTGGACGTAAAAGCCGGAGACGAACAGTCCTTCGAGCTTTTGCTCCGCAAATACAGGATTCCCCTTGTCAATTTCCTCTACCGGATGGTCCGCGATTCCGCTGTCGCCGAAGATCTGGCCCAGGAAGTGTTTCTCCGCGTCTACCGCGCTCGCAAGCAATACGCCCCCAGCGCGAAGTTCACCACCTGGATGTTCCGAATTGCCACGAACCTGGCGCTGAACTCGGTGCGCGACAATCGGTACCGCCAGATGGAAATTTCCATGCATCAGGTCGTGGATGCAGGCGAGGACGAGCAGCGCGGCATCGAAGTTCCCGATCGCGCGCCCAACGTGGAACAGGAACTTGTGGCGCGTTCGCGCTCGGAAATGATTTTGCGCGCGATTCAGGCCTTGCCGGAAAAGCAGCGCGCGGCCGTGCTCCTGCACAAGTATCAGGAGTTGGACTATGACGAAATCGCGCGAATTCTGGAGTGTTCGGAAAGCGCGCTGAAATCGCTGCTGTTCCGCGCTTATGAAACATTGCGCGTTGAGCTTGCGCCGCTTATGAATTCGTTGAAAATTTGAATTTTTAGATTGGAAGCGGAATTTGAAGTGAAAAAACACGTGTGCTGAGGGAAGTGAGGGGCATATGCGTGGCACGCAGCATCGTACGCAGCACGGTACGCAGCAATGTACGGCGATGGAAAGCAAACTGATTGAATATCTGGATGGCAACGGCACTCCCGCCGCGCGCCGCGCCGTGGAGCGGCACCTGGCCGTCTGCGCCGGATGCCGCGCGCACGCCGAGGAATTTCCCGCCATCTGGGACGCGCTGAATGACCTCCCCGTGCTCTCGCCTTCTCCCGCTTTCGATGCGTCGCTGCGCGCGCGTATTGCCGCCGAGCCTGTGCGCCGCCGGTTTTGGAACTGGATGCCTTCTCCGAGAATCGCGTTTGCCGTGACCGCGCTGGTGGTCATGTCGGTCTGGGTTTCCTATGCGCCCCGCACCGCAACCGATCCGGCGCCATCGGACCAGATATCCGCTGACGCGGACTTTGGAATGATTCAGGATCTTCCGGTGCTCGAGAATTATGATGTGCTTTCCCAGTTCGATGCTCTTTCGGAACTGCCGGTTGCGCAGGCGGCCGACAATGACAATGGAGATGTGACGGTAGAATCCTCGCAATGAACTTGGCTATCGACATGGCAATGAAGTTGCGCTCCCGGTTCGGCATTGTCCCGGCCGCCATGCTAGCGGCCACGCTGGTGTGCGTCCCCGCCT
>DATLTA010000082.1:0-5582 GCA_035533775.1 Candidatus Dormiibacterota bacterium | reverse complement strand
TGCCGTGCACGGTGATTCAGTGGAACGCCAGCAACCGCACGTCAACGTTCATCGGCACGACCGGTGTTACCGCGGCCATCTCGGCGGCGGATGTCTCCACCCAGGGAACGGCGCAGGTCACCGCATTCACGCTCACGGCGGGCGGAGGCGGGGGCACATCGAACCAGTCTGCATTTACGATTTTGAGCTCGTCTACCCCCGCCGCGCAGTCTGGTCCGGTAGCCGCGGCCTCCGGTTCCACGGCCGAGACGACGGCCGGCTCGCTGCCCTTGCCGGTCACCAGCGCGGACGGACGCTACGCCGTGTTCGTGCTGGCTTCGACCGACGGCATTACCGAAACGCCGGGTTCGACGGAAAACATATTTGTTCGCGACACCTGCACGGGAGCCCCAGCGGGCTGCACGCCTTCGACGGCCCTGGAATCCATTGGATTCAACAGCAATCCCGCGGATGGAAACAGCATTTCCCCATCGATCAGCGCGGATGGACGCTACGTGACGTTTGTATCCTCGGCAACGAATCTGGTGGTCAGCGACACCAACGCCGCGAGCGACGTTTTCGTGCGGGATACCTGCGCGGGCGCCGCGTCCGGCTGCACGCCTGCAACGCAACGCGCTTCCGTCGCCTCCGATGGCACGCAAGCCAATGGCGAGAGCACGTCCGCGTCCATCAGCTCGGACGGCCGGTATGTCACCTTCCGCTCATCGGCAACCAACCTCGATCCCGCGGTGTATGTGAATTCCACCGGACTTTTCCTGAGGGATACCTGCGCGGGCGCCGCGTCCGGCTGCACGCCTTCGACGCAATATCTGAATCTGCAAAAGTAAGCGCGCCCGCAAACTCGCCCAAGGGCATATTCTGGCGACAAATTCGTTGAGTCGGAGAGCAGGAGAGGTGTATCGTCCGCTAGCTGGAGGTCCAAATCGGAAATTCGGTTTAAGGGCAGTTTTGGAGTAGCTTGCTTCGCACGATTCGAACTGCGTCAAGAGTTTGAACCGTTCAAATGATTTGAATGGTTTGAACTTTATGAATCATTTGATCAGCTTGCAAAGATCCGCTCATGCGTCGCTTCATCCGACCTTGCACTGGCGCCACGGGACAATATGCTTGCCGGCCGGACAATCTGATCCGGTAAAGTGGGCACCGAAACAGATCAAAACGGGTCAACGAGAGGAGAGGAGAAACGTGATCGGCACTCCCAGGGAAAGCAGAGCTAAATTATTGCAGCTTCTCATGAAAAACCTTTTCATTCGAGGTGCATTCCTGGCGGCGCTGCTTCTCGCCTTGCTAGTGGCGGGCGTACGGCCAGCGGCAGCGGCGGACTGCTCAAGCCTGAGGCACCTGGCTTTACAGGACACGACGATTACCTCGGCGGCGATCGTTCCGGCGACGGGCTTTGTCCCGGAGTACTGTAAAGTTCTGGGAAGTATCCACAACCTGCGGCACTCGACAATCCTGTTCGAAGTTGCGCTGCCGACAACGAAGTGGAATGGAAAGTACTTTGTTGCCGGCGGCGGCGGCTTCAATGGCACGATTCCGAACCTCGATCAGGCGCTCGAAGAAGGGTATGCCGCCGCAGGTTCCGACACCGGACATAAAGCGTCGGACAAGATGTGGGCGCTCAATAATCTGGACGCGCAAAACAATTACGCCTACCTGGCCACCCACGTGGCGACCCTGCTCGGAAAACAGATCTTGCAAGATTTCTACGGGCACAGAGAACAGCGCTCCTATTTTGTGGGCTGCTCGAATGGCGGCAAAATGGCGCTGGCGGAAGTCCAGCGCTATCCGGACGATTTCGATGGGGTGATCGCCGGCGATCCGGTGATTGACCGGACAAAACTCATGATGCAGTTTGCCTGGGATGCCCAAGCTTTGGCGCCTGCGCCGATCCCCCCGAGCAAGATTCCGGTGATTGAAAAGGCCACGCTGAAAGCGTGCCGTCAAAGCGGCGACGAGATTAATGGGCTGATTATGACTCCGGGCCGTTGTCGCTTCGATCCCAAAACCATTATGTGTCCGTCCGGCGACGGCCCCAACTGCCTGACCGCCGGTCAGGTACAGGCACTTCATAAGATTTTGACCGGACCGGTCAATTCCGCCGGCGTGCAGCTTTATCCAGGATTCGTGCCGGGCCACGAAGAAGACTATTCGCAATACATCACCGGAAGCGGAACAGAAAATGCCGAGCCATCCTCCTCATGGAATCTGCAGGACATATTCATGAGGCAGTTTGTGTTCGGTATGAGCTTCGACTCGGTCAAGCAGTTCAACTTGGATCGCGATCCTGCCGCCCTTGCGCCTCTGGCACCAGCCCAGGACAATGCGAATCCCGATCTGTCCCTGTTCAAAGCTCACGGCGGCAAACTGATTCTCTATCATGGCTGGGCGGATCATTCGATTACTCCCCTGCGCACGATTGAATACTACGCAAAAATAATTGATACGATGGGGAAAGACCAGACGCCAGGATCTGAAGATGCCGCCCAGGTGACCGGCTTCGTTCGTCTGTTCATGGCTCCGGGAATGCACCACTGCGGATTGGGACATGAGCTTTGGCCTAACGTGTTCGGGGGTCCTTTTCAGGGTCTGGCTCCGCAAGCCGACGCGCAGCACGATGTGGTCATGGCGCTCGACCAATGGGTTGAAGACGGTGTGGCCCCGGAAAAACTCATCGCCTCCCATATCACCAACGGCGCCGTAGACCGCAGTATTCCCATGTGCCCATATCCCCAGATTCCCGTTTACAACGGCACTGGCGATGCAAACCTGGCAGAAAACTACCATTGTGAAGAGCGGCCCTTTCGCTGGCCCGTGGAAGCCGTACAAGGGATGATGAACTGGGGAAGACCTGCGCATCACAGTGCGGCCCGGAAGAAACCTGTCCGGCAATCCAAAAGGTAGCCAACCCGGGCGTCCAATAAGCGATGAATTTGCCAGCGCAAGACGTGCCTGAAGATCGCGCGCCAAAAAATAAATAAAAATTTTTCAGTCCGGCAGCAGGAATACGCGGTCGGGCGCAAGCTCGACCTTCCAGGGTTGCGGCAGATTGCGGAATTCTTCCCACTCCCTCTTGAAAACCTCGGCTTGCACATGAAAATCCCCGGGGTGCGCGGGAGGAGCGCCGAGGCACAGATCGAGCGTGACGCGGAAGGGCGTTTCCGTCATCGCGGCCAGCCAGCAGGAAAACGTGTTTTCGCGGTTTTCCGGCGCGGCCCGGCCCGCCGGGCGCACGCGCACGTGATGCGCGCGAATCGCGATGTGCGCGGGCGTTTTCGCGAACGGCTGCGCCACGCGGAGCGCGCAGTCCCAGCCCAGCGCTTCGATCCTGCCATCGGCGGCGCGGCGTGCGCGGGAAATATTCTTGCACCCGGTGAGGCGCGCGACGTCGAGCGTCGGCGGGTGCCGGAAGACCTCGTCCTTTGTGCCCCGCGCCGCCACCTTTCCATTCGCCAGAACCACCAGGTCTCCGCATACGCGGTAGGCCTCTTCGAGGTTGTGGCTGACGAAAAGCGCCGATCCTTTATAACTGTCCAGCGTGTCGCGGAGATGGCGTTCCAGCGCGCTGCGCAAATGCGTGTCGAGCGCGGAAAAAGGTTCGTCCAGCAGCAAGGCGGCCGGCTCGACGGCCAGGGCGCGCGCCAGCGCCACGCGCTGCTGCTCGCCGCCCGATAGCGTGGCGGGATAGCGGTTTCCCAAGCCGTCCACATGCGCGGCGGCAAGCTGGCGTTCCACGCGGCGCGCGCGCTCGTCCGCCGCCAGGCCGCGCAATCCAAACGCGACGTTTTCGGCGACTGTCAGGTGCGGAAACAGCGCAAAATTCTGAAACAGCAATCCAACGCGGCGCGCGCGCGCCGGCACATTGATGCCGCGCTCGGAATCGAACAGCACGCGTCCGTGGAGCGCGATCCGCCCGCGGTCCGGCGTTTCCAGGCCGGCGATGGCGCGCAGCGTCATCGTCTTGCCCGAGCCGGACGATCCGAGCAAGCCGAGCGGAGCGCCGTCCGCGGTGAATTCCACGGCTAGCTGAAAATCCTGCACCTTTTTTTCGATCGCAACTTCCAGCGACATAAATTTGTTCCGGCGCTTCGCGCGGCGCCGCCGGTTCCTTCAATGGCAAGGGCGAGACACCGTTCCCGGGACCCTAGGCCTTCCGCCACAGGCCCAGCGCGCGGCGGTTTGTTCCGTAAATAATGGAAAGGACCAGAAACGAAAACAGGAGCAGGAGCAGGGCCGTCTGGTTTGCGGCGGAGTAATTCCCGGCCAGCGCCTGATCGTAGATGTCGATGGAAACCGTGCGCGTCACGCCGGGAATGTTTCCGCCGACCATCAGCACCACTCCGAATTCGCCGATCGTGTGCGCGAAACTCAGCACCGTTCCCGCCACCACTCCCGTGGCGGAGAGCGGAAGGATCACGCGAAAAAATGTCCTCAGGCGCGAAGCCCCCAGCGTCCACGACGCTTCGATCAGTCTGCGGTCCACAGTTTCAAATCCCGCGATAATTGGCTGCACGGCAAACGGCAGGCTATAAAGCACCGAGCCAACCAGCAATCCCCCGAATGTGAACGGCAGAGTGTGCCCGAACCACGACTCCCAGATTTTTCCCGGAAGATTTCGCGGCCCAAGCCCCACCAGAATGTAGTACCCGAGCACCGTGGGCGGCAAAACCAGCGGCAGCGCGACCACCGCCTCAACCAGAAATTTCCAGCGCCAGCGCGAGAACGTCAGCCAATACGCAATCGGCAGCCCCACCGCGAGCAGAATCCCCGCGACCGAAATCGCCAGCTTCAGCGAAAGCGCAATCGCCTGCCAGTTCAAGATTTCCCCCCGGCGGGCAGCACGAATCCGTACCGCTGCAGCAGGCGGGCCGCCGCCGGAGTCTTCATGTAGTCGAGAAACTTCCGCGCGCCCTGCGGGTTCCGCGAACCGCGCGGAATCACGGCGCCCTGCCGGATGGGCGCGTACAGATTCTCCGGAATATTCCACGAGCGTCCCTTGCCCTGCAGCGCGGGAGACAGAACCAGGGAAAGCGCGAGCACGCCGGCGTCCGCGTCTCCGGATTCCACAAATTGCGCCGTTTGCGAAATGTTTTCCCCCAGAACCAGGCGGCCCTTCACAGCGTCATACACGCCCGCGTTGCGAAGCGCTTGCACGGCCGCGCGGCCATAAGGCGCGTGCTCCGGATTGGCGATGGCAATCTTCCGTATGGATGGATCGCGCAGCAGCGCCAGACCCTTGCCGACATCCAGCCGGGAATCGTTCCGGACCCACAATACGATTTTTCCGACGGCATACAGATACGTGCTGCCCGGCGCGGCCAGGCCTTCGGCTTCGAGCTTTTTCGGATAGGCGATGTCCGCGGAGAAAAACACGTCGAACGGCGCCCCGTTTTCAATCTGCACCAGAAAATTCCCGGAGGATCCTGTGCTCAGGCGCACCGCGCAGCCGGTGGCCTTGCCGAAATTCGCGGCGATTTCATTCATGGCGTACGACAGGTCCGACGCGGCAGCCACGGTGACCGTGCCGCATGGTTCTTGCCCCGCGGGTGACGCGGCGGGACGCGCCGCCGCGCGGGCGCAGG
>DATLTA010000081.1:0-3350 GCA_035533775.1 Candidatus Dormiibacterota bacterium | reverse complement strand
CCCCACGAATCGTAGGAAACCCATGTCCAGCCATAAAAGGGCTCCCAAACCCAGCGGCCGTTACTGTACGGCACCCAGCCGGCGTCTACATAGGGCGTCCAGCACCAGTCATAACCCGGCACATAACTCCAGCGGCCGTTGGAGTTCAGGTCCTGTGCGCCCGTGTAGTATTGGTTGACGTGATTGTAGTTTTGAGCGCTTCCGACAACGCTATTGCGGTCGCGGTTCCAGTTGTCCCAATCGTCCATGGGGCGTGCGTCGGCCACCTGGTACTGCGGATTCTGAGCGCCTTCGACCGTGATCTGTTGGCCTTCCTCCACATTCGTTGAGCCCTGCGGTGTGGAAACCTGAGCTTCGCCCTGGTTCACCGTTACCAGGGAGAGTTCGCTTGAGTTGACGTCGATCCGGTAAGTTCCTTCGCGCATCGGCTGAACGGCCACGTTCGGCGTGTCCACTTCAGCATTTGCCTGGTTGCCCTTGAAAACCGCGAGATCGGCCGTGCCGCGCGCCACCTGGAGCTGAATGCGCGAACTGGTCAGATCGGTGATCTTGACTTCCGTATTCTGATCCAGCCGCACGACGTTCGAGTAGTCGAGCTGGACTTCGGCGCGCGAACCGGCGTCCGTGGCAAGGGTGTCGCCGGGAACCAGAGGCGTGTTTACCGTCACCGCCACCCACTCGTTGGAGTCGCCACGCTCCATGGAAACGTTGCCCCGGATCAGGCTGACGCGCGCCACCCCGGTCGAGGTCTGCGTCTGGGCAAATACGGGAAGAGAGGCGAGTGCCAGCCCCATCGTGATTATGGCTGCTATCCACTTGATTTTTTTCGCTCTCATGATCCACCTCCTGGCTCAGTCATCCCCTTCGGTAAACTTGACTCGACTTTCGTATTGGCACGATGATTGCCAAACCGCCGCCGCGGCATATCTGTAACTCACTGATAAAACATGGATTAAAAATCTCTGATTTTGATGGTTAGACGCGCTGGCGCCTTTTGGCCGATATCAGCCAAAAGTGGTGCATTTCAGCCACCAGCGGAGGGGCGCAAGGTAGGGGCGAGTTTGAAACCCGCCCCTGCAGGAACTTCACGATTCCGGTTCGTCGGGCACGCCGATTTTGGACAGGCGAGGGATCCAGATCATAGGGAGCCATCGTCCGTTTAGAGACGCAAAATTAATTTGGGTGATAACTATTGTCCTGAGTTGGAAGAAATATGCATAAATCGCAGCGAATTTCGTCGGATGCTACATTGACAACAAATGACTTATAGCGTTAGCCACCATTCCTGACCTCGCGCAATTATGCAGCGAACTTATAACTCAGGACGCTTGAAGGCAGCATACCACGGCTCTTTCCTAACCGGTGGCCGGTCGGTCAAACGAACTCCCGCCGCGTCGATCCACTCAAAGCAGGCTCAAGAATTCATCCACGGTCAATCCAGCGTGCCGGATGAGTGCGCGGAGAGTTCCAATTGAAAGTTCCTTATGTTGTGGAATGGAGAGGTTGGCGCGCGCGCCGGGCTTGACCAGAACTAAATGACTGCCGACCTGACCGGCCGTCTGCCAGCCAGCTTGCAGAAAGGCCTTCGCGGCTTCCTTGCCTGAGATGTTTGCGAGTTTGCCCATTCCGCTAAAGGGTTACGACAATTTCCTGGCGGTTTTTGCTCTGGAGCGCTGCGGCGGCTTTTTGGTCTTCTGCCCAGAGCCACGCTTTTATGGCTTCCTTGATATTTTCGAGCGCCTCTTTTTCATTTTTGCCTTGCGAGACGCAGCCGGGAAGTGCCGGACACTCCGCAACAATCCATCCGTCTTCGGATTTATCAAGGGTCACGTGAAAAATCATGGTTGGGTGCTCCAAAACCATAGTGCCGGAGATTCCGAGTTTTCGCAAGCCCAGGAGCCGGAATCTGCTTTTACGATTCCGGTTCGTCGGGCACGCCGATTTTGGACAAGCGATAACGCAGGGCGTTGCGGGAGAGGCCCAGAAGTCGGGCGGCCTGGCTCTTGTTGCCGCCGGCGCGCTGCAAAGCTTCTCTGATGAGTTTGTCTTCAAACTGTTCGAGCGTCATGCCCTGGGGGAGAAAGAGCACGGCGGAGCCGTTTGCAGCCGTGGCGGAAGATGCTGCGCCTGCGCGGTCCCCGGCCGGCGCAGCGATATCCAGATGAATATCTCCGACATCGATCCTGGGTCCGGCGGCCATCACCACGGCGCGCTCGAGGATGTTTTCCAGCTCGCGGATGTTCCCCGGCCAATGGAAATCGATCAGCAGCTTCATGGCCGCGGGCGTGATGCCCTCGATCGCTTTTCCGGAGCCTTGGGCAAAGCGCGTGATGAAGTGGTCCGCCAGATAAGGGATATCTTCCTTATGCGCGCGCAGCGGCGGGATGGAGATGGGCACCACGTTCAGCCGGTAATAAAGGTCTTCGCGAAACGTTCCCTGTTCGAGTGCGGCGCGAAGGTCCTGGTTGGTGGCGGCCACCACGCGAACGTCCACTTTGATGGTCCGGGTCCCGCCCAGCCGTTCAAACTCGCGCTCCTGCAGCACGCGCAGCAGCTTGGCCTGCAGCGTGCCCGGCATGTCGCCGATTTCGTCCAGAAAGATCGTGCCTTTATCGGCCAGCTCGAACTTGCCGGGCTTGGCGGCGGCGGCGCCCGTAAAGGCGCCCTTTTCGTATCCGAAAAGCTCGCTTTCCAGCAGGTTTTCCGGAATCGCGGTGCAATTGATTTTGATGAACGGCCCGCTCACCCGGCGCGAGTGCTGGTGGATGGCGCGCGCGATCATGTCCTTTCCCACGCCGCTCTCGCCGCCCAGCAGCACGGTGGAATTGGTTGGCGCCACCTGCTCGACCCTGGCCAGAACTTCCTGCATCGCGGCGCTGTTGGCCACAATATTTTCAAACTGGTAGCGCTGTCCCAACGCCTCGCGCAACTGGCGGTTTTCTTCATGCAGCCGCTTCACTTCAAGCTCTTTGCGGACGATCAGCTTGATTTCTTCAATTGAAAACGGCTTCAGCACGTAATCGCTGGCGCCGTCTTTCATCGCTTCCACGGCGCTTTCAACCGTGCCGTAGGCCGTCATCATCACCACGGGAATCGCGGCGTTCGCGCGCTTTACCGCCTGCAGGAATTCGAGGCCATTCATTCCGGGCAGCTTCACGTCGCTCAGCACCAGATCGATCCTGTCACTGGCCAGGACCTTCAGGCCGTTTTCGGCGGTGCTGGCGGCGCGGGTGGCGTAACCAGCGTCCGCCAGATTCAGTTCCAGCAGGCGCAGCATTTTCGGTTCGTCTTCAACAATCAGAATCGTTGCCATTTTGAAATCAGCCGCCATTCACAATTATACGAGACGC
>DATLTA010000080.1:0-16889 GCA_035533775.1 Candidatus Dormiibacterota bacterium | reverse complement strand
GCGTCCGCCGCTTCAATCGAGCCCACCAGGCCCTTGGTCTCGATCATCCCCAATGCTTCGTTGGACATGCGCTCCTTGCCCCGGAACCTTACGGCACATTTTCAAGCAACCCGTGTTCGCACCGCCGGAAGCGGCGAGCGTAGCATGTCATCCATGGTGAAGCAAGGTAACACGGGGAAAATGACTTTCGGCGTACCGTGGAAATCGCGAGATCCGGAAGCTATGCGGTGGTGGGCAACGCGCCAGTCTTTGCTGCGGCCACGCCGTCGCGCGTGGTGTTCTTGATCATGTACATGGCTTCGTCGGCCAGATGCAGCAGTTCGACTTTTGTCTTTGCATCGCCGGGGTACGTGGCCACGCCGACGCTGGCGGTGAAGCGAACGTTCAGCCCTTCGGCTGCCAGCCACGTGGTTTCACCGATCAATTTGTGGAGGCGCCGGGCAACCACGAACGCATTTTCCCTCGATGACTGCGGGAGCACGATCACAAATTCGTCCCCGCCATAGCGAAACGCGAAATCGATCCTTCGGCAGGCATTCTTGACGACCTGGCCGACTTCGGCGAGCAGCTTGGATCCGATCAGGTGCCCGTGCGTGTCGTTGACTCTCTTGAAATGATCGAGATCGATGAACACGACCGAAAATTCGAAGCCGTAGCGCTGCGAACGGTAGATTTCCGTTTCGAGAACGAACTCCATGTGTCGCGCGTTGAAAAGACTCGTGCAGTCGTCGGTGATCGTAAGTTCGTGGATGCGCTTGACGTGCCGGGCATTTTCCAGCGCGATGGCCGCGAAATCCGCCAGAGCCTCCAGCAGCGCCAGATCGCGTTGATGGAAACCATCCGGGCCCACGCAGTTGATCAGTTCGATGACGCCCAGGCAGTGTTCGCGATAGCGCACGGGCACGGCCACGATCGACCGCGTTTCCATTTTCGTTTTCTCGTCGACCTTCGAGAAGAACCGCGTGTCCTGGCTCACGTCGGACACGATCACGGCTTCGTCGTTCTGTGCCACCCAGCCCGCGATGCCCTGCCCCATCTTGATGCGCACATCTTTCAGCGCCTGCGCGCCCTTGCCCACTGCCAGCTCAAAATAGAGTTCCTGCTTGACTTCGTCCACCAGCAGCAGCGACCAGGTGTCCGGGCGAAGAAACTCGTCGATTTTTTCCATGATAGTGCGCAGGACTTGATCGAGCTGCAGGGATGACGTGAGGGCCTTGCCGAGTTCATGGAACACTGCAACTTCGCCCGCTTCGCGTTGTTCTCCCCGAACCGTTGTGTTCCTGCGGCGCTCAACACCGCTAAAGTTCTCAGTCATGTTCACTGGATGCCTTAATCTCTGATTCGTCTCGCAGGTCACCCACCGGGCCACGGGAGGTGTCGGGGCGATTAAAAGTATAATCAACTCTTCTTCCGGAGCGCAATGTCGAGTTCCATGCCTGTTACCGGATAGGAAAGCCTCTTCCCTGCGGCGCCCGGACAGCAGGGTTGGTCCGCCGACATTGACAGTGCCGCAGCACCCGCCTATATTCGCTGAGGCCGTACCACTAACCAACAATGACCAAGCGTACTTTTGGCGAAAATCTGAAACGCGAACGCGAGATGCGCGGCGTCACCCTGGAAGAGATTTCCGTCGCCACGCGTATTGCCACACGCTTTCTTCAGGCCATCGAAAACGAACAATGGGACCAGCTTCCCGGCGGAGTGTTCAACCGGGGATTTGTGCGCGCTGTCGCGCACTATCTCGGGCTGGACGAGGAGAACGTCGTCGCGGAATATGCCGCCGCGGTCAATGACCGGCCCAGCGTGCCGGTGTGGACGGGCAGCCCGCCCGCCGTCGCGCCTGACCGCCCGTGGCTGGCGTGGATTTTAGCCATCATCGTCATTTTTGCGCTGATCGCCGGTGGTTGGTTCGCCACGCAACGGATCCTGCAGTGGCGCGCCGCAAGGCGCACTACTCGCGGCGCCGCCACGGCCGTTGCACCATCCCTCGCCGCAAAGCTGGAATTGCGGCCGCAAGGCGTTTCCGCAATTGCTTCGACCGACACGGCAAATGGTTCTGACGTTGCGACCGCAGCCGCTCCGGCCCCGGCATCTTCCGCGCCCACGACCGGCGCCGCATCCGCGCCGCTTGAATTAAAAGTCGAAGCCGGAAAGAAAACGAAGGTAACCGTCCTGGCCGATGACGATCGCGTGTTTGCTGGAACGATGAAGGCCGGCGAGAATCGCGTGTTTTCGGCGAAAAATCGGTTCGAGGTTTCCGCGCGTGACGCGGGAGCACTGCTGCTGGAATTGAATGGGAAAATGCTCGCCCCGATCGGGCCGCCGGGTCGCGCGGGCAAGGTCGCGCTCACGCGGAAGGCCCTGAAGGATGCCGCGGGAGGCGGAAATTAGCGGCGCATTGCGCGAAGAGGCTCGCTTGGGTCGCGCGACCCAGGAGCGCAAGCTGGCCATTTGCAGCGGCGCCGCTTCACTGGAGCCGGAAGATCGCATCGAGTTGCTTACCATTCTTGCCGCGGACTCCGACGAAGCCATCCGGAAAAAGGCCGCGGCAATGCTGCTCACCCAGCCGTTGCCCAGCGTTCTCTCCGCCCTCAAACGAACCGGCGCCGCTCCGGAAATGTTCGCCTATTGCGCCGCCGAGTTTCCTCGCCGGCCCGGCGTGGCCGACGCGCTCGCGCGAAATCTTACCTGCCCGATTGAAGTCCTCCGGCCCGTAGTTCGCTACCTCTCGGTATCCGCCGTACAGGAACTGTTTGAAGACTTGGACCGGCTCAGCATGTCGCCCGCGCTGGTGGCGGAACTGATCGCCTCCTCGGTGATCACCAACGAGCAGCGAATTCAACTCCTGGAATTGCAGCGGGAAGACACCGAATCCGAAGACGCCTTCGCCGATGCGGCGGAAGCCATTGAACCCGACAAAGCCAAGCGCGAAACATTGGTCCAGAGGCTTTCCCGCATGCGCGTGGTCGAACGCGTGCAAATGGCCCTGAAAGGCGGGCGCGATGAACGCACGCTGCTGATCCGCGACCCTTGCAAGGTGGTGCAGCGCGCGGTGCTGCAATCTCCACAGCTCAGCGAACGCGAAGTCGAATCGTTCGCCGGCATGGCCAGCCTCAGCGAGGAAGCCCTGCGGCTGATCGCCACAAACCGCAAGTTTCGCAAGAACTACACGATCGTCCGCTCGCTGATGTTTAACCCGAAAACACCGCTCGAAATCACGTTACACCTGCTTCCGACCATCACCGCGAAGGACCTCAAGATGCTTACGACCAACAAAAACATTCCCGACACGCTTCGCACCGCTTCCAACCGCTTGCAGCGCCAGCGCACCTCGACGCGCGAGCGATAAGGCCACACAAAGTTTTCCTCCGCGGCGAATGGGCATCCGCTTGATCAAAAATGCCACCCTGAAGGGTGGCGCTACAAAAGCACACTTTTACCCGCGTTCATCCATGTGCCCGCCGAGGCGGGTTGGATGCGCGTCCAACCTCACAGGAACGAGTGATCGAACGGTTTCAGAAACAGGGCGGACATGCGGTAGCGCTCCGTTTTGCCCTGAAGGTTGGCAAGGATTACTTCCGCATCGCCGCAAAATTCCCAGATGATCTGGCGGCACGCGCCGCACGGCGGCGTGAGCGACTCGGTGTCCGCGACCACCGCGACGGCGTCAAATCCGCGCTCACCCTCGGAAATGGCCTTAAAAATCGCGACACGCTCGGCGCACAGCGTCAGGCCATACGTGGCATTTTCCACGTTGCAGCCGCTGAAAATCCGCCCGGACTTCGCCCGCACCGCCGCCCCCACGCGGAAATTCGAATACGGCGCGTGCGCGTGCTCGCGCGCGGTTCGTGCGGCGATAATCAACGGGTCGTGCAGGCTCATCGAACATCCTCGTGCATACGCGGGATTACGCCGCGCAACAGGGCCACAAAATCCGCCTTCACGCGTTCGCCGGTTTCGAGCACTTCCTCGGCTGTAATCGGCTGATCGAGAATTCCTGCCGCCATGTTCGTCACGCACGAGATTCCCAGCACTCGGATTCCCAGGTGCGCCGCGGCAATCACTTCCGGAACGGTGGACATGCCCACCAGATCGGCACCAATCGCACGCAGATAGCGAATCTCGGCCGGGGTTTCGTAACTCGGGCCGGAGAGCGCGGCATAGACTCCCTGCGTCATCTCAACACCGAGCCGTTTTCCTTCCTGCAGCGCGGCTTGCTGATACGGTTTCCAGTAGACCTGCGTGAGATCGGGAAAGCGCATGCCGAAGCGGTCTTCGTTCGGCCCGATCAGGGGGTTGGTTCCCTGCAGGTTGATGTGGTCGCGCAGCACGACCAGGCACCCTTGCTGAAAAGCGAGATTGATGCCGCCGGCCGCATTGGTGATCAGGACGGCTCGGATACCCATGCGCGCCATTACACGCATCGGAAAAATCACCTGCTGCGGGGAATAGCCTTCGTAGAAATGCACGCGGCCCTGCATCGCCGCCACGGGCGCGTCGCCCACTTTGCCGATGACCATGCGCCCGGCGTGGCCGATGGCCGTCGATCGCGGGAAGTGGGGAATTTTTTTGTAGTCAATACGCGTGGCCGACGCCAGTTCGTTGGCGAACGCGCCCAGGCCGCTGCCGAGGACGATGCCGACGCGCGGGCGCAGCTTCGATTTTGCGAGAATGAATTTCGCGGCGCGTTCGGCGCGCAGGAATTCCTGGCCGGGTTTTGTCTTCGGCGTTCCGGCAGCGCTCATTTCAGGCCAGCCCTCATTTCAAAAAGATACCCACAATCGAGGCGGACATCAGGTTCGCCATGGTGCCGGCAAGCATCGCGCGGATTCCAAGCTTGGCCAATTCCGTTTTCTTGTTCGGCGCAAGCGCCCCGATCCCGCCAATCTGCATTCCAATCGAACTGAAATTCGCAAAGCCGCACAGCGCGAATGTGGCGATGGTAAATGACCGCGGATCCAGCGTGGCCTTCATCGGCCCCAGGAACGAAAACGCCACCAGTTCGTTGAGAACCATGCGCGTGCCGAGCAGATCGCCGATCTTCGTGCAGTCATGCCAGGGCACGCCGATCATCCAGGCCACCGGCGCAAAAGCCCAGCCGAAAATCTGCTGTAGGCTGGTCGGAAACCACAGGATGCCGTGGCCTCCCAGCCAGTTGTGCATGCCGCCCAGAATGCCGTTGGTGAGCGCAATCATGGCCAGAAACGCGATCAGCATCGCCCCGACGTTAATAGCCATGCCCAGCCCTTCACTCGTGCCCCGCGCCAGGGCCCCGATGAAATTCGTATCGCGCTCCATATGGTCCATATGCACAACGCCCATGGTTTTTGGCTGCCCGGTTTCCGGAACGAGCATTTTGGCGATCAGCAGCGTGCCCGGAGCGGTCATGATCACCGCCGTCAGCAGGTGCCGCGCTTCCACGCCAAACGCGATGTAGGCCGCCATGATTCCGCCGGAGACGTGCGCCATGCCGCTGGTCATGATGGTCATCAATTCGGATTGCGTCAGGTCCGGCAGGAACGGCCGGATGGTCAGCGGCGCTTCGGTCTGCCCCATGAAGATGCTTGCCGCCACGTTGAGCGATTCGGCGCCGCTGGCGCCCATGAAACGCTGCATCACCCACGCGACCCCGCGAATGACCACCTGCATCACGCCCAGGTAATACAGCAGCGCAAACAGCGCCGCGATAAAAATAATCGTCGGCAACACCTGAAAGGCAAAAATGAATCCGATCGACGAATTCTGCTTTCCGAGCTCTCCAAAAACGAATTCCGAACCGGCAAAAGCGTACGAGAGCACCTTGGTCACCGCATTTCCGGCGTGCATGAACAACTCCCGCCCGCCGGTCCAGCGAATTACCAGAAACGCGAGGCCGATTTGCAGCCCGAGCCCCCAGGCCACGATCTTGATCTTAATGGCTTTCCGGTTGGTCGAAAATGCGTAGGCCAACCCCATAATGACCAGCACGCCAATCACGCCCGTGAATCGGCCCATCCGGTGTCTCCTTCATTCATTCACTTTCCCGGCCTGTCCTGGGAAAAATGATTGTCACATTAGCACGCCGGAGAACAACCTGGGATGTGGAAATTTCGATGCGCGGGATTTGCATTATGGGCCATGCAAAAGTTCAAACCACGAGCGCGTCATTCGCGCAGACGGTGGTACGATCCGGACGGGAACATTGGGCGGCACAACCAACCGGAAGTACATTTGCCGCCCGCCCCGGAGCCGGCCCTGCGATCGGGCAGGGTGATACCCCAGGATCAGCGATCGGGAATATACTTTTGCTGTGAGCCGCGAATGACAAAGTACCGCCACCTCTCCGGCAATTGGGAAGCTCGCGACGTAAAACGCGATCCGCCGCGAACCTGCCCGGTATCCGGCAAGATAATGCATGCCAGCGAACGCGAAGCTGGCGCCACCGCAAAACACAGGATGGCCGACAAGCAATCCGCCCCCGCAAAACTGAGAACGTACAAGTGCCTGTACTGCGGAGCCTGGCACCTGACCAGCAAGGACAAATAAGGGAAGTCTCCCCGCCTGCCCCTGAATCCCGGATTGCAAATTTGAAAGCCGGCGATGAGGGCGTAAAATAGAGGTAGAAGTTGGCAGCAGCCTTATGGCTTTGCCTGGAGGAAGAGTGGAATCTGGAGATCCTGGATCTAGCGGGGATCTTAAGGAGACATCATGAGAGACAAAACCGCAGACAATGTGGTTCGAGAGCAAGTCGAGTCCGCTGCGCGCATCATCGCAAAAAGTCTTCACGAGCGTGGAGAGCTACCGCTGGGTCAATTCCAGCAGGAAATGAAATACGATGAACACATCTTCAACTGGGCTATCGGCTGGCTGGTGCAGGAAGATGAGGTGGAACTAATCTCCGCCGGCGACTCTTTCCGTATCCATCGAAAAGAACCCAACACCCATGCCGCAGTATTCATCTAGAGGCGATCTCCTGAATTTCCTCGGGTGGAGCATGCACCATCTGCGGGCAATTATGAGATAGCTGCTCGATGGATGAGCGGAGGAATCGCTTTCGGCTTTTCCGGTTCGATCCGGTAAGCGGTTTCCACCAGGCGGCGCGCTTCGACAAGCCTGGCTCCGGCATTGTAATGCAGCGTGCAGAGCGGCTCGCCGCGCTCGACCGGATCTCCGATGCGTTTATGAAATTCCAGGCCCACGGCCGGATCGATGGAGTCTTCCTTCTTTTCCCTGCCGCCGCCCAGGACGGCGCAGGCCACGCCGAGCTGTTCGCACTGGATTGCGGCCATGTATCCGGCAGCGGGACTGGTGACGTCAAGCGTCTGCCGCGCGCGCGCCAGACGGCGCGGATCATCCACGACGCCTGCGTCCCCGCCCTGCAGCCCAACAATCTCGCGGAATTTTTCGCGGGCCTGGCCGGAGGCAATCAGGTCCGCCGAAAGTTTTTTTCCTTCGTCCACTGTTTTCACGCGTTCGCCCAGAAAAAACATCCATGCGGAAAGTTCCAGGCACAGCTCGCGCAAATCCGCGGGCCCTGCCCCGCCCAACACTTCAATGGCCTCGACCACTTCCATGGCGTTGCCGGCTGTGCGGCCGAGCGGCTGGCTCATGTCGGTGAGCAGCGCGACCACGCTTTTGCCCATGCTTTTGCCGGTTTCCACCATCAATTCGGCCAGGTGCGCAGCGTCCTCCACATTTTTCATGAACGCCCCGGAGCCGGTCTTTACGTCGAGCACCAGCGCGTCAATGCCCTCGGCCAGCTTCTTGCTCATGATGGACGCGCAAATCAGGGCGGGGCTTTCCACCGTCCCGGTGACATCGCGCAGGGCGTACATTTTCTTGTCCGCCGGAGCGATCTGGGCCGTCTGCCCGATCAGCGAGCACCCGCAGGTCTGCAGCACGCGCCGAAAATCGGCGAGGGAAAGGTTGACGTTGAAGCCGGGGATGGATTCGAGCTTGTCGAGCGTTCCGCCGGTGTGGCCCAGGCCGCGTCCGCTGATCATCGGAACCTTCAGGCCGCCCGCGGCCACGATGGGAGCGATCACCAGCGAAGTCTTGTCGCCCACGCCGCCGGTTGAATGCTTGTCCACTTTGCGCCCCGCCAGGCCGGAAAAGTCCAGAACCTGGCCGGAATGCAGCATGGATTCGGTGAGCGCGGCAATCTCGGGCCGCGTCATCCCGCGCAGAACGACGGCCATCAGCCAGGCGGACATCTGGTAATCGGGGATGTCCCCGGCCGTATAGGCGGCGATCAATTCTCCGATTTCTTCGCGGGTCAGCTCACCCGAATCACGTTTGCGGCGGATCAGGTCAACGGTTCGCATAACTGTACGCATAAGGGGCGCGCATACGCTTGGTGGGGATCAGTCCGCGACGGCTGTGCGGGAGTCGCAGGAGGCGCCCTGAAGCAATTCGAGGTCCGTAATTTCGGCCGGGCAGCGCACACGCCAGGGCAATACGATCGTTCCAATGCCCCGGCTGACATAAATCTGGGTCATTCCCAGGCGGTCCCATCCGATTTTGTATCGCAGGCGCTCGGGCGAGCGGCCATAGACGGTTCCGAGCAGTGGAAGGTTCACTTGCCCGCCATGCGTGTGTCCGGAGAGGACCAGGCTCACGCCCTGGCGCGAGGCCAGAGAAATAATGCGGGGATTATGCGCGAGCAGGACTGTGGCGGCATCGCGCGGAATTCCGCGCATCGCCCGGCGCACATCCGCGCCGTAGCCGTAATCGTCCACCCCGGCCAGGTATAAGGAGGCTCCTCCATGTCCAAACGAAATATGGCGGTTCCGCAGGACATCGATGTGCTGCCGGCGCAGCGCCTGCGTAATCGCGCCGGGATCCACGCGGAAATCGTGATTTCCCAACACCGCGTACACCCCATAGCGCGCCCGAAGGCTGCCCAGGATTTCCGCCGCAGGAATAATATTCTGCCTGGAATAGGTGACGAAGTCCCCGGTCAAGGCCACGATATCCGGTTTGAGCCGGTTGGCCTGCTGAACGGCCTGGGAAAGCCATTGTTTCGGAAAGTATAAGCCGTGGTGAATGTCAGAAATTTGTACGACGCGCAATCCGCTGAATGCGTCAGGGAGGGCATCCAGCCAAATCCGCTCATGGTTCACAATGAATCGCTCGCCGGACCTCAATCGCGCCATCGTTTGGCGCGACTCGTCCGCGGAGTATTGCTCGATTCCGCCGCTGCGCCAACGCCCAGCCCAGCGCGAGACCCGATCGCTCAGGCGCGCATGGTCCGGAACCGGAATAATGACGGTATTTCCCATCAGCCCTCAGCAGATGCCTCAGTAAAGGCCCAGGAACTGTCTCAGTTAAGGCGATCCGACTGATACGAGCCTAACACCCGCTGAAAATCGAGTCAACGCAACGTTTTACGGCCATTTGCACAATGCATCAGCAAGGATCCACGGCCTGTAAAGTGTCACTTCGCGGTTATGGGAGGGGTGTGCGCGACACCGCGCGTTCGGCAATTCCAGCCGCCACATCTTGCATTTCCGACTGGACGTGCCCGTTCGAAGCCAGCAGCTCTCGATCTCCCAACCGGTAAGGTTGCCCGTTGAACTGCGTTACGACGCCGCCCGCTTCGCGGACCAGCAAAACACCCGCCGCAGTGTCCCAGGAGTGCAATCCAAATTCCCAGAAGCCGTCAAACCGGCCGCAGGCAACCGCCGCCAGATCCAGAGCGGCCGAACCGTCGCGCCGCACGCCATGCGACCTCAATGTGAAGTCCCAATAATAGTGAATATTGGGATTCTGAGCGCGTTTGATGCTGGGAAAACCCGTGGCCAGCAGGCTGGTCTCAAGACTTTTGATGGAGGAAACCTGAATTTTCGTCTGATTCAGATAGGCGCCTTCGCCCTTGGCGGCGGTGAACAGTTCTCCGCTTACCGGTTGATAGATGACACCGGCGATCAGTTCCCCGTCCTTCTCCAGGCCGATCGAAACCGCGAAGCAGGGGTATCCATGGGCAAAATTCGTGGTGCCGTCGAGCGGGTCCACGTGCCAGCGGTAGGGAGAATCGCTTTCGGACCCGCCGCCTTCCTCAGCCACGATGGCGTGGCTGGGAAAGTGCTCGCGCAGGCGCGTGACGATGGCCTGTTCGGAGCGCCGGTCGGCCTGCGTCACGATATCCACTTCGCCTTTGTAGCTTATTTTGACGGGGCGGTGATATTCGGCCAGCAGGATGCTTCCCGCTTCGCGAGCCGTTTCAACGGCAATATCGAGATATGAATTCATGCGATTCGAAGGTCCTCACGCTACCTCGCGGTGCGCTGCCTCGCGTTAAATGATGCCAGAATTTGCGCAGCTTAAATAGATGTGATTCGCAGGGAACTGGAAAGATTGACGCACCCACGCCAGACACCACACCGGACAAGGGACCGGGTGCGTTGCCCTTCGCCACGCACGCCGGGCAAACGAACTGCCCATCTCCCTATGATTGTTATTGCAGCGGGCCGCCGGAATAATACTCATTGCGGCTGCGCACCGTGCATTGGCAATGCACGCGCACATCGATGGTGCGGTAGGTTCCTGAGGGAGGACGCGGGGCGGGATAGTAGCCGATGCGGTATTGCGTGCGCAGTTCCTGGTCGATGCGGTCGAACATCGCGTCGAGTTCGCCGATTCCATTGGGGAAAAACGTGTCTCCTCCGGTTGAGTCCGCGATGGTCTCCAGCGCGTGCTCTCCGGCCGTGTTGCGGCCGCCTTCCACTTTCACCGCTCGGACAATGATCGTATACAGAAGGGCGTCGGCGCGAACGGCCGCACTGCGCGCGGTATCGAAGTCGGTACGGCTGGTCGTCTCCCCGGCATCGGTTACGAGCACAATCACCCGGCGCCGCCCGGACGGGTTGCGTCCCAGCGCCTGCGCGCCCAGATACACCGCATCATAAAGCGCCGTGCCGTCGCCCGGCCTGATGCGCCGGAGCGCGGATTGCAGCATGGAAATATTCGAGGAAAACGGCGCGATTTGAGAGACCGTGTCGGCAAACTCGTACAGGGCCATGCGGTCGCCGGGACGCACAAGTTTCCGGATGAACCGGGCAGCGGCGTTCTCCTCAAACTCGAGTTCCCGGGTCTCGCTGAGGCTCGTATCGAGCATCAGGGTCACGTCCAGCGGCTGTTGCGTCACCGGCTCGAAGATTTCAATTTTCTGCTTTACGCCTTCTTCGTATACATCGAACTGGTCCGCCGTGAGATTGATGGCCGGATGGTTATTTTTATCGAGAACGCTTGCCAGCACGCTGACCAGGCTGACCTCCGCACGAATCGGGCCGCGCTGGCCCTGGCCATCCTGCTGCCCCGCCGCCACCGCCGGCCCGGTGACAACGGATGCCAGCAAAATAGCGGCAAGCGCCCAGGCCGGGGTGCGGCCGCACAACAGCGTGTGGCGCCTCGCAATCCGTGTGGACAGACTCCTGTGAAATGGACTGGGAAGTGAAATCATCGGCGAAAAGCTTAGATTCGCGGGAAGCCGAAAAGGATTGCTTATGCGGAAGGGATTTCTCCCTCAGCCCAAACAGCGCCGTCGCGGAAGAACTCCTTTTTCCAGATGGGCACATTCCGTTTGAGGGTGTCGATCCCGTAGCGGCAGGCATCGAAGGCGGCGGCGCGATGCGAGGAGCACACGGCAACCAGCACCGCCGTTTCCCCGATTTCGAGCCGCCCAAGCCGGTGAACCATCGCGTAGTGCCGGATCGCGTATTTTTCGCGCATTTCGGTGCCGATTTCGCGCATTTTGGCGATGGCCATCGCCTCGTAGGCTTCGTATTCCAGATACAGCGTGGACCGGTTGCCGGAGTGGTTGCGGACAATGCCTTCGAAAACCACCACGGCGCCATCGGGCGGGGCCTTGAGCTTTGCCACGATTTCAGAAGTCGCAATCGGCGTTCGAACCAGCGCGCACAGATTTTCCTCGACCGAAGAACCCGCAGGAACCGACCCGCCGCTGACCGGCGGAAGAAACGCGACTTCGTCGCCGGCAGACAACGGGGCGCGCCACTCCGCGAATTCCTGATTCACCGATGCCACCACCGAAGGGAGAAATTTGGAAAGCTCTGGAAAACTGCGTCCATACCGCGCGAACAGATCTTCGACGCGCGCGCCCTCGGAAAGCTCGGCATCCTCTTCCGCCCTGCCCACGATATCTTTTAATCGCCCGAAGAACAGTACGCGCACGTGCATTTTTGTATTCTATCCGCGCGCGCCTGAAAGTTCCACTGCGCATCAAACAGGCCCATCCCGTGTCCAGAGGCCCTTTTCGAAACACCCAATCCGCTGCCCGCCTGAGGCGGAACGCAGGAAATTCGGCCCATGTGAAATGCGCGAAGGACTGGACCCAACCCGTAAATTCCTGGAATTCAGTTGACCGTAAAGGAGCGCAGCCGTAGCGTGTCATTCAGGGAAGAACATTCAGGTAAGAATCTAGAACGGGTAAGAATTTAGAATTAAAGACAAGGAGTCGCCAATCCATGCGCTTGCTGGTTTCTGGGTCCACGGGAATGCTGGGAACGTCGGTGATCAAGGCCATGGAAAGCCAGGGCCACACGACTTCCCGGCTGCTGCGGCCGCAAACGGTGTCGCGGGGCGCAGCCGGAGGTGCGGACCAATCCATCCGGTGGGACCCTGTCGCCGGTGAATTCGATGCGGCCAGCGCGGAAGGCGCGGACGCGCTGGTGCACCTGGCGGGCGCATCCATTGCCGGCGGACGGTGGAACGCCTCGCGCAAGAATCTGTTGCGGACAAGCCGCATTGCCGCGACGCGGCACCTAATCGGTGCGCTTTCGAAATTGCAGCGTCCGCCGCGCGTGATCGTGGCCGCCTCAGCCATTGGCTACTACGGCGACCGCGACGACGAGGTTCTGACCGAATCCAGCCCCCCGGGGACCGGTTTCCTATCCACGCTCTGTCAGGAGTGGGAAGCGGAAACGGCGCGCGGGACCGAGTTCGGCGCGCGCGTGGTAAGCCTGCGCATGGGTATCATCCTGACGGCTCGCGGAGGAGCGCTGCCGCGCATGATGATGCCCATAAAACTGGGCGCGGGCGGGCGTCTCGGCTCGGGCCGGCAATGGATGTCCTGGCTGACTCTGCAGGAGACGGTCCGCATCATCCAGTTCGCTCTGGCAAACGCCGGACTCACCGGACCCGTCAACGCCGTCACGCCAAATCCAGTCCGAAACGCGGAATTCACCCGCATCCTTGCAAAGACGCTGCGCCGGCCCGCGCTGCTTCCCGCCCCTGGATTTGCGCTGCGGCTGGCGCTGGGAGAAATGGCCGATCTCTTGCTCGCCAGTCAAAAAGTAATGCCGTCCAGGCTTTCGGCTTCCGGCTATCAATTTCAGCAGGCCGACCTGGCCGGAGCGCTGTGGGAATTGCTTCGAAGAAAGCCCTGAAAACGAAGCAAGGAAAACACTTAGTTCATTATATTTTTAGTATACGTTCGGTGGTCCTTCTCCGATTGTGATTGACATCAAATCTGCCCCTGTTAGTATCAACCGAGGAACAATCCTGCCTCGTCCGTCAGATTCTGCTTCATTTGCTTGAAGGGAGTTTCACAACATATCTTTGATGTCATTGCGTAAAACTTTGCTGGCGCTCCTGGTTGTCGTTGCCGTTTCTCCGGCTTGGGCAGCCACGGAACCTCTGGGAAGCGTTACTTCCACCAATGCGGCGACGATCCGCGACATGAATCTGACCGCCGGCTCGACCATATTTAGCGGCGACGTAATTTCCGTGGCAACCAAAGGAGCGGCGCAGGTAACGCTCGCCAGCGGCGCGCAGGTGGAGATTCTGGGCAACAGCGCGGTACGCCTCACCAAGACCGCCGGCTCGGTGCAGATAACGGTGAATCGCGGGCAGGCTTCCTTCCATTCCTCCAGCGGAATCGCGGTGAGCGCTCAGGTGGCGGACGCTACCGTGCGCCCCCTGAATAGCTCCGAAACATCGGCTGTCATTCAATCGTTGAGCGGGACGCATGCAATTGTGGCCGCCCAGAAGGGCGCGCTGCTGGTCACCACGGCGCACGACGGGAAGACTTACACACTGCTGCAAGGGCAAGCCGCCGATCTCGCCGCGTCAGCGGTGGATCCGCAGCGAAACGGGGGAGCCGTGCCGGCCGGGAAAGCAGCCCCATCGGTCAAATATCGCTCCAAAAAGGCAGCGTACTGGACGATCGCCGTCGTGGGAGCCGGCGCGTCGATAACCGCGTATCTATTGTCGCGAAACAATCCGAAGCAATCCACTACCACGCTGCAGAATGAAGTGAGTCCGCATACCCTGAACTGATCAGGAATTCCCTCCGGAAATTCGGATGCCGCTGGCCATGCGCAACCCGCACGGCGTGTAGCGGCGCCGGGGTCACGCTCCCTCTTTTCCTTTCGCGCCGCGAAATGAGCTATTCAGACGTCCAACTCCGATAGCAGTGCGTCCAAATTCGCATCATCGACGAGCAGATCGGCCGTTTTTGCCCCCAGGCCTTGCACTTCGTCAAATGCCTGAAACAGGCGCATCTTCGCTACCGCGTACTCCTCCGTTCCGGTGAGCTGTTGCCCGGCGCGCGCGGACCATTTTTCCAGCGCTTCCTTTAGAACGAATATGTTCAATGGAAAGACTTCATGGCGGTCAACCGAAACCATGTAAACGTAATGGGTCCCCGGGGTATTGCCATGGCGAGACTTTTTCACTTCGTAAAAATAATATTGATACACATAGCCGGTTGCCGCCGAATAGGTCTTCACACGGCGCGGCACTGCAGGACGAGGCATGCAGGGATTATTCAAGGCCAGAATGGACGTGTCAACTATGGTTGACGGTCGAAAGCCAGACTGCAAAGAGCGCGATCTGCACCAAACTGAAACGCGCGTCGTGGGAACTCTTCCCAACTTGAACCTCGAACACGGATAAAGCTTCTCTTCCGAGAATGCGTTTCGATTTCGTCCGCCCATATCGTTAAAAAAATAAATATTCATCAACTCGCTGATCTCATACGTCTTAGTCGTCCTCTCACTCCGCGTCAACCTGATCCACAAGGCCTGAAAGGTGAACCTATCCGCACATGCACCACTGTGGCACACGGCGTGCAATTCACGCTGCAATGGAAAGAGGCACGACATTTCGCGGAAGCCGTTCTCTGATGTGCACGTTGCTTTGCTGGCTGCCCGCGATGATTGTCGTTGCGTCATTCCTGGGCTGTGGCGGACTGACCAGTTCGGGCACGCCACAGCTCCCTCCCTCGGGCATTCTTGTGAGCGTGGCACCCGCTTCGGTTTCGGTACTGCTCGGAGAACCGCAAACATTCATCGCCACTGTCAGCGACTCGACGGGGAGCCTGACAAGTACGGCCGTGAACTGGAGCGTCAACGGCGTGCCGGGCGGCAATGCGACGGTCGGCACGATCAGCACGAGCGGCGTTTACACTGCTCCGGCCGATATGCCGGCGGCCGCTTCCGTGAACGTACGGGCCACCAGCGTTGCGGACCCGACGAAAAGCGGAACCGCGACGATCACCATCACCGGCACGTTTTCTTTAACCCTTACCGGGCCCGCGTCCATCAATACCGGCGCCGCGGCAAACTTTTTGGCAACGCTGACTCCGGTGGCAGGCTCGAATCCGAGCCGCACAATCCAATGGAGCGTTTCGGGAGCGGGCTGCACCGGGGCGGCGTGCGGCTCGATTTCCTCTGCAGGCATATACACCGCGCCCATTCTTGCGCCGTCCCCCGCAACGGTGCAGATCAGGGCGATGCCGCTGGCCGATCCGTCCAAGTCCGCTTCGGTTACGCTAACGATCCTCTCGGCGATCGGCGTTTCTATTTCGCCCACGGCGGCGACGGCGCCCCTGGGCGGCACGGAAACGTTTCAAGCCACGGTAACCGGAGCGCAGGATGCCACGGTCACCTGGGATGTAAACGGGGTCGTGGGAGGAAATGCCACAGTCGGCACAATCCTGAATTCGCAAATCAATCCCGACCAGACAACATACACGGCCCCGCAAAGCCTGCCGTCGGGCAGCGCAGTCACCGTGCATGCGCGCAGCAATGCAAATCCGAATATTTCCGCCAGCGCGGCCGTGACCTTCACATCGGCCATCGCCGTCACGCTTACGCCAACAACCGCCACGCGCGCCATAGGGCATCGCCAGACATTTACCGTGCAGGTAAGCAACGCGGCAACTCAAACCGTTTCCTGGCAGGTGAACGGAATCGCGGGCGGAAATTCCTCCGCGGGACAAATCTGCGTAACCGGTTCAAGCCCGTGCCAGCAGACTTCCAGCAGCAGCGGATCGAGCGTCGACTATCTGGCTCCGGCAGGCCTGCCGTCGCCCAATCCCGTGAGCGTGACCGCCACAAGCCAGGCCGATAATACGAAAAGCGCCTCGGCGAGCGTGACCATCCTGCCGCATATCATCGTTTCCGTTTTGCCGGGAAGCGTCACGCTCTCCGGAGGAAGCCAGCAGCGTTTCGCCGCCACCGTGACGGGCACGGACAATCAGCAAGTGACGTGGAGCGTGACCGGCGCGGGCTGCGGCGTATCCGGGGCGTGCGGGTCCATCGATTCCACCGGACTCTTCGTGGCGCCGATTTCGCCGCCATCGCCAAATTCAATCAGCGTGACCGCCACCAGTTCGGAAAACACTAGAAGCTATTGCACAACCCTGCGTAAGACGATCATGAAGCAGGCGATATGAAAGAACGCGCCATAGATCGTGAGCGAGCGGTCGTACCGTACGACCAAGCGCCGGAAGTTTCCCAGCCAGACGTTGGTGCGTTCAACTATCCATCGCCTTCTGTAACGCCGCAGGGCTCGACCATCTTGCGTTGCCGGTCGAACGCGATTCTTTTTATGCGGGCAAATCAGCTCGATGCCGCGACGCTGCAAACGCTTTCGCAATGGATCGC
>DATLTA010000079.1:0-42715 GCA_035533775.1 Candidatus Dormiibacterota bacterium | reverse complement strand
GTCCGGCCAGTGAAACTGATAGAGATCGATCCTGTCGACGCCAAGCCGCCGCAGCGATGCCTCGCATTCACGCCGGATGGATTGGGGAGTCAAAATGCGCTGAGCGGCCTGCATGGGTTTTTTGTCGTCCCAGATGAGTCCGCATTTTGTAAAGACCCAAGGGCGTTCCGATAGAGGCAGACTCCGCAGCAGTTGTCCGACAACTTCTTCCGAGTGCCCCAGCCCATATACAGCGGCCGTGTCGATCCAGTTGACGCCGAGTTCCAGTGCATGCCGCATGGTGGCCAGGGAATCGGCGTCATCTTGCGGCCCCCAACCGAAGGACCACCCGCCGCCGCCGATGGCCCACGAACCAAATCCAACGGTAGAGATATGAATTCCGCTGGAACCCAGCGGACGAGTCGGCAAAGGCATCGTCGCACCTCTCAAATTTTGTGCCGTGCTGGTTCTCTTTTGCGATTTGATGAATGCAACCGCACACAGGGTTACATGCAGCATGTGTTTCATTTACATTTCCTGGATCGAGCCTCACAAATCTGACTCACAAACAGTGTAACCATGTTATCCGGCGTGTTCCAGCCTCTCCGCGAACTTATCTGGAATCCTGCAGGTGGCTGCAACAGTCGCAAAAGCCGAACGGGATGGCCCCGCACGGGAAAAACCTGTTTCCGCCGTTCTATTCTGTTTCCGAAAAGCTTCTGCCGTGTAGAATGCCGTTTCGGTTGAGTGGGGCCTCCAGCAGGACGATCCTGGAAGATCGGAAGCGCGAATCGTTCCATTTTTTGTTTTACAGGGAGAAGCAATGCCGAATCGTCGTGAATTCCTGAAGAACGTAGCCGGTGCATCCGCCGGAGTGATTTTTACCGGCTGCGGGATCTGCAATGCCATGGCCGCGGGATTGCCCGCGCAGGCGGGGCGCGCCGCCGGGCGCAGGGAAGTAATGGTAGGGAATCGGCGCGTGAAAACAGTGGATATGCACTGCCACGTGACCATTCCGGAAGCGGCGGACTTGCTGAAAGGCACGAAGCTGGAACGTCTGGCCGCCGCTTCGGTTGCCCCCGGAGGGCACAATACCGCGCCGCCGATCCAGGAGCGAATCCGGGCGATGGACGAAATGGGAATCGACGTTCAGGCGATGAGCATCAATTCGTATTGGTACTCCGCCGACAAGGAACTCGCCAGCCGACTGGTCGATCTTCAAAACGAAAAATTAAGCGCATTGTGCGCTTCCCATCCGGACCGCTTCGTCGCGTTTGCCGCCGTTGCATTGCAGTTTCCCGAACTGGCCGCGCAGCAACTCGAGACGGGCATGAAGAAATGGGGATTGCGCGGCGCGGCAATCGGCGGAAATTGCCAGGGCGAAGAGCTGTCCTCTCCGAAATTCGATCCCTTCTGGGCGAAGGCCGAGGAGTTGCAGGCCCCGATTTTTGTCCATCCGCAGTTCAGCGCGCAGTCCACAGGCATCAGCGAGCACGTCAAGGGAAATGGCGTCCTGGCCAATGTGATCGGGAATCCCCTGGAAACGACGATCTTCCTTTCGCACATGATTTTTGAAGGTACGCTGGACAAGTTTCCAAATCTGAAAATCTGTGCGGCGCATGGAGGAGGGTACCTGGGGTCATACCCGGACCGCATGGATCACGGATGCTTCGTCTTCCCCGCGCAATGCAACAAGAAGATTCAGATGCGTCCTAGCGAGTATCTGAAAAAGATCTACGTGGATTCGCTCGTATTCACTCCCGAGGGATTGCGGCATCTGGTGGCCGTGATGGGCGCGGGAAACATCGGGTTGGGTACCGATTATCCTTTTCCCTGGTCGGTCACTCCCGTGGACCAGGTCATGGCTTTGCCGAGCCTTAGCGACGCCGACAGGGCTGCCATCCTGGGCGGCACAATGTGCAGGCTGCTGAAAATTCCTTCGTAGCGGACCGCGACATTTCCGGCGCCGCGCAGCGGCCAAACTGCCGGTTGTTTTGGATTCAGCTTCAGGCGGAAAAAAAAGGGGGCGCAGCAGCGCCCCCTTTTTTTCTCTGCAATACTCCTGCTTACTTGCCGTAAACAGCTGTGAGCGATGCCTTGCCCAGGCTGTTCATGTTGGTCATGTAGCCGACCAGCGCGGCGCTGGATTGGTCATTCAGGTCGAGATGCTCCACCTTCAGCGCATGGACCGTGAAAATGTAATGGTGAACCGGTCCGGGCGGCGGTGCGGCGCCACCGAAGCCCGGCGCCCCGAAATCCGTTCGGGTCTGCAGCGCGCCCGCGGGCAGGCCCGCTCCGCTGCCGGCGCCTTCCGGCAGCTCTTTTACCGAGGCGGGAATGTTGATAATCACCCAGTGCCACCAACCCGAGCCGGTCGGCGCGTCCGGGTCGTACGCGGTGACGACAAAACTCTTGGTGCCTTCCGGAGCGCCGTCCCAGGCCAATTGCGGGGAAACATTTCCTCCGGTATAGCCCATCCCATTGAAGACCTGAGCTTCGGGCAGGCGATCGCCCTCCTTGAAATTCTTGCTGGTCAGTCGAAAACTCATATTTTATTCTCCTCAACAATGATTGGTAAGGATCGCTGCGTTTGCCAAATCGAAACGAGTATGCCACAACAGGGAACTTTTTGACTGTTTAGCTCGCGCTGCCGTGAAAATCAAATTGCATCTCTTTCAGGCCGCGGGAACCTGTCTTGACACTTGTTCGCGCGGGACAGTACACTGCTTTGCCGAATATTTCAGGGGTCTGAAACGATGCTGCTCTCGCGAGACTACGTTGGGTACATGGCGGGTGAAGTGGTAAAGAGGCTGCTGGCGGCCAAGATGATCGAAACGCCATCGGCGGACGAGCTCGAACAGCGCGTGCGCGTTGCGATGCAGAATGAAATCAGCATTGAAGACCGGTTGAATGAAGAAGTTCGCGAAATCCTCACGAAATACGCCGAAGAGATGCGCCGCACCGGTGTGCAGTACCAGGAAATGTACAAAAAAGTGAAGGGCGAACTCGCGCGTCAGAGAAAACTGATCTTGCGCTGAGTCGCAGCGCCGCTTCATGATTCACGACGGAAGGGAAGAGTCCTAACCAGCCGATGCGATTGAGCCGCGAAAAAACCATTCGTCTTTCCCACTTGATTACAGATGTTTTGGTAGAGAGCCAGGACGTTGAATTCATCGAAGACCGCGACACCATCCGCCAAAAGGCCCTGCAGATTCTTCAGGAGCTGTTGAAGGAAGAAGAAACCGTGGATATGGAAGTCCGGAAAAAAATCACCTCCCAGAAAAAAGAAATCCTGGAAGGAAGCGAAGAATGGGAAGTGCTCTACCGCAAGTATTACGCGGAAGAGATGCGCCGCATGGGCGTTGTCCACCAGCCGAACCCTCATTAGACCGGATTTTTCCCCAGGGCCGTGATTCTTTCAGTCAATGTTTTGAAAAGGAGGGGTGTGCCTTGTGTTGCGGCGGGGCGGCCGCCCGGCAGGCTTGCGGTGTGCATCACGCTGCGAATGATTCGTGTGGCGCAGGCGGAAACCCGCGCCACGGGGATTTACTGGCCGTCTTCAGGGCGCCTCTTCAGCACGGGGCGGTTCGGATCGGAGTTGTCGCCGGAAGGGTCAGTTCGCTTGCGCAAAGTAGGCTTGTCGCTATCGGTCTTGACGTCGTTCAGTTTGTTCCGGTTTTCGATCCTGCGGAGGCGCGCCTTGACCAGGTCAAATTCGGAAGTCGTAACGATGTATTCGTTCCGCGCGGGAAGGATGGTGGCGATTTCCTCCTGGGCCCTGCGCACGCGTTCCGGCGTGGGAGGATGCGTCGAAAAAACTTTCGGGATGCTGCCGGGATGGCGGCGCTCTTCGGCCTCGATCTTTTCGAAGAAACTCACGAATGCGTTGGGATCGTATCCGGCCTTATACATATACTGAATTCCCAGGAAATCCGCTTCCCGCTCGTCATCGCGTGAGAACTTCAAGTAGCTGAGGGGAATCGCCAGATTCAAGCCTTCATAAAGACCGTACCCGGCCCAACCGCCCGGCCCGAGCAGGATCAGCGGGATGGAAGCCCACTGCATGATTTGGCCCTTGGTGGCGTTCTTGGTGCCGTGCCGCGCGGCCACGTGCGCGATTTCATGCGCCATCACGCCGGCCAGTTCCGCTTCTTCGTCGGCGCGCAGGATCAGGCCGCTATTCACGTAGAAAAAGCCGCCGGGCAGGGCAAACGCATTGATTTCGTCGGAGTCGATCACCTTGATCGTGAAGGGCACTTTGGCGTCGGAATTCCGTACCAGGTTCTGGCCGACGCGGTTCACGTACTCGGTGACGACGGGATCATTGATCAGCCGGGAAGATTTTTCGACTTCCTGGGCCGCCTGTTTGCCGAGCGCGATCTCGCGCTCCATGGAATACAGGTCCAGACCACCGCCCACGCCCCGGTGCCCGATCGCATTGACATCGCTTTCGGATCCGGGTTTCACGCCTTTCATCGTCTTGTCTTCGTCTGAAGAAGTCGTTTGCTGCTGGTCCTGCGTTTGCGAGGTCTGGGACGAATCCGTTGTCGTCGCCTTCGGCTGTTGCGTTTGGGACGTTTGGGGAGCCGCGAACCCGGCCGGAACAGCCAGCGTCAGCCCGAGAAGCGCGACAAGAATTGCGTTGCAGAGGCGTTTCATAGCTCCTCCTGTAAGCGCCTGAATCCGCAATGTAATACGTAATCCAAAGACATGATAATCATACTCTCTTGGCGGTCAGATGTAATCTTCCGAAAATTGGTTTTCTTGGCTCTCGTGGAAAGCCCGGCGCCGCAAAGGATTGACACCCACCGAAGTTCTCTCTAACCTTGAATCTGGGAAGATTCAGGGAAGAGCGCTGCACCGATTGCGCGTCAACACAGGCAATTCACAGGGCAACTCACATGGCAGATCAGCGCATTCAGATCGGGCAAGTCTGGAAAAAAGTCGGGACCGAGGAAACCTTCCTGGTCACCAAGCTTTATAACGAAGCCTTGACCACGATTGCCGTGCTTCGCCCCACCGATGCGGCTACCGAGTCCCTGATTCGAGTGCGCGTCGAACGCCACGGCAACAACCATGCGCTGCCGGGCTATGCGGTGGCCCAGGGAAGCGAAGGCAGCTAGAAGCCATTTCATAAATGCCCGCTGGCGCCGCCTGTTCCACGCTCCAGGGGCCAAAGCCCAGTTTTTCTTGCGGGTTTGATGTCGCGGCTGAAGCCGCGACCCACAAAGCATATTTATGAGATGGTTTCTAGATGGAGCGCACAGGAAGCTTCACCACGTCGTCTACCTGCATGATTTCTTTCACCAGAAACGGTTCGGCGTACTCCACCCCCGCCAGATGACCGTAGTACCGTGCGATTAGGTTGACTTCTTGATGCAAACGATCGAGCGGAATATCCACCTTCGATTTTTTGTCCCTGGTCTTGGGGCGGAACTGCGAACCGTAGGCCAGAATGGCGCGATACCTTCGGTCAAAATGCCTGGTGATATCCACGACAAAGGTGGGACGCACATGCTTGTAGTAGACCGTTGAATAAAGGATCTTGAAGGGTCGAAACGCCTCGCCCCCGATCGATAATTGCTTTAATCCTGCCAGAAAGCAGCCCTCATATCCCAGGCGCGCCGCCGTGTAGTGGTCCGGGTGGCGGCCTTCCCAGTAGGGCAGGATCACGGTATGGGGTTTCAGAGCGCGAATACGCTTGGCGACGGCCAACTTGTATTCCATGCTGACTTCCAGGTGCGCGTCCGGCAGGCGTAGGTTTTCCCGGTGCGCGACGCGCAGGATACGTCCGGCCGCCGCAGCCTCCTTCAAGCGCGTATCGGGCGTTCCCCGCGTGCCCATTTCTCCGGCTGTCAAATCCAGGATGCCGGTCTTGTACCCCTGTTCAGCGGCTTTGAGCAGTGTGCCGCCACAAGTCAGCTCGACGTCATCCGGGTGTGGCGCAATCGCCAGTAAGTCCAGTTTCATTGCTCCTCCTGAAGTCGCACGCAAGTTCAAAAGAGTAGCATACTGTTTGACCCCGCCACTTGTGCGGGGAAGAACTTTTCGCGGCGCGGGCTGAAGCCTGCGCCACATGTATCCCCCAGCGCGCCCCAAGTACGATACGATGATTGAATTCCGGAAGGAGAATAAAGCCGTGCCGCAATCGTCGTTCGACCTGGATAAAAAAGTGGCCTTGGTGACCGGAGCGGGCAAACGTGTTGGCAGGAGCGTGGCCTTGCGTCTGGCGTCGGAGGGCGCGGACGTGGTGGTGCATTACCGCAACTCCGAGGCCGAGGCGCGGGACGTTGTCGCGCAAATCCTGGCCATGGGCAGGCGAGCGGTGGCCATTCGGGCCGATGTCGCGAAACGCGCGGACGTGGCTGCGCTGTTCGCGGGCATCGAAAAGGAATTCGGACAGCTCGATATTCTGGTCAACAATGCCGCAATATTTTTCTCCGCAAAATTCGAGGATTTGACCGAAGAGCAGTGGGACAGCATTCTCGAAGCGAATCTGAAATCGCAGTTTTTATGTTCGCAGGCGGCCACGCCCATGCTCCGCCGCAGCGGACATGGCCGGATCATCAATTTCGCTTCGCTGGGTGGACTGCTGGCCTGGCCGGCCTATACGCATTATTGCGTCTCGAAGGCCGGGGTGATTATGCTGACGCGCTGCCTGGCGCGCGCCCTCGCCCCGGAGATCACCGTGAATGCCATCGCCCCCGGCACGATTTCGTTCGAAGGCGATGGCCCGGAGCTGGCCGAGGATTTTATTCGCCGTGCGCCGCTGCACAGGACCGGCGGCCCCGCGGACATCGAAGATGCCGTGATGTTTCTGGCCCGGTCGGCCTTCGTTACCGGGCAGGTAATCGTCGTCGATGGGGGCAGAAGCCTGACGTAGTCTGGCGAGCGGGGCATTCGTGGCGCGGGCGGATGCGGCGCCCGCCGGCGCTATCAGTCCAGCTGAATCGAACCGGCGGCGAGCAAGCCGATGAATTCTCGATCGGCCTGAAGAAAATCGTATTGGGGCAACGCGGAAAGATCGGCCCACTCAAAGCGTTCAAAGACCAGGTTCTGCAGCAGTGCGGAAACGTGGACGTTCGCCTGAAAAAAAATCAGTTCCAGGTCCGACTGAAATCCCCGGTAACGATGGCTGGTGCGGAAAAGTTCCCGGCCAATGATGGCGGCAACTCCCAGTTCCTCGCGCAGTTCGCGTTCGAGCGCCTGGGCGGGCGATTCGCCGGGTTCGACCTTGCCGCCGGGGAATTCCCATTGCAATGCGTGCGTATCGGAGCGATGCCTCTGGCATACCAGAAGCTTTGTGTCTCGCGTGATCAGAGCCGCGGCAACCGTAAGCATGCGTTTCAGGTTCTTTTTCCCAGTTCGTCTTCGGGGCGCGCCGTTCCGGCTTAAGAGAAAAGGGGATTCGGTTTGTCGATATTGATTTCGAGGTCCTTGATGGCCTTTTGCACGACGGCGGCCTCGATTTTTCCGTCCCGCATCAATTCATACAGGGTCGCGAGGGTGATGAACCTCGCATCGACCTCAAAAAAGTCGCGCAGCGCGGCGCGGCTTTCACTGCGTCCAAAACCGTCGGTGCCCAGCGAGGCCAGGCGCCGCGGCGTCCACCGGCTGATGAGATTAGGAAGGGCTTTCAGATAATCGGTCGCGGCGACCAGCACGCCCTGCGAGCCGGCCAGGCACTGGGTAACGTATGGCACGCGGGGCTTTTCCGAGGGATGCAGCAGATTCCATCGCTCTGTGTCGATGCCGTCGGTGTACAGGGCCTTGTAGCTGGTGACGCTCCATACGTCGGCGGCCACGCCGTAGTTCCTGGCCAGAATTTCCTGAGCCTGCAATGCCTCCCGCAGAATCGCGCCGCTGCCAAACAGTTGCGCGTGATATTTCGGCTTGGGATGTTCCGAGGCGCGGAACTTGTACATGCCCTTCAGAATTCCTTCTTCCGCGCCTTTTGGCATGGGAGGCATGGCGTACGCTTCGTTCATGACGGTGATGTAATAGAAAATATTTTCTCCGTCTTTGTACATCCGCCGGATGCCGTCCTGAATGATGACGGCGATCTCGAAGGCGAATGCCGGATCGTAGGCGCGCAGGGTGGGAATGGGCAGCGCCAGGACGTGGCTGTTGCCGTCCTGATGCTGCAAACCTTCGCCCGCCAGGGTTGTGCGTCCGGCGGTGCCGCCCAGCATGAATCCGCGGCAGCGCATATCGGCGGCGGCCCAGATAAAGTCGCTGATGCGCTGCAGCCCGAACATCGAATAATAGATAAAGAAGGGAATGGTGTTGATGCCGTGCGTGGCGTAAGCGGAACCCGCGGCGATGAACGAACCCATGGAGCCCGCTTCGGTGATGCCTTCTTCGAGAATCTGCCCGTCCTTGGCTTCCTTGTAGTAGAGCAGGGTATGGACATCGACCGGTTCGTAGAGCTGCCCGCGGCTGCTGTAAATGCCAACCTGCCGGAACAACGATTCCATGCCAAACGTGCGGGCTTCGTCGGGGACAATCGGCACCACAACCTTGCCGATTTCCGGATCGCGCAGCATTTGCCGCAGCATCCCGACAAAGGCCATGGTCGTGGAGACTTCGCGGCCTTCGCTGCCGTTATGGAATTCGCGGAACAGTGCATCGTGGTCGGCGACCAGCGGCTTGGAGCGCACCTTGCGCGTGGGCACATACCCGCCCAGCTCCTTGCGCCTGGCGCGCAGATATTGGATTTCGCGGCTGTCCTCGGGGGGGCGATAAAACGGCGTCTCGGCAAGTTGCTCGTCGTTGATGGGAATGCCGAACCGCGACCGGAATTCGCGGAGTTCTTCCTCGTTGAGCTTTTTCTGCTGGTGCGTGATGTTTCTGCCTTCTCCGCTTTCCCCCAGGCCATAGCCCTTGATGGTTCGCGCGAGGATGACGGTCGGAGATCCCTTGTGGTCGAATGCCGACTTGTACGCGGCATACACCTTGCGTGGGTCGTGCCCCCCTTGCCGCAGGGTGCGCAACGCCTCATCGGGAAGACCTTCGACCATTTTCAGCAGGCGCGGGTCGGCCCCGAAAACGTGCTCGCGAACGTATGCGCCGGACTCGACGGTGAGTTTTTGCATTTCGCCGTCCACCATTTCGCCCAGGCGCTTGACCAGCAGGCCATCCACGTCGTGTTCGAACAGGGGATCCCAGTCGCTGCCCCAAAGTACCTTGATGCAATTCCAGCCTGCGCCCCGGAAGGCGGCTTCCAGTTCCTGCACGATCTTTCCGTTTCCCCGGACCGGGCCATCCAGGCGCTGCAGATTGCAATTGATGACAAAGATCAGATTGTCGAGATTTTCACGGGAGGCCAGTGTAATGGCGCCCAGCGTTTCGGGTTCGTCCGTCTCGCCGTCTCCCAGAAATGCCCAAACCTTGGCGTCGGTGACGGGTTTCAGGCCCCGGTCTTCCAGGTAACGGTTGAAGCGGGCCTGGTAAATCGCCATGAGTGGGCTGAGCCCCATCGACACCGTGGGATATTCCCAGAATTCAGGCATCAGCCAGGGATGTGGATAGGAAGATAGCCCGCCGCCCTCGCGAAGTTCGCGGCGGAAGTTTTCCAGCTGCTTCATGGAAAGGCGGCCTTCCAGAAATGCGCGGGAGTAAACCCCGGGAGAGGCATGCCCCTGCAGATACACCGTGTCGCCTTCAAATTCCTCGGTGCGCCCGCGGAAGAAATGGTTGAAGCCGACTTCAAACAGTGTCGCGGCGGATGCGAACGTGGAAATGTGGCCGCCGATGCTGTGGTCTACGCGGTTGGCGCGGACGACCATCGCCAGGGCGTTCCAGCGAATCAGGCTCTTGATGCGGCGCTCCACTTCCTGGTCGCCGGGGAAAAACGCCTGCTGTTCCAGTGGAATGGTGTTGATGTAGGGCGTGTTGGCAGTGAAGGCCGGCTGGATTCCCAGGGAACTGGCGCGTGTGCGAAGGCGGTCCAGGAGAAGGCTGGCGGAGTCCCGGCCCTCATCCTTCAAGACGGCATCGAAGGATTCGATCCATTCCTGCATTTCCTGGGGATCAATGCCAAGCATTTTGCCGAGTACTTTCGTGTCCGTATCATTCGCCATGTTCACTTGCCTCTCCGCCGGATCGGCGGTTATGTATAAAATCTAGACGTACGGGCCGCACGCATTTCCATCGTCGCGAAGGCCTCTTGCATTCGGCTGACAAGGCAACGTGGCTCGTGAGCGGGTGGTGCAATCCATCTGCATCCTGCATCGAATCGGCTGCCCGGTCGGATCGCCTTCGGGCGTTAGCCACAGGCACGGGCTACGGCATGCCTGGCCGCTGCGGTCGGGGCGCTTGCGCTACTGAACACATTCATCTTATCAGTTCCGAAAAATCCTGCAATTGCAATTCATGCCCTGGACAACTCCCGGCCGGCGGACGACTGGAGATCCCCCGGCGGAGCGAGGCCCGCGCAGGAGTTCCCAAGCGGCGCGTTGCAGTTTTTGGCGGCTCGCGCCATACTCAGCTCATGTACAGCGAAGCGATCCTCGACCATTTTCAGAATCCGCGCAATGCGGGCACGCTGGAATCCGCCACGGCCACGGTTTCCGTGGAAAATCCCGTGTGCGGCGACACCCTGGAGCTTTCCGCGCGCATGCAGGACGGGCACATTGCCGAGGCGCGCTTTCGCACTCGCGGATGCGTCACGGCGATGGCTTGTTCGTCCCTTTTGACCGAATTGCTGCACGGGAAGACTCCTGCCGAGGCGCGCGCGATCACCCCGGATCAAATCTCGGAGGCGTTGGGCGGCCTGCCTCCTGCCACGTTTCATGCCGCGCAACTTGCCCGCGACGCCGTTCAGGCGCTCCTCGCCAAAGTCAGTTAAAAAGCCTGTTCAACCGGATCAGAAAAACGAACCAGGCCAAAAAACAAAAATATCCGTGGCCACTGGGGCTACTTGCCGGCCACTTCGAGCGCGCGCCGCAGCGTGTCTGGATCATTGATATTGAGCACGACGCCCTCCTCATCGGTGGGCACTTCCAGCAGATCGGTTTCATGTGCCCAGACCACGGCGCGTGCGCCTTTGTCGGCGGGGGCGTCGAGCAATTCGCCATAGAGCGCGTTTGAGAAAATTACGGGATGCCCGCGGCGGCCCTTGTAGGTCGGCAGCACGATAGATTTCGTGTTCGCGTAAAACTGTTCCACAAGATTGCCGACCAAAGTGGCGCTGACCAGGGGGTGATCGACGGGGCAGAGGACGAATCCATCGGTTTCGATTTCCGCCAGGCTACGCACGCCCGCGCAAATTGAGGAAAGCTGGCCTTTCTCCCAATCAGGGTTTAGAACCACAAGGGAGGGATCGAGTCTGGCGATTGTCTGAATCTGTTCGGCGCCCGAGCCCAAGACCACGCGCGTCACGCCAATGCGAGGGTGGCGCGTTACCTGAATCAGATGTTCGAGAAAAGTGCTTTCGCGGTAGGGGAGAAGTGCTTTCGGTCTTCCCATCCGGCTGGAGGCTCCGGCGGAAAGAATGACGGCAGCGAGCAAAAGAGTCTCTTTTCAGCCGGGTTTCACGGCTCTGTTTCCACCGGCATTGCCGGGCGGCAGGCGAGCCGGGCCGGCTCCGGTTATGCGACCGGCGTTGGCGTGGCCTCGGCGGTCTTCACGGCTTTGTGTGATAGATTTTTTGCTCCGCGGCGGATGGCGATCAGTTCGGCCGTAATGCTGATTGCGATTTCCTCCGGCGTGAGCGCGCCGATGTCGAGTCCCACGGGGGCATGCACGTTGTCGAATTTTTCATGCGCGATGCCTTCTTTTTCAAGCGCGCGGTAAACTGAAATCACCTTGCGTTTGCTGCCGATCATGCCGATATAACGCGGCTTGGTGCCCACGGCCCACCCCAGCACGTGCATGTCGTCCTTGTGGCCGCGCGTGACGATCACCATGTAGGTGGAGGCGTTGGGTTTGATCTTCTCAAAGGCGTCTTCGAAACTGGTATAAATCTCCGTGGCCATCGGAAATCGCTCGCGATTGGCAAACGTTTCGCGGTCGTCGATCACGCCGATGGCAAATCCCGCCGTGTGCGCCGCATTCGCCAGCGCCATTGAGACATGGCCTCCGCCAAAAATGTAAAGGATCGGTTGCGGCAGGATGGGCTCGACAAAAATCTCCAGCGTGCCGCCGCAAATCAGGCCGTTGTCATATTTGGCTTCGTTATTCAGGTTAAAAGTCATCTTGCGCGGCGCTTCCGCCTGCATCACTTCTTTTGCCGCGGCCCAAACCTCCGCCTCGACGCATCCCCCGCCAATCGTTCCGGCAATCGAGCCGTCCTCGCGCACCAGCATCCGCGAGCTTTCAAAGCTCGGGATCGAACCATTGGTATGGACGATGGTGGCCAGCGCTCCGCGTTTTCCTTCGTGCCGGAGCTTGATGACTTCTTCAAATAGGTCCATGGGAAACCGCCTATAATCCTATAATTAGGTTACGGCGACTGCGCCAGCCTGTCAACTGAACTGGAGCCTTTCCGTGCCTGGCAGACGCTGGGGCGTTCGCGAAACGATTCTTCATCTCACGATTGGCGCGGAGCGCGCAATTATGAGAAAATAAACGAGAAGGATACGACCTTATGAGCACAACAGTTGGCAAGAACGTGACGCTGGAAAAGCCGGATGATTTTGGCAAACTCTTGCAGGACGAAGGAATCATCTTCACGCAGCTGGATAAGGCCGTGAACTGGGCGCGCAAGAGTTCGATCTGGCCGCTCGGATTCGGGCTGGCCTGCTGCGCGATTGAGATGATGTCGATGGCCGCGGCGCGGTTTGACGTGGCGCGCTTCGGTTCCGAAGTATTTCGTCCTTCGCCCCGCCAGGCCGACTTGATGATCATTGCGGGCCGCGTCTCGCAAAAAATGGCGCCCGTCATCAAGCAACTTCACGCGCAGATGCCCGAACCCAAGTGGGTGATTTCCATGGGGGCTTGCGCGACTTCCGGCGGCGTTTTTAATAATTACGCCATCGTGCAGGGCGTCAACCAGGTCATTCCCGTGGATATTTACGTGCCCGGGTGCCCGCCGCGTCCCGAAGCCCTGCTTTACTCCATTTTGCAGCTGCAGGAAAAAATCACCAACGAGCGCGGCAGCTTCAAGCGCGCGCTGAATATCGCCTAGAATCCCTCATTTCGTCGCCTATTCGGTCGCCGGAGCGCGGAAAAACGAAGAAATCTTCTTCTCTTTTTTCCCTGGTTTTGCGCGCGCGCTTGGCCAACTCGGCTCAACGGCGCCCATGCGTAAACCATCCCAGGCCGATGCGGAATTGCACGGTATTGATCCCGGGATTGATCGCGGCCAGCCCTGCGTTGGAGATGTGCATGAAGCGCACATCCGCGCTCCAGTTCGCTTTCCCCGTGAGGAAGTGCAGGCCAAGCGCCCCGCTGGACGTGAAATTAATGCGGGAAGTTCCCGCAGGAACCTGCGTGTTGGTGAACAGCGCGCCCCCGCCAAGCTCCACGTAAGGAACGATTCGGCCGCGCGTATCGAAATTCCATATGAACGCAAAAGGATTTACCGCGGCGCCGTACGCGGTGTTCGCCGGTTGAAAAATCACAAAGACGGGCACTGCGCCCACCGCGTATTCGAATCGCCCTCGCAGCAAACCCGGCCCATGAGGTTCGGTCAGGATCCATCCGTAGCGCACGCCGGCGGTCCACAGCCCGGTGTGGGACGCGACGCCTTTTACGCCGTATCCTCCCGTGGTCCAAATCTGGAGTTCATGCCCGCCTGTTTCCGGGCGTGCCTGGGCGCGAGCCGTGGGAACGCTGCCAACCAGGAATAATGCGCAGCAGAGCATTAAAATGTGAGCTGTCCTCATAAAATGGCACTCTCCTCGATACGAACTTGCGCCTGAAAAATTCTAAAAGTGGGAGAAAGATACAAGAACCACGGCAAATTGACAAACGCCGGAGTAGGATGCCATCTCACGCAGCAGGTTTGCCCGTCGAAAAGGGAGGAGCGATCACTTCCGCGGGCGTGCCGGAAGCATCGAGGCGCGTTCCAACGGCGGAGTGTTCTCGGCGCACGGTCGCAAGGCCGATCGGACGGTCCAGTATGGGAGAAAAGCCACCGCTCGTAACTACTCCGGCGTCGGCGCCGTCATGCAGGAGCTTGGTTCCCGGTGAGGGCGCTGACGCGGAAAAAAATTGAAGCGGGGTGATCCGGAGGTTGGCGTGGCCGCGCGAGCGCACGCGCTCGACGATTTCCTGGCCGGTGTAGCATCCCTTTTCATAACTGATGTGCGAATGTTCGAGCGTCGCTTCGTGGGGGATATTTTTATCGCTGTAGTCGAGGCCAAACCACGGTGTTCCCGATTCCAGACGTATGGAATTGATCGCTTCCATGCCGATTGCCGCGCCTCCCCACGCCCGAACGCGTGCCTCCAGTTCCCGCCACAGCGTCGCCATGTGTTCGGAAGGAACCAGGAGCATGGCTGCCGGATGGCCCGCAAATTCGTGACGAACGATACGGCAGGGCGTCGACCAGAGTTTTGCCTCCGCGTGTCCCAGCTCGGGAGTCGAGGCAATATCCAATCCACACAGTTCGAAAAGCAGCGGTGCCGTTTGATGTCCCACCAGATCCAGCGTTCTCGTGGCCGCGGTCACATCCTCCAGGGTAACGTCGTCCATGATGATGAATTTCTCCAGCGTGGAAAACGTTCGTTCGCGCACCATGGCGTGGGAAATTGCCAGAATGCAGCCGGCGTCGAGGAGGGTTTCGACTTCGGCCAGGATATGCCCTTGTGGCGTCAGCAGCAGCCCTACGGCGCCCTGCCCGGGTTTCAGGTCGCGCACGTTTGCCGTGAGAATTGCGTTCACATAGCGTTGCGCATCGGGCCCGGAAAAGGAAAAGATCACGCGGAAATTCGTGTCCACCAGGGCCACGGCATCGCGCGCGGCCGCGTATTCCGTGCTGAAATCGCCGAAGCGCGACGGCAAGACCGTGCCAAAGTATTCGCCGATTTTGGCTCCGGCGGAGCGGTGCAGATCGAGCAGTGGAGTTTCGAGGGGCATCGTCAGTGGGCAGGCTCCGAGCGAGCGATTTCATCTTAACAGAATGTGGTTGCAAGCGAGGATGGAGAATCCCGCGGTCCGCGCCCGGGTTCCCAGTGTATAATTATAAAACTTGGTATCCTGCGCTTGGAGGATTGCTTGAAGCTGACCATCGCCTTGCGAATGGCATTTCGCGCGCTGGGCCACAATAAGATGCGGACCGCGCTGACCATGCTCGGCGTCATTATCGGGGTTGCGGCGGTGATCTGCACGGTGGCGATCGGGGAAGGTGCGTCGCAACGCATTCAAACGTCCATTGCCAATATGGGCGCCAACATGGTTTGGATCGAGGCCGGCGGGGTAAACCTGAGAGGCGTGCGGACCGGGAATGGGACGACGAAGTCGCTCACCCTCGATGACGCCAATGCGATCGCCGATCAGATTCCCCTGGTTTCCCACGTCACGCCCAACGTCGATACGCACGCCCAGGTTGTCTACGGAAATCAAAACTGGCAGACGCAGTTGCGTGGAATTTCCCCGAATTATCTGTACGTCCGGAAAGTGGCCGTGGATCGCGGCACTTTTTTTGGACAGGAGGAAATTGACCGCGCGGCAAACGTTTGCGTGCTTGGGCGGACCGTGTCTAACATTCTGTTTCTGAAGGCCGACCCGATCGGCAAGACCATTCGTGTAGAGAACGAACCCTGCCTGGTGATCGGCCTGTTGGAGGCCAAAGGCCAGTCCGCCACCGGGCAGGACCAGGACGACACTATTTTGATGCCCTACACGACGGTGCAGAAGAAGATCAAAGGAATTAACTGGCTGGACGACATCTGGTGCTCGGCGATCTCACAGGCGGCGATCCCGGAGGCCGAAAAGGAAATCACCGAACTTCTTCGCGAGCGGCATCACCTGCGCCCCGGAGAGCAGAACGACTTCAATATCCGGCATCCGGTGGAATTTGCCACGGCCATGGCCGACTCCGCGCACATGATGGAACTCCTGCTCGCCGGCATTGCCTCCATCGCTCTGTTTGTGGGAGGTATAGGGATTATGAACATCATGCTTGTCTCGGTCACCGAGCGAACCCGGGAGATCGGCGTACGCATGGCCCTGGGCGCCACCGAAGAAGCGGTGCAACTGCAATTCCTCAGCGAGGCCATGGTCATGAGCCTGGTCGGCGGCCTGATCGGCCTGGTTGTGGGACTGACGGGTTCGATATTGATTGCTTACGTTCTACAATGGCCCGCCGTCGTGCCGGTTTCGTCCATGTTGGTTGCCGTGGTGTTTTCAGCCTGCATCGGCATCTTTTTTGGATACTACCCGGCACGCAAAGCCGCCAGCCTCGATCCCATCGAAGCGCTTCGATACGAATAACTCCCCTGGAACGGCTCGGAAATAACCGTGGCCGCCGCCGCGCGCCATCCGATGCTATATTTGTCGCGTGGCGGAAAACGCAAAACTCATTCATGAAATCCTTCCCGTGGGCCTGTTGCAGTGCAACTGCCACATCGTCGGGGACACGCAGACTCGCGACGCGATCGTGATCGATCCCGGCGATGACGCCGAGCGTATCCTGGAAGTTATCGCGCGCCACCATCTGAAGGTCAGCGCCATCGTGATAACGCACGCGCATATCGATCACGTGGTTGGCCTGCAGCGTGTGCATCAGGCCACCGGCGCTCCCGTTTACATGCACGCGGAGGATATGGGGTTGTACCAGTTGCTGGACGCGCAGGCAACCTGGATCGGATGGAAGACGCCGCAGAAGGTCCAGATCGATCAGGTGCTCCGTGAGGGCGACACGGTTCGTTGGGGGCCCTACGAAGCCAACGTGCTGCACACACCCGGCCACACGCAGGGCAGCATTTGCTTGTATATGCCCGCAGATATGCCTGGGGATCGTGCGGGCTCGATCTCCGCGAAGAAAATCGAACTCGCTCCCGGGCGATTGTTCGCCGGGGATACGCTTTTTGCGGGGAGCATCGGGCGCACCGACTTGTGGGGCGGCTCGTTCGAGCAGATCATTGGCTCGCTCAAGGGCAAGGTTCTCGAGCTTCCTGATGAAACCATCGTCTACCCGGGGCACGGCATGGCCACGACGATTGGCGGGGAACGCGAAAACAATCCGTTTCTGGCGGGAATCTGAAAACTGTATTTCCGGCGGCAGGGAAATCGTCAGTTGGCTCGCAGACGATTCTCGCGCTCGTTTCGCAGATCTTCCATCACGCTCTGGATCAGCTCCTTGGCCTTGCGCAATTCGTCGGTGATGATCTGGATGTCCATGGTGGGCTTGGAGGAATCGCGCTGGCTGTGGCAGTACACGCCATGCTGGCCTACCAGCACCATGGCATTGGTGACGCGGTCCAGTGTGACGGCCAGCCGCCCGCGATGCGCCCCGAGCATCTGCTCGTAGTGTTCAATCTCTTCCTTGTGGTCGTCCAATGCGGACATGGGATGTCTCCTGTCGTGCGAGGAATCGATGTTTTCGCAATTCCAAGGTACGCGGTTCATCCGGCAATGGCAAATGGCAGGTTTTGGCGCGGAATCCTGCCGCGATCGAGTGATAATCGTGTTGCGCGTATGGAACCTCCGCCAGGTCTGAAACTTTACAGCAGGATTAACCGGTCCGATAATTCGAGATGACTTACGAGCCAATCTACGAACGGTTTGCAGTTGCCGGTCCTGCTGGCAGCCGTCTCGCAGTTGAATTTATTCGCGCAGGTTTTCTGACGCAAGGGGACCGGCCGGAACTGTTCTTCTTTCGAGTGGAAGGAGAAGAAACGGTGGTCGGTGTTTCCGGCATGAGCCTGGCCCGATTCGAACGCAGGCGGCGCCGGTTGTCGCGCGAAGAAAAAATTGATGTCGCCGGACTCTGGCTGAAACGCCAGATGGAAGCCGGGTTGCCACTTGATTCAAGGAGTCTGTATATCCAAGACGATGAGCTGGCAAATCTGGCAAGCGAACTCGATATTACTGAGTGAGGTAGCGATGAGACGCTCTGATTTAGTGCACACGCCGGCGAAAGGCGCCACGCCGCGCACCACGCAAATCGTATTCGGCGAGCGCCAGCACCTTCTGCGCGTGCTCGATTCTCTGGAAACGACAGCGGTGCCGCAGGTGCGCCTCAACCAGGAGCGTCGCGTGATCGAAGAACTCATCCACGAACGCACCCGCGAACTGAATCACATCAATTCTTCCTGGGACGAGAAAGTCGGCGTGGTCCTAAACGCGGATTCGAAAGCGGAAATGCTCGAGAAGCTGTCCCGGGAAGCCCCGGAATCCGACTATTACCTGCTGCGCCTGATCAGCGAACACCCCAAAGTCAATTCCAAGACGCTGGGCCGCCTCGCCAAGCATCCCTATGCCGCAATCCGTGAAAACGTGGCGCGCCATCCCAACGCCGATCCGGTTACGCTCGCGTGGCTTTCGCGCGACCGCAGCCAGCCGCTGTGGTACCTGGTGGCCTTCAATCCGAATACGCCCGCCGTGCTGCGCCGCAAACTGCAGGATCGCCTGCGCAAGCTGGGGCAGGGCGCTTCCAGCAAGTAGGGCTTCAGAAACCCTGGTAGAACAGGCTTCAGCCTGTTTGCTTTGCATTTTCGTTCCGCAAAAAATGCGCCGGCTGAAACTTTTCCTGCTTGTTTATTGCCAATCGAGAACATAAAAACCAAACAGGCTGAAGCCTGTTCTACTGGACACCTCCATGTCTTGTGGGCCGTGGCTTTGTTTTTTTCTGGTGAGGCGTGCGGATTAGCGGCCGGCGTGTGCGGCGGCTAAATATTTTTCCAGGGCTTTCTGGTAAGACGCATTTTTCGGGTCCCGCGCCAGCGCCTTTTGTTCGGCTGCAACGGCCATGTCATTTTGTCCATTCGCGAAATATGCGGCGGCCAACGTATCGAGGTAGGCCGGGTTATTTGACGAAGCCACCAGTTTATTCGCCAGCGCGATGGCCGCCTGCGGATTTCGGACGGTTGCGTTCCGGGACGTGGCCATGAGCAGGGCAAGGTTATTCATGGCGCTCACGTCGCCCTGATCGATGGCCTTTTGATACCACTTCGCAGCCTCGATGTGATCTTCGGGCACGCCGTCTCCATTTTCGTACAACACACCCATGCCCAGCAGCCCGGCCGTCAGATTCTGATCCGCCGACTTGCGCATCCAATTCGCGGCTTCCTTCAAATTTCTGGGGACGCCCAAGCCTTGTACGTAGAGGACGGCGAGATTGTGCTGGCTTTGTGCGTCGCCCTGATCGGCAGCCATGTGGAGCCATTTTGCGGCTTCCGCGTCGTCCACCGGGGCGCCGCGGCCCTTGAAATACATTTCAGCGAGGTAACGCTCGGCGGCCGGGTCGTCTTGATCGGCGGCCTTGCGCAGCCATTTCATGGCCTCCGCATCATCTTTCGCGACGCCGTCGCCGGTCAAATAAATCAAGCCTAACTGTACCTGGGCCTGGACATCGCCGGCGTACGCCACCTGTTTCAGATCGGAGATGGCTCGCTGCCTGGCCGAGGTTTGCGTCGAGGATTGGGCAAAGGTCAATCCACAGGGCAGCAGAAACATCGCCCCTGCCAGAATAATTTTTCTGAATTTTTTCATTTCAGGATCACTCGCTACGCTAGAATATCACGTCAAATAGCTTGCTGCCCATGTCCACGATATGGTAATCATCCGTGGCTGCTCGCGCCGGAATGCGACATCACCGATCGTGATGGGCATCACAACTGCATGTGACAACTTGCACTGAGTGGTATTCTGGATCGTGCCAGTATCACTTCGGACGATGGAAGTGAAACAGGGAATCTTTGAGGAGGGGAATATGCCCGGTTCGTTGGAGTTCATGTTGGTTTTCTTCGCTATTGTCACGGTCGTGCTCCTGGTTCTTGTGATTTATGGAAATGCCCTGGATTCCAGAGAGGATGAAGAAATCTTCGTGAACAGGGAGGAAGAGAAAATGATGGCCGGAGATCAGCCGGCGCTGGTTGCGCGGATGGATCGTCTCGGCCGGATCATCAAGGTGTTGGCAGTTCTTTCTGTACTCTCGTTGCTGGCTTCCGCGGGGATTTGGATTTATACCGGGCTTTATAAATAAGAAGGAAGGCCTGCGGCGGACCGGTGGCAGGGCGGCGCGCATTGCAGCTTGCCGGGGGCAACGGCCCGAGTGTCCGAGTCGGCGTTCGTATCGGAGATGTGCGTGGCGGTCCCCGGCAAAGGCGCCAGGAGGCGCATTTCCATAGCGAAATATCCGATGGCGGCTGGGCGAAGCCCGCGCCGGCAAAAAACAGCGCGCGCGTGAATTAAATCGTCTTCGTCTGCCCTCCATCGAGATCGATCAGCGCGCCCTGCAGAAAACGCGATTGCGGCGAAAGGATGAAGGCCGCAAGGTTGGCCACGTCCTCGGGTTCGCCGAGGCGCACGATATTCGCCTTTTCGATGATTTCCTGCACGGCAGCGTCCGCATTGCCGCCGTGTTTTGCGATTTCCGCAGCAACCATCTGGCGAAACCGGTCCGTTTGAATTCGCCCGGGATTGATCGCGTTCACCTGCACGCCGTCTCGGATACCGATGTCGGCCAGGGCCTTGGTGAACGATAGGCACGCGCCATTCACCGAGCCGCCAATCGCGAATTCCGCGCCCGGCGCGCGACCTCCGATGCCGATAATATTCAGCACGGAGCCCTGGCGCGCTTTCAGGTGGGGCCACGCCTGGCGCGATAGCCGCACGGCGCCGAAGAATTTCAGCGCAAAGCCGTCCTGAAAATCCGCATCGGTCAACTTGAAAAAGTCGCCGCGCTTGGTTGCGCCGGCGTTGTTGACGACAATGTCGATGGCCCCGTAGGCGTCGAGCGCGGTTTTGACGATGCCGGCAGGGGATGCGGCTTCGCGGAGATCTGTCGCGACCGTAATGGCTTTTCCGCCGATGGCTCCGATCTCCGCCGCAACCTTGGCCAGGTCCGCTTCCGTTCTGGCCACCAGAATCAGCGTGGCGCCGTCCTGCGCGAGCCGCAACGCGATGGCGCGCCCGATTCCCCGGCTCGACCCGGTCACGATAACAATTTTTCCCTGGAGTGCCCCGCCATTCGACATTGCCCCCACCTCCTTGTTGGTTGCTTGCTGCTTGCTTGATTCCTGTAAGTTTCGCGTTCCATAGAATAATGTAATCCCGGCCTGGCCGTCTAATGCGCATATCCAAATCTTGTGCGAATCGTGTTTCGCAGAGGCAGGTTTAAGTGGCGCGGACCCATTATTCTGAATCGGGAGTGTCTGGAAAGGCCGCCGGGCCGATGGATCCGGCAAAACACGGCCGGCGCGCGAGTACGGACAAATTGGCTCTTTATATCGCACAACTGTGATATATATTGGACTGGTCTGTAGGGCCAATGATTCCGCTCCATCTACAACACGAGAGCCATGTTCCTCTCTACATCCAGCTGCGCGATCAGCTGCGTGCGCTGGTGCATGGAGGCGACCTGCGCCCGGGCGACCGCATTCCCGCCAGCCGGGAACTTGCCCTGCAACTGGGTGTGCACCGCACCACGGTTGCCAATGCCTACGCGGAGCTGGAATCGGAAGGCCTGATCAGCGGCCACGTTGGCCGCGGCACATATATTAGCGGCGCCGCCGCAGAGAAACCGATTCATGCTGCGGCTCCGGCTGCGGCCAGTGGCGGGTCGCTCCGTTGGGAATCGCTATTCGCCGATGAGCGCGGCGAGGAAGTGCTGAGCCGGCTGACGCAGGCAGCGCCGGAGGGTTCCATTTCCTTTGTGATGGCCAGGCCGGCGGCGGAATTTTTTCCGATTGAAGAGCTGCGAACCTGCACAAACGCCGTTTGGCGGCGCGAAGGGACCGACATCCTGCAGTTCGGCCCGTCCGACGGTTATCCGCCGCTCAAGCAGGCGCTGATGGAACTGTTACGGACGGAAGGGTATGACGCCCGCGCCGAAAATCTTTTGATTACGGATGGATGCCAGCAAGCGCTCGACCTGCTCTGCAAGGCGTTCCTGCGGCCCGGCGACACGGTGGTGATTGAGAATCCCACGTATCCGGGAGCCCTGGCGATTTTTGCCGGCGCCCGCGTACGGGTTCTGGGCGTTCCGGTGCGGACCGACTCGGGCCCGGGGAAAACTCCCGGCGTGGATGTCTCCGCGGTGGAATCCGTACTGATGCAAAACCGCGTGAAGCTGATTGTGCTGACGCCGGACTTTCACAATCCCACGGGGACCACGCTGCCGGTGGCCGAACGCCGCCGCCTTCTGGAAATCGCGGAGCGTTTTCAAGTGCCGGTGATTGAAGACCATATTTACGGGCGTTTGCGGGCGCGCGGGGAGCGCGTGGCATCGCTGAAGCAGCTGGACCATGCAAACCTGGTGATACAGATCGACAGTTTTTCGAAAATTGCGTTTCCCGGCTTGCGTATCGGCTGGATCTTGGCGCCTGCCAACGTGATCGAGAGGTTGCGCCTGGTGAAGCAGGCCACCGACCTGCATACCGGGCAGTTGGCCCAGGCCATTCTGGCGGAGTATATGCGCCGGGGACGGTTGAGCCGGCACCTGGAACGCACGCGCAAGGCCTATAGCGCGCGCCTGGCCGCATTGGAGCAGGCCTTGACCACTCACATGCCTGCGGAGACCAAATGGACGCGTCCTGAGGGCGGCATGTGCGTTTGGGTCGAGCTGCCTGCCGGACTTGATTCGAACGAGCTGCTGATTCACGTGCGGGAACGCGGAGTATTGTTCGCGCCGGGCCGCTATTTCTATTTTCGGAATCCCCAGCCGAACACGCTGCGCCTGGGATTTGCCGCCGTCAGCGAGAGCGAGATCGCGCGCGGTATTGCGATTCTGGCGGATGTGCTTCGCGTGGAGATGCGCAAACGACAGCGGGGCGCGCGGCGCGCCGAACTGCCTCGCGTGGCGCTGGTATAAGGAGTTTTATGAGAATCGACCCGAATCCCACGAATTCCTGCTTCGGCTGCGGCGGCGCGAACCAGCGCGGCATGCAACTATCGTTCGAACAGGATGACCAGCGCCAGCGCATCGTCGGCAGGTTTTGCCTGGGGGAGGAATATCAGGGCGGGTCTGGATTTCTTCATGGCGGGATCATCGCTTTGCTGCTGGATGAAGTGATGAGCAAGGCGAGCCGCTTTACCGGTGAGCACGCCGTCACGGCCGACCTGCGCGTCCAATACAAGCGGCCGATCCGCGTGAACACCGAGATCATTGTCGAGGGATTTGTGGCGCGCCGCGATGGCCGCCAGTTGTATCATGAAGGGGAGATTCGAAACGCGGCCGGTGACCTGCTCGCCAGGGGCGAGGGCCGATTTGTGGTGATCGACCGGGAAAAGTTCGCGGCGCGCTGAAAAGGCGCTCAGTTTTTTTGGAACGGTTCGGCGGCAACCCGCCGGAAAACGAACGAGGAGACAGAAATGACAGCATCGCAGGGAAGCAACGGAAATAATACAAACGACCAGTGGCGCGTAAAGGTAGGCCTGGCCGAAATGCTCAAGGGCGGCGTCATCATGGACGTCACCAATGCGGAACAAGCGCGCATTGCCGAGGAGGCGGGGGCATGCGCCGTGATGGCTCTGGAACGCGTGCCTTCGGACATTCGCAAGGAAGGCGGCGTGGCGCGCATGGCGGCGCCAAAAATCATTCGAGAGATCATGGCCACGGTGAGCATTCCGGTGATGGCCAAGGTGCGCATCGGCCATTTCGCCGAGGCGATGGTGCTGCAAGCGCTGGAAGTGGACTTCATCGACGAGAGCGAAGTGCTGACACCCGCGGACGAGGAAAATCACGTCTGGAAGCACGATTTCAAGGTGCCATTCGTGTGCGGCGCGAGGAATCTGGGCGAAGCGCTGCGGCGCATCGCCGAAGGCGCGGCGATGATTCGCACCAAGGGCGAAGCGGGATCGGGCAACGTGGTCGAAGCGGTGCGCCATATGCGCACGATCACGTGCGAAATGCGCCGGTTGACCACGCTGCGCGGCGATGAACTGATGCACGTTGCGAAGGAGCTTGGCGCGCCGCTTGACCTGGTTCAGGAAATTGCGCGCACCGGAAAACTTCCCGTGCCGAATTTTTCCGCCGGCGGAATCGCGACGCCTGCCGACGCCGCGCTGGTGCGGTTTCTGGGGGCTGAATCGGTGTTCGTCGGATCGGGAATCTTCAAGTCCAGCGATCCCGAAAAGCGCGCCAAGTCCATCGTGAAGGCCAACACACATTACCAGGACGCGAAAATTGTTCTCGAAGCCTCCGAAGAACTCGGCGAAGCGATGAAAGGCCTCGACATTCGCCAGATCGATGAGAAGGACCTGCTGCAGACGCGCGGCTGGTAACCGGCGGGCGTGTGCTCCAGCGGGATGACGGTCTTTCACTTTATGCTGCGCAACAATAATTCATCGTCACAACAGGGAACGCATTGCAAATGAAGATTGGCATCCTGGCCTTGCAAGGTGATTTTGAGGCGCATGCCGCGATGCTCGCGCGCATTGGCGCCGAGCATGTTTTCGTGCGTACGCCGCGCGATCTGGAAGGCCTGGACGGCGTCATTTTGCCCGGCGGCGAAAGTACCACGCAGTGGAAGTTCCTGGTCGAGGAAGGGATCGATAAGAGTCTGCGCGAGCATGCCGCGCGCGGCGGAGCGATGTTCGGCACCTGCGCCGGAGCCATCCTGCTGGCGCGGGAAGTTCACAATCCGGAGCAGCCATCGCTGGGCCTGGCCGATTTCACCATCATTCGCAACGCTTACGGGCGCCAGCTCGCCAGCGAAGTGCGCCAGGAAAACACGGCGATCACTGACGTCCCCATCGAAATGGTTTTCATTCGCGCTCCCATCATCGAACGCGTGGGCGATGGCGTGGAAATTCTTGCTTCTTCCGCCGGACACCCCGTGCTGATCCGCCAGGGCCTCATCCTGATCGCGACGTTTCATCCCGAACTCACCAGCGACACCACCGTGCATGAATATTTCCTGCGCATGGCGGCAAAAGAAAGCGGCGCTGCGGACAGCAATGCCCAAATGCATTTTGCCGGGTGAGGTTGTGGTAGAACAGGCTTCAGCCTGTTTGATTTTCGCCTTTCCGCAACTCAATTGAGAAGGCTGACCTTGTCTGGTTACCTTTGCTTTCAAGTTGAAGCAAACAGGCTGAAGCCTGTTCTACTGGATCACCTCCTTGAGCATCGCTTGAATTCGTGTCATCCTGTGCATTCGGATGTATCGGGCCGGGAAGAGGACATGGTCACGCGCACCAAAGTGCTGTTTCTATGTGTGGGCAACGCGTGCCGCAGCCAGATGGCGGAAGCCGTCGCCAGGCACACTGCCGCGGATGTGATTGAGCCGTCGAGCGCAGGGTTGGTGGCGTTTGGCGAGATCGCAGGTCCCACGATCAGCGTGCTCAACGAACATGGCATTTCCGTGGATGGCCAGACTTCCAAATCGCTGCGCTCGGAAGACTTGTCCGCTGCGGACCTGATCATCAACATGACGGGGCGGTCCGGGGCGGAGATTTTTACCGGGCCAACACCGCCGTTTGAGGATTGGGACGTCGGCGATCCGTATGGATTCAACCTGGCCGTGTACCGTGGAATTCGCGATCAGATCGAACAGCGTATCGATGAGCTGGCGCGGCGGCTTCGGGGAAAAGCGGATTCGCCGGAAACTTCATAACGAATTGGAATCGGGAGAATGATGCGGCGTGAAAAAACCAGTGTGTCGCGCGAAGACTACCTGAAGGCCATCTGGGAGATGGTCCAGGAAGAGCAGGAGCCGATTAGCGCGCGGCTGGCGGAGGAGTTGGGCGTGACGCCGCCGGCGGTGACGGCGGCGCTCAAGCGCATGACGCGCGACGGCCTGCTGCGCGTCGGCCGCGACGGCCGCATTGCTCTTACGCGCAAGGGCAGCAGCCTCGCCGACCGGCTTGCGATGCGGCACCAGCTTGCCGAAAAACTGCTCACCGAAGTCATCGGCCTGGACTGGACGCGCGCGCATGATGAAGCCGAGAGCCTCGAACACGGTATTTCCCCGGAAGTGGAAAAATTGCTTTTGGCGCGTTTCGGCGCGGAGGGATTCTGCCCGCATGGAGTTCCTTTGCAGGGCGGCCTGGTGAAGCTGCGGCGCAAGCACGGGGCGGTTCCGCTTTCCGAAGTTGGCACGGGACGCACCGTGGAAGTGCTGTGTGTGTACGAGAAAGATGCGAAATTTCTGGAATTCCTCTCGGGCCTTTCCATCCATCCCGGCGCGCGCGCGCGCGTAAGAAAACGCGAATACGACGAAACCATGACGATTGCCGTCGGAAACAAGACCATCCACCTCGGCAAGCCCGCGACCAGCCGCATCTGGGTGCGTTCCCTGCCGCAGTAAATATCACGCTGTTATTCCCAGGATTACGCGGCATCCCCGGCGGTAAAAACAAAAACGCCCCCGGACAACCTGTCCGAAGGCGTTTTTTCTGCAGGGCTGGAATATCAGCAATGTCAGTCGTAGTATTCCTGGCCCAGATGCGTGATCAGGTCCTCGCCCATCATCCAGCGGAGTGTGTTTTTGAGCTTCATGGACTGGATGAAAAGATCGTGCTCGGGATACAGTTCGGGCGCGCACATGGGGGACTTGAAATAGAAGCTCAGCCATTCCTGAATGCCGCGCATGCCGGCGCGCTTGGCCAGGTCGAGGAAGAGGACCAGGTCGAGCACGATCGGCGCCGCCAGGATCGAATCGCGGCACAGGAAATCGACCTTGATCTGCATGGGATAGCCCAGCCATCCGAAGATGTCGATGTTGTCCCAGCCTTCCTTGTTATCGCCGCGTGGCGGATAGTAATTGATGCGGACCTTGTGGTGGATCTTGCCGTACAGGTCAGGATACAGCTTCGGCTGGAGAATATATTCGAGTGCGCCGAGTTTCGATTCTTCCTTGGTCTTGAACGATCCGGGATCGTCGAGCACTTCGCCGTCGCGATTGCCCAGAATGTTGGTGGAGAACCAGCCATTCATTCCGAGTAGCCGGGCCTTGAATCCGGGGGCAAGAATCGTCTTCATCAGTGTTTGCCCGGTTTTGAAATCCTTGCCGCAGATCGGCACGCCGTGTTGTTTGGCCAGTTCGGTGATTGCCGGGATATCGACGGTCAGGTTGGGAGCGCCGTTGGCGAACGGCACGCCGCTGGTGATGGCCGCCCAGGCATAGAGCATCGAAGGCGCGATGGCCGGATGATTTTTCTTCATTGCGGCGACAAATTTTTCAGGTGTGGCGTGCACGGCGTGCGGCTTTAGGAATATCTCCGTCGAACCGCACCAGATCACGACGGTTCGGGAAACCTTGTTCTTCTTCTGGAATTTCCGGATGTCGTCGCGGATTTGCAGCGCCAGTTCGTACTTGTTGCGTGCCTTCTTGACGTGCGTTCCGGTCAGCTTCTTGACGTAATTCTGGTCGAACGCGGCCTTCATCGGGCGGATTTTGCTCAAAAAGGGCTTCACTTCGGCCAGATGCTCGGAACTGAGCACGGCAGCATTCTTGGCGGCCTCATAGGCGCTGTCGGGGAAGATATCCCATCCGCCAAAGACGATGTTCTCGAGTTTTTCGAGGGGAACGAAGTCCTTGATGGGCGGCGTGCGCGATTCGGTTCGTTTCCCCAGCCGAATCGTGCCGAGTTGCGTCAGCGATCCCACCGGCTGGGATTTTTTTCGCCGCACCAGGTCCACACCGGCCATGAACGTCGTGGCCACGGCGCCCATTCCCACGGTGAGCACTCCAAGTTTTCCCTTTGGCAGAGCAATCCCTGCGGACTTGCGCATTCTTGTATCTCCCGTCTTTCTGAAATTGTGCGGAGCAATGAAACTGCGTAGGACTGTCGTTCAAGCGGACCGGAATCCGCGAACCCCTGCGCGCAAGATCAATATCATGCGCGTATGCGCGCTGATTTGCAAACCAGAATCGCCAAATGCGCTCATGCGGATTTGTGCGGTTTGCCCTTCCGCTGCGTGCGCGGAGCGGCCGCAGCGGGACGTCTGCCGCGGGCCGGCGCGCCGGGCTTTTCCCGCAGGGCGCCCAGAAGCTTTTCGATGGAAAACGTGTTGATGACGTCTTTTTTCTCGATCCAGCCGCGCCGCGCCATCTGCACGCCGTAGCGCATGGCGGCCAGGCCCCGGGTGGAGTGCGCGTCGGTGGAGATCACAATCTTCACGCCGCGCTCCTTGGCCATGCGCAGGTGCGTATCTTTCAGGTCCAGGCGTTCCGGCGCGGCATTGCATTCCATGACGACGCCGTGTTTGTGCGCGGCGTCCAGGATCTGTTCCATGTCCACCGCATAGGCGTCCCGGCGCAGGATCAGCCGCCCGGTGGGGTGCCCGATGATTTGCGTGTACGGATTTTCGATGGCCGCGAGAATGCGCTCGGTCATTTCCGCCCGTTCCATATTCATGTACGAGTGGATGGACACCAGGATAATGTCGAGCTGGGAGAGCACTTCGTCATCCAAATCCAATTTTCCATTTTTCAGCACATCCACCTCGCTGCTGGCGAGGATTCGGATGCCCAGGTGTTTGTCGTTGGCGGCGCGGATTTTTCGGATCTGTTCGAGGGTGCGCTTTTCGTCCAGGCCATTGGCGACGGTCACCGCCTTGCTGTGATCGGTGAGCGCAATGTATTCGTAACCAAGATCTTTCGCGGCCAGCGCCATTTCCTCGATGGAGTTTTTTCCGTCGCTCGCCGTGGTGTGCATCTGCAGGTCGCCGCGAATGTCGGATAGCTCGATCAGGTGCGGCAGGCGATGCTCGGCCGCGGCGTCGATTTCTCCGGTATTCTCCCTCATTTCAGGAACAATGTAATCGAGGTCCAGCTTGGCGTAAATTTCCTGCTCGGTGGCGCGGGCCACGGGGCGTTCCCCTTTGAGTGTCGCCAGCGCGTATTCATTCAGCGTGTAGCCCATCTTGTTCGCGCGGCCGCGCAGCGCGACGTTGTGCTCCTTCGATCCCGTAAAATAAAGCAGCGCCGCTCCAAAACTTTCCTTTTCCAGGATGCGCACGTCAATCTGCAAACCATTTTTCAAGACAAAGCTGACTTTATTTTCGCCGTGCGCAAGCGTCTGCTCGATGCCGGGAAACGTCAGGATATGCGCCGCGATGGATTCGACGGTTTTGGGCGTATGTTTGCCGGGCGAAAGCGTTACCAGCAGGTCGAGGTCTCCGACGGTTTCCTTGCCGCGCCGCAGCGAACCGGCGGGCGTAACCAGTTCCACCGGCTTTCCGAACGCGCGGATGTGCTTGGCAATGATTTCAGCTTCTTCGTCCGCCATGTCGATTGGAAAGCGCCCCGCGGATTTCTTGAATACCGCAATCGCTTTGAGGATGTTTCCCTCGGTTTTTTCACCAAAGCCTTCCAGGTCGCGCAGTTTGCCCTCGCGGGCAAGCTGTTCCACCTGTTCCACCGAACCGGCATGAAACTTTTTCCAGAGGTGGGCGACTTTTTTCGGTCCCAACGACTGCAATTCGAGAAGATGGAGAATGCTTTCCGGATATTTTTTGAGGAGTTTTGTGCGCAGCGAATAATCGCCGGTCTTGAGGATTTCCTGAATGTGGTCGGCCAAGCCTTCGCCGATGCCGGGCAAGGCGGTGAGTTTCTTGCGATCCGTGGCAAGCTCTTCGATGGATTCCGGCAAACCATCGATCAGCTGCGCCGCCCGCTCGTAGCTGCGGTAGCGGCCGATCATGGCGCCGTCGATTTCGAGCAGTTGCGCCGTTTCCCGCAGGACGCGAGCGACTTCGCGATTGTCCATATGTGCGCCCCCGGTTCTACTGCCCGAGGATGTAAGCAAACATCAGGGGCGCCACGATGGACGCGTCGGATTCGATGACGAAGCGCGGCGTGGACACATCGAGTTTTCCCCAGGTGATTTTTTCGTTGGGTACGGCCCCGCTGTAGGAGCCGTATGACGTCGTGCTGTCGGAAATCTGGCAGAAGTATCCCCAGAGGCGGCACTTCTCGCGAAGGTCCTGCGTGATCAGGGGAACCACGCAGATGGGGAAGTCTCCCGCGATGCCGCCGGCGATCTGGAAGAAGCCGATCGGCTCCTCCGCGGAATTCGCGCGATACCAGTCGATCAGGCAGGCCATCTGTTCCACGCCGGATTTCACGACGTGAAAGTTGGAAACATCCTTGCGGACCACGTTGGCGACAAAAATATTTCCCAGCGTGGAATCTTCCCAGCCGGGCGTGAAGATGGGCAGGTTCTTCTCGCACGCGGCGATGACCCAGGAATCCTTCGGGTCGATATCGTAAAAATCCTTGATCGAGTCTTCGCGAATGAGCTGGTACATGTATTCATACGGGAAGTAGCGCTGCTTTTCCTTGTCGGCCTTCTGCCAGAGTTTGAGCACCTGCCGCTCGATGCGGCGCATGGCTTCTTCTTCCGGGATGCACGTATCGGTGACGCGATTCATTCCGCGATCGCGCAGCGCGACTTCTTCGGCATTGCTCAGATTGCGGTAGTGCGGCACGCGTTCGTAGTGGGTGTGTGCGACAAGATTAAAAATGTCTTCTTCCAGGTTGGCTCCGGTCGTGCATATGCCGTGCACTTTGTCCTGCCGGATCATCTCGGCGAGCGAAAGCCCCAGTTCCGCCGTGCTCATCGCTCCAGCCATGGTCATGAACATCTTCCCGCCGCGCGCCAGGTGCGCGATGTAGGCCTGCGAGGCATCCACGACGACAGCCGCGTTGAAATGCCGGTAATTGTGTTTGATGAAATCCCGTACGCTCATGTCCGCCTTTCCCTCCGAAAACATTTCATGGAGCGCTTGCTGGGCGAAATCCTATGCTACGCGCGCCGATGATTCAAGCGGAGAACACGGAATTTTTAAAAAAACAGTCGTGGCGGGAGCCGCACGAAGGAGCCGCGGGAAAGACAACTGCAGATGCGCGAATCGTGGAAGTTGCGGCAAAAAACAAAAATGCAATCGCAGTGCGACCTTTAACGAAATCGTTTCCGGAAGCGCATGTAATACAGAAGGCCGCAGATGGATTTCGCGTCGCGCAGCGTGCCGCGCTCGATCATCGACTCCGCCTGTTTCAAAGTAAAAATTCGCGGCGTGATTTTTTCGTCCTCTTCCGGCTGCGCGGCGCCCGCGGCCAGTCCTTCCGCAGCGAAGATCCACATCCATTCGTTCACAAAGCCGGGAGTGGGCACCACGCGCATCAATTTCCGCATGCGCCTGGCCCTGTATCCGGTCTCCTCGATCAGTTCCCGGCGCGCGCCCGCCACGGGAGTTTCCCCCGGTTCCTTGCGCCCCGCCACCAGCTCCCAGAGAAATTCGCCGACCGAGTGGCGATACTGGCGGATCAGGAGCACGCGCCCGTCGTTGAAAATGGGCAGCACCACCACCGATCCGGGATGCACGATGACGTCCCGCTCGGCGCGCACGCCGCCGGGCTCCATCACCGTGTCACGCTGCAGGCGAAACACTTTGCCCTGATAGAGAACCTTGCTCTTGAGAAGTTTCGCCCGTGCCTTTGCCAATTCCGCCTCCCGTGGAGCGAGATTTTCCATCGGAACCCTGGCCGCCGCAGACGCTGGGGAAACGCAGCCGCTCCCGGAAATCTTAACAGGGAATGCGCCTCGCCGCCGGTTGAACCTGGGGTACGGGTCGCATATACTTTGCAGGCAGCGTTTCAAGCGGTTTTATGCAAATCGACACACTGATCGTCGACGACGAAAAGCCGGCGCGCGATGAACTGGCGTACCTACTGAAAAGCTTTCCCGAAGTGCGCCTGGTCGGCCAGGGGAAAAATGGCGTGGAAGCGCTCGCCCTCATCAAGGAACATTCCCCGGACCTGGTATTTCTTGACGTGCAGATGCCGGGCCTCAACGGTTTCGGCGTGATCAAGAAATTGATGGACCGCAGGGGAAAACTCCCTCAAATCGTCTTCGCGACCGCCTATGACAACTATGCCGTGCAGGCGTTTGAAGTGAACGCCATCGACTACGTCCTGAAGCCGATCGAGAAGGGCCGCCTGGCCCGCGCCATTCAGCGCGCGAAAAAGGCGCTCGAAGCCGAAGCTTCGCCCAGCGAGCGGTTGGAAACGCTGGTCAGCCAGATCGGCGGGGGAAAGGCGCCTCCGGTCAAACTGCTGGTGAAGACGCAGCAGCGGCTGTTCCTGGTGGACGCGGAGGACGTCATCTTCGCTTCCATCGAGGACGGCACAATCACCGTGGTGGCGCGCGAAGTCGAAGGCACGTCGAATTACAGGACGATCGAGGAACTCCAGTCGTCGCTGGAATCGGATATTTTCTGGCGCGCGCACCGGTCGTATCTGGTCAATATCAATCACATTAAGGAAGTCGTGCCGTGGTTCAAATCCAGCTACATGCTCAAGATGGCCGATAAGAAAGGCTCCGAAGTCCCGGTGAGCCGCGCGCAGACCAGGCATTTGCGAGAATTGCTGAAGATGTAGCCATTTCCGGGAAAGTCTTCAGGCTGTCTGATTTTTCTCCGCATGAATTCGGAACCCCTCAGGTGGAAACCGATCCTGGTTAAACTTCTTCTTTGAAACAGCCTTCGCTTCAGGAATTTCCTCCTCCTGTGCTAGCATCGCTCGTACCTGCTACATGATGGACTTCTCCTTTAGCGACGATCAGCGATTGATTCGGGATACCGTTCGCCGGTTTATGGACGCCGAGGTGCGCCCGTCGATCCGCGCGCGCGACCTGGAAGAGAAGTTCGCCTCCAGGGAGCTGCGCAAGCTGGGAGAACTTGGCTGCTGTGGGATGTTGGTTCCCGAATCCTGGGGAGGCGCGGGAGCGGACACGGTTTCCTACGTTCTGATGCTCGAAGAAGTGGCCCGCGTGGACGCCGCAATGGCCGTGGCGCTGGCTGTGACCAATTCTCTTGCCGCCCTGGCGGTTCTGGAATACGGGACAGAGATTCAAAAGGAAAAATATCTGCGCCGATTGGCGCGCGGAGAAATTCTCGGCTCGTTTTGCCTGACCGAACCGCAGGCAGGATCGGACGCGGGCGCAATCGCTGCCACCGCGGATCGCAGGGACAGCACGTACCGCCTGAACGGAACGAAATCGTGGGTCACCACTGGCGGCGAGGCTGGAATCTATGTCGTCTTTGCCAAGACGGACCCATCGGCGGGTGCCCGGGGCGTGACCGCATTTCTGGTCGAGCCGTCATTTCCCGGTTTTCGAGTGGCGCGGTACGAGGATAAGATGGGGCTGCGCACTTCGCGTTCGGCCGAAATCGTATTTACCGATTGCGAAGTCCCGCTGGAAAATCGGCTGGGCGAGCAGGGCCAGGGCCTGAAAATCGCTCTGGATCTGCTGGATGGCGGCCGCGTGGGCATTGCCGCGCAAGCCCTCGGGATCGCGCAGGGAGCGCTCGAAGCGTCGGTCATATACGCCAGGCAGCGGCGCGCATTCGGAAAGACCATCAGCGAGTTTCAGGCTGTACAATGGATGCTCGCGGACATGCAGACCGAAATCGAGGCGGCGCGGGGACTGGTGCACAACGCCGCGTGGGTACGCGATAGGTCGCGCGGCTCGGGCGCGAGACCTGTCGGACCGGTCGCCTCGCGTGCAAAACTGTATGCTGGAGAAATGGTGAACCGCGTCGTTTATAAAGCCGTGCAGATCCACGGCAGCATGGGATATTCGCGCGAGTCCGATGTCGAACGAATGTACCGCGACGCCCGCGTGCTTACGATTTATGAGGGCACCAGCGAAATCCAGCGCATGATCATCGCGCGCGATTTGCTGAGCAGTGGCGCAGCCGCCCCATCCCATGCGAGGCGAACATGATTTCGAGCTGTCTTTGTAGCGCCCGCCTTCAGGCGGGCAGATTGTTAGATTCGCTGCGTCCATCCGCATCGGCAGGCGAGTGCCAAACAGCAAGGGAATCCGGGAGAAACATTTAGCGTGGATCAAAAGAAAAGAGTTTTGAGCGGCATGCGCCCCACCGGGCGCCTCCACATCGGGCATTACTTCGGCGCGCTCGAAAATTGGATCAAACTGCAGAACGACGCGCAGCACGAATGTTTCTTCTTCGTGGCGGACTGGCACGCGCTGACCTCGGACTACGCCGATACTTCCCAGGTCGCGCAGAACACCATCGAAATCGCCACCGACTGGCTGGCCGCGGGCCTGGATCCGGCGAAATGCACGATGTTCATTCAGTCGTCGGTGCCCGAGCACGCCGAGTTGAATTTGCTGTTGTCCATGGTGACGCCGCTCGGGTGGCTCGAGCGCGTCCCCACCTATAAAGAGGCGCTCGACAACGTCCAGGACAGGGATCTGCATACGTACGGATTTCTCGGATATCCGGTTCTGCAGTCGGCCGACATCGTTATCTACGACGCCGACCTTGTTCCCGTCGGCGAAGATCAGGTTGCCCATATCGAACTGACGCGGGAGATCGTACGGCGATTCAATTTCTTTTATGGTTTCCGGATCAAGCCGGAATTATTCACACGCGGAAACATTGAATTCCTTGCGCGACACGTGCACGACACGAAACGTTTGCCCTCCAACGGCAAGTCCTTCACCGAGGAGCAGAAAAGGGATCTTGCAAATTCCCTCAGAAAAGACGCTCTGGAACAGGGAGTGGACAACTTTCTCGATTCGACGAAGGACTATGGCCATCTATTTAGCCGCTCGACGATTCTTCGCGAGCCCGGCTCTCAGCTGACGCAATCCCCGCGCATTCCCGGCACCGACGGCCGGAAAATGTCCAAGAGCTACGGCAACTTCATATCGCTCAGCGAGCCGGACGAATCGATCCGCACGAAATCCCGCGCGATGATGACCGACCCGGCGCGCAAACGCCGCACCGATCCCGGCAATCCGGATGTCTGTCCGGTGTACGACTGGCACAAACTGTTTTCCCCGCCCGAAACGCTGGCGTGGTCGGCCGAAGGCTGCCGCACCGCGGGAATCGGCTGCATCGAGTGCAAGACGGCGATGGCCGACAACCTGATCAAGTGGATCGAACCGATTCGCGTGCGCCGCGAAGAGTACGCCGCGCAACCCGCCATGGTGCTGCGAATGCTTGACGATGGCTCGGCCAAGGCGCGCGAAACGGCCCAGAAAACGATGTCGCGCGTGCGCGAAGCAATTTTTAATTGGAAAGAGAAGCGCGAAGAGTTTGCCGGCCCGGTCGCACCTTCCAACAAAAACGTTCCGGTGGGGGAATAAACATGGGCTCACCCTACAAGATTCATCTGGACATGTACGACGGCCCCCTGGATCTCCTGCTGGATCTGATCAAGAAGCAGGAAATCGACATTCACAACATCCCGATCGCGAAGATCACCGGCCAGTATCTGGAATATCTGCACAAGCTCGAACAGCTCGACATGGACATCTCGGCCGATTTTATTTACATGGCCGCGACGCTGATCTACATCAAATCGAAAATGCTGCTGCCGGCCGATCCACTGGCGGGTCCCGAGGAACTGGAAGACCCGCGCGCTGAACTGGTGCACCGTCTGGTCGAACACGAAAAGTTCAAGAGCGCGGCGCAACTGCTCCACCAGCGCCAGCAGATCGAGGAGCACGTTTGGTCGAAGCCCGACCGCTCGCTGTACGAGGGCGAGGATGTGGAAGGGGAGCTGATCGTTTCGCTGGTGGACCTGGTGAAGGTGTTTCAGCAGGTGCTGGAGCGCCGCAAGGAAGTGGTGAAGATTGAATTGCATCACAATCAATTCACCGTGGCACAGATGATGGAATTGTTGCGCCAGCGGCTCGTGCTCGGAGAAGACGGCGTGGAACTGATCTCCTTTTTCGAGTCCTGCCCGTCGCGCCATGCCATGATTGTGGCCCTGCTGGCGGTGCTCGAACTGGTGCGATTGCACGCGATCATCCTGGTGCAGCCGGAATTGTTCTCGGAAATTCGATTGAGAAAGCACAAACTGTTCGATGTGGTGTTCTCGGGCGGCGAAACGCTGGGTGATTCGCCGCAGGAACCGCTTCGAGGAATTGACGAACAATATCAATGACCATGAATCCGATAGAGCTCAAGGGAGCTCTGGAAGCCATTATTTACGCCGCCGACGAACCCGCGACCCTGGATCAGATCGCCAATGCCGTCGGAGAAGACAAGAGCGTCGTGCGCGCCGCCCTGGACGAGATGATTGCTGGCTACTCCGGGGAAGAACGCGGCATGGAAATTCGCGCCGTTGCCGGCGGCTACCGGTTTTACACCAAACCGCAGCACCACGAAGTGGTTCGCCGGTTTATCAAGAGCCTGCGCCCGCCGCTCCGCCTGACCATGCCGGCGCTGGAGACGCTGGCCGTGATTTCCTACCGCCAGCCGGTGACTGGACCGGAAATCCAGGAAATTCGTGGCGTGAACGTCTCCGGCGTAATCAAGACGCTGCTGGAAAAACGCCTGATCACCACGGCGGGGCGCAAGGCCGTCATGGGCCGTCCGATCATGTACCGCACGTCGAAGGAATTCCTGATGCGTTTCGGCCTTTCCGATCTGGCGGAGTTGCCAAGCCTGAAAGAGTTTGAGCAACTGGCGCGCGCCGCGCTCGGTTCGGACGAGGGCATCGCTCCCATTGAGCCGGAACCGGAATCGCAGAATGAAGCCGAGGCGGTTTTCTCCGCCGATCACCCTGAAGCCGGCGACGCTCCTGAAATCGCCGACACCCCCGAAAACTCCAGCGCCACTGAAACCGGCGACGCGGCCAGCCCCGCCGATTCGGAAAACACTCCAGCCACGCAAGCATCGGATTCCGTGGAACCCGGAGCGCAACAATCGCAGGACCCGGCCGGTGCGGGAACGGAAGAAAGTCCGGATAATTCCACGGCGGAAAGTGCTTCCTAGGCAAAATTATGCTTGAGCGTCTGCAAAAAATTATTGCCCGCGCGGGAATCTCCTCGCGGCGCCATGCCGAGGAGTTGATTCGCAGCGGGCAGGTGCGCGTCAACGGGGTTGTGGTCACCGAAATGGGCGCGAAGGCCGATCCGGAGCGCGACCGTATCGAGGCCGCCGGAAAAGTCGCAAAAGCTTCCGAACAGCGCGCCTACGTGCTTCTCAACAAGCCTCCGGAAATTGTATCCACTTTGGCTGATCCCGAGGGGCGGCGCACGCTGCGCAATTTGCTTGTCGGCGTGTCCGAACGCGTATTTCCCGTCGGGCGTCTTGATTATGCCGCCAGTGGAATCGTTTTCCTGACCGACGATGGAGAACTGGCCAGCCGAATGCTGAAGGCGTCGCCCTTGCTGCCCCAGACATTTTGGATCAAGGTGAAGGGAAGACTGAGCGAAGAGCAGCTCAAAAGCCTGGCGACCGCGTTTCACGGGAAGATATTTCCCCTGCGCGCGCCGCATTCGGCGGGGAAGAATCCCCCGAATCCCTGGTACGAAGTGCAGATCACGGGGGTCCGAAAAGATTTGCTGCGCACGAATTTATTGAAGATGGGACACCGCGTCGAAAAAATGAGGCGAGTCAAGCTGGCGTCTCTGGAAATCGAAACCGTGCCGGAAGGGCATTACCGCCGCCTCGATCCGAAGGAAGTGGCGAAACTGGCTCGCGCGGTGGGCTTCGCTCTGGAAGGGAAAGCCCCGGATTTGAATCGGCCCAGGGAACAGCGCCGCAGACTCAAGAGGGTGAAATAGAAATCCGCGCATGGGAGTACAATCCCTGAAGCGCGCGAACACAGCGGAAAGCAGGAAGCAATGGCGCCGATGAGCAAATCTGAGATTTCCAATCCAAACGAGCCGGGAAAGATTACGCACCTGCTGGCCTCGTCTAAGGTCGTTGCCATCGTGGGATTGTCTTCCAAGCCGTATCGTCCCAGCTTTGGCGTTGCGAAATTTTTGCAGTCCTCCGGGTACCGCATTATTCCGGTGAATCCGAACGAGTCCGAGGTGCTGGGTGAGAAAGCCTACGCGCGCCTCGATGAGGTTGCCGATAAAATCGACATCGTTGATATTTTCCGGCGTTCCGAACATATTCCGGAGGTCGTCGACGCGGCCATTCGCAAGGGCGCACAGGCCGTGTGGATGCAGGAAGGCGTGAGGGACGAAGCTTCTGCCGAACGCGCCCGGAACGCTGGACTCACCGTCATCATGGATCGTTGCATCGCAAAAGAACTTTTTAAGCGCCACCAGTAGTAAGCCCGTCCGCGCTGAATGGCTGGGCGGCAGCGTTTTTCTCCCACAGGAAATCCAGAACAGCAAGCAGGATCGTCCTGTAGGCAGGCGGTGGCATTGCAGTCGGAAAAAATGTTTATGGTTGAGGCTTTCGCCGGTCCTTGAGCCGACGGATCTCCTCCATGCGTTGCCGGAGTCGCGCTTCGAATCCCTGATCGGTTGGCCGATAATACGTTTTTCCCGCAAGCGATTCGGGCAGGCAGGCCATGTCCGCGACCTTGTCCGCCTGGTCGTGCGCGTACTGATATCCCTTTCCGTATCCCAGATTTTTCATCAGGCTGGTCGCGGCGTTGCGAAGATGCAGCGGCACAGGCTCGGTTCGTGTGCGTTCCAGATCCCCGGTGACCGAGCCGTAGCCCGTATAAAGCGCGTTGGACTTGGGCGCAAGCGAGAGATAGACGGCGGCCTGCGCCAGGGCGAGATTGCCTTCCGGCGGCCCCAGGAAATCGGCGGCCTGCATCGCGGCGATCGTCACGGCCAGGGCGCCAGGCTCGGCAAGTCCAATGTCCTCGCTGGCCATGCGCACCATCCGCCGGGCGATGTACAGGGGGTCTTCCCCGGATTCGAGCATGCGGACCAGCCAGTAGAGCGTCGCGTCCGGGTCCGAATTCCGGACGGACTTATGCAGGGCCGAAATCAGGTTGTAATGCTCTTCGCCCGACTTGTCGTACAGCAGGAATTTTCGTTGCAGAAGGTCGGCCAGCATTTCGCGCGTGATCGCGCGCTTCCCGGAATTGTCGGGCAACACGGCGCGCACGGCGGTTTCCAGCGTATTGAGCGCGGCGCGGGCATCGCCGCCGGAAAACACGGCGATGTGCTGGATGGCCTCATCGCTGATCGTGACGTTTTCATTTCCCAGGCCGCGATGCGGGTCCTGAAGCGCGCGGCGCAGCAATATCTCGATCTGCTCGGTGGAGAGGGCTTGCAACACGTAGACGCGCGTGCGGGAAAGCAATGGGGCGATGACTTCAAAAGAGGGATTTTCGGTGGTCGCGCCGATCAGCGTGATGTTTCCCGCTTCCACGTGGGGCAGGAAGGCATCCTGCTGCGCCTTGTTGAAGCGGTGTACTTCGTCGATAAAGACGATGGTGCGGCGTCCGGCGCGGCGCGCGTGCTCGGCGGCGGCCATGACCTCCTTGATTTCCTTGATTCCCGTCAGCACCGCGCTGAAGGCCACGAAATCGGATCGCGTCAATCGTGCAATCAATCGCGCAAGCGTGGTCTTCCCGCATCCCGGAGGACCCCAGAGAATCATGGAGCCGATGTCGTCGCGTTCAATTTGCGTGCGCAGCGGTTTTCCCGGACCCAGCAGGGATTCCTGGCCGGTGAACTCATCGAGTGTGCGCGGGCGCATGCGCTCGGCCAGGGGCTGCACGGGGGCAGCGCCGCTTTCTTCCGGATCGAGTTTTGCGAACAGGCTCATGTGCGCTGCCGCGCGTTCCGCTGCCGCATGGCTTCGTACAACAAAACGGTCGCGGCCATCGCCGCGTTCAGCGATTCCACGCCCACCGGAGTTCTCGCCGCAGCCTGCGGAATGCTGACGCGCGCATCCGCCTGACGGACAACGTCCTCGGGCAACCCCGCCCCTTCATTTCCAATCAGCAGTGCCGCCGGAGATATCCAGTCGATTTCCCAGGGTTTCAGCAAGGGGTTTTCGACGATTGCGCTCCGGCCTTGCGGCTGTTTCGCCGCGGCGGCCGCGTACACTTTCAATCCGGAACCTTGCAATTTTGCCAGTAACTCTCCGGGCGCAACCCCATGCAGTATCGGAAGCCGCAAGGCCGATCCGGCGGAGGCTCGCAGCGCCTTTGCCCCGAACGGATCTGACGTTCCTACATCTCCGGCGGGACATGTGGCGGCGCCGGTGGCTCCAAAAGCTTCCGCGGCGCGCAGGATGGTTCCCACATTGCCGGGGTCCTGCACGCCAACCAGAACGATCACCAGAGTCGCTCCTTGCGTCAGGCTCCCGATAGTTGTCTGCCTGAGGCGAACCAGCGCGGCAATTCCCTGAGGTGCCTGTGTATCCGCGACTCCCGCAAACAACCGGTCCGAAGTGCGCAGAATTTGCACGCCGGCGAGCAGGGCGGGGGAAAGGCGCGCCCTGTGGCGTTCTCCCGAATCGCTGACCAGAACCGCTTCAACGAGAAGCCCGGAACCCAGGGCCGATTCCACCAGCCTTGCGCCTTCGACGCCCACAAGCCTGTCGTCGCCGTGTTCGCCCGACAGCGCCGAGCGGAATCGCATGAGCCAGCGATTGTCGCGGCTGGTAATCGGTGCGGCGGCTGCGTGTGCGTTGCGCCCGGGAGTGGCTTTGCGGGACTCTGCCATGTGCTTCAGCCTAACAAACCGCCCACAAGCGGTAAAGCGATGGTCGTGAATGCCTTCGCGGCGCGGGCCGGCGCATCTTGAACCGGCTGGATGTCTATGGTAGTTTCACTCGACGTATTTTGTTTGTTATTTTTGAGGCGCGAGACTTCTGGCCAAAATGAGCAGTCAGAGAGAGAAAGCTAAAGAGGTCCAACACTTTGCCGGCTGAGCTGTTGAAGATTTCCCCGGAAACACCTGATCCCGCAGCCCTGCGTTACGCAGCCGATTTCATCCGCCGCGGCCGCCTCGTGGCCATTCCCACGGATACTTTTTATGGAATTGCGGCGGATCCGTTCAATCTGGCGGCCGTGGACCAGCTGTATCGCGTGAAGGGCCGCCCCGAAACACGGGCCCTGCCGCTTCTGGTCGATTCGATGGCGCAGGCCATGTCGCTGACGCGCGAGGTTCCCTACACATTTCATAAGCTTGCCGCGAAATTCTGGCCCGGCGCGCTGACTTTGCTGGTGGAAGCCTCCACGCACATTCCGTTAAAAGTGACCGCGCATACGGGCAATGTCGCCGTGCGCTGGCCGAAGTCTCCCATCGTCAACGGTCTCATCACGCTGGTACAGGGGCCGGTCACCGGCACCAGCGGAAATATTTCCGGACAGCCCGCCTGCGCGACCGCCACCGAGCTGTTCAAGCAGATGGGCGACCGCCTTCCCCTTATTATCGATGCCGGTGAAACGCCGGGGAATCTCGCGTCTACCATCGTGAAGCTGGAAAACGATGATTGGGCCGTGATGCGCGAGGGCGTGATATCCGAGCAGGCGATTCGCGAAGCCATTGAGGACGACTTCGAGGAAGACCCCGGGGAATAATTTCTCCGAAAGAAGCTGCCCTTGTGTGGCGCAGGCTTCAGCCTGCGAAGATTATTTTTTACCGCTGCAAAATACCCGCAGGAATAGTCCTAGATCAAACTGCGATCCTTGATGTCGAGATAGTGATTGACCAGCGAACCGGCCAATGCGCCCGGCATGAGTTCCATGGCGAGCACGCCTCGTTGACGGAGCCTGCGCAACAGCAACTCCCGCCGCTGGATAATTTCGAGGGCGGCGATGTAGCGGAACATCTCTTGCTCGGACTCGGGGCGGCGCGCGGCAAGCTCGTTCAGATCGGGTTGGCCCACGGCGGCAAACAGCACCAGGTGCCGCCGTGTCATTTCCAGGGCGTATTCGATCACGTCGGGCGTGCCGGCGGTTTCGGCAAGGTCCGTGATCCACACGATCAGGCTGCGGCGCGTCTGTTCGGTGAGCAACGCGCGCGCCGCGCGAGCGTGGTCGGCCTCATACGGCTCGGGCCGCACGACCGCAAGAGACTCCACGATTTGCCTCAGGTGTGCAGCCCCGCGTCCAGCATTCAGATTCTGCTGAATCTGGCGGCCGTAGGCGAGCAACCCCACGCGGTCGCCCGAGTGCATGGCGGCCTGCGCCAGCGCCAGCGCCGCGTCCACCGCATAATCCAGCTTGGAAAGCCGCAGGGAAGTCTCCGCCTGCACGATTTGCGCGCGCAATAAACGCCCCGCATCGAGGACGATCCAGACGGACTGGCTGCGTTCGACCTGAAACACGCGGGTGATGAGTTTCGAGCGCCGCGCGGTGGCGGTCCAGCAGATGCTGCGCAATTCATCACCGCTGCGGTACTCGCGCAGGCTCTCGAATTCACGGCCCAAGCCGCGGAATCTTCGCCGTCGCCGCTCCATTTGGACCTGGCGGGAGCGAATCAGATACAGTGTCTGCTGTTTGGCCTGCTCCAGATTCGGAAGCACGCGCGCGCTCCCCGCAACATCGGCGACGGCCCAGCGTTCGGCTATGCGCAGGCTGCTCTGGTACCGCAAATAGAATTTTCCGAGACGCATGTCCCCGCGCTGAGCCGGCAAAATGGCGTACTCCGCGCGAGCCGATCTTCCTGCGGCCGCAAATAGTTCGACCGTGGGAGGCTCCCGCCGGAGCGTGCGCGGTATTTCGTCCGTCACTCGCGCGAACACGGCGCGGCGTCCGTGGTTTTGCAATTCGACCGAAAGTTTTGAGGAAACGCCCAGAGAAGGCGCGGATTGCCAGACGCGCTGCAATTCCAGCTCGCCGGGTTTGCTCATTCGAATCAGGTCCCAAACCCACAGCAGCAGAAGCAGTCCATCCCAGATAAACATCCCGGCAATGATTTGCGGGGACCATGCTGCCGGCACGACCCAGACGAGCCCCACCAGCAGTCCGACGAAGAACCG